>JAQTVW010000112.1 GCA_028706655.1 Dehalococcoidales bacterium | reverse complement strand
GACAGGATAAGGATGAGTGCCAGCCAGTTTCCGCTCCACTTTCTGAAAGAAACCGCGCGCGTTCAGATGGGGTTCGCTGAGCAATTCGGGGGGAGAGAGTACGGGTCCCGCGGCGATTCCCGCGGACTGTAAAATAGTCATTACCTCATAATGGTCATGCGCTTTAGTCCAGTTTTCGATTTTGCCATCCAACTCATCCTGGTATTTTTTCCGCCCCAGACTGTCAGCGTATTTTTCATCTTTTACCCAGTCGGGACTGCCGATGGCTTTACCGAAGGCAGACCACTCCCGGTCGGAAGCGACCGTGATGCCGACCCACTGGTCGTCACCTTTGCAGCGGTAGTAGCCTTGAGGCGCCCAGAAGGGATGGCGGTTGCCCGGGCGCGTCCGGTTGCGCCGGTTTATCGAATATTCCGCGATAGCATCTCCGACCAGACAAGTAAGCGCCTCCACCTGCGATAGGTCGATGTACTGCCCCTTGCCGGTCCTCTGCCGGAACAGCAGCGCAGTGAGCAAAGCCATCGCCCCGCTGACCCCTGCAACAGGATCACTGGGAGAAGTATCGGTCATCCGCGGCGGTCCGCCGGGCTCGCCGGTAAGCTGGGTAAAGCCTGCCATCTGTTCCATGGGATAGGCGAAACCGGGGAACTCCCGCCATGGTCCCGTGGAACCGTGCGCCGACATCGAAATCATAATGATTTTGGGGTTGACTTCATGCAGCACAGGATAGTCCAGCCCGAAGTTTTTCATCACCCGTGGTGTGTAATTTTCGATGACGACATCACTTATCCTGACCAGATTCTTAAAGAGTTCGACGCCCTTTGGCGCAGTAAGGTCGATGGTAACACCCAGTTTTTCCAGGTTGACCGTGTTGAACAATGGCGACCTTTCGTAAGTCCTCTCCCCGGTCAGGGAAGCAGTTGCCGCGCCGCGCCACGGATCGATACGGCGCGTGGACTCTATCTTGATAACCTCGGCTCCCATGCTGCCCAGAGTGCTCGCCGCAAACGGCCCCGACCAGAACGCGGTCAGATCGAGGACGCGCACGCCGGCTAAAGGTAATGCTAATTTTTTCGGGGCAATTTTTACCATTTAAATCACTCCGCCCTCACGCAAGCGGACCAGGTCGTCTTTGGAATAGCCCAGCCTTCCGTAGACTTCCGCATTATGTTCACCGAGCAGTGGCGCCCTCGCCGATTGCCACGGACTTTCCATCATTTTGAAGGGAGCACCCGGCATGGCGACTTTTCCCATCACCGGATGAACTACTTCCTCAAGAAACCCACGGGCCTTATGCTGGGGAGACTGCGTAATTTCCTGGGGGGTAGAAACTAGTCCTGCCGGGATGCGCCATTCTACCGCCGCCTGAAACAGATCCGCCGCTTTCCATTCGGCAATCCTGGGCGCAAACATGGCGCGCACCTCGTCAAGGCGTTCAACAATCATCCCCAAATTTTGCAACCGGGGGTCTTCTTTAAGCTCTGACAGACCAAAAAAATCGCAGATGGCATGCCACTGCGGCTGGGTCAGCATATTGATACCGATATAGCCGTCTTTGCACGGAAAAACCCCGAGGTAACAGATACCCAGATTGTAATAAGACTTTTTCAAATAGGAATACATCACCGCCGGATGCAGCGCCATCTGCATCATGGCTTCATACATGGATACGTCTACCTGCTGCCCTATGCCGGTCTCATTGCGCTGGTAGAGAGCTGCCATCGTGCCGTTGTAAGCAAAACAGCCGGACATATAATCGGAAAGCCAGTTGGGACCCTGCCAGGGCGGTTTTCCCGGCTGTCCGTTAGTGTAGCGGCTGCCGTTCATACCCCATAGTACGAGATGCGATGCTTTATAATCACGGTAGGGACCGCTCTGCCCGAAGTTGGTAATGGAGGTCACGACTAATCGCGGATTGATTTTCTCGAGGGCGGCATATCCCAGCCCCAAACGCTTCATGACCCCGGGGCGGAAGCTCTCTACGAGAATATCGGCGTCACGCACCAACGCTTTGAATATCCTGATGCCGGCTGCCGATTTGAGGTTCAGGGTGATGCTCTGCTTATTCCCGTTCAAATACAGGAACAGCCCGCTGCGTTCCGTACCTGGTTCGTCGTTGAGAAACGGCTCGATACTCCGGGTAATATCGCCCAGCCCCGGTTCCTCAATTTTGATAACGTCTGCGCCAAAGCCGGCCAGTATCCTTGTGCAATACTGACCGGCTACAAAATCGCTCAGGTCCAGGACACGTGTCCCGGCTAACGCCTGTTCCACATCTACTCCCATTTACTCGTTACAAACAGCAGAAGCACAGGCGTTATTATCCTTTGAATATCAGGTTGGGCAGCCAGAGAATGGTCTGCGGCCAAATTATAACAATTGCCAGTCCCACCGCCTGCAGCGCTACAAAAGGCACAATAGCTTTGTATATATCCCCCATGGTCACGCCTTCCGGGACGATACCTTTCAGATAGAACAGGTTCACACCGAAAGGCGGCGTGAGGAATGCCATCTCCATGTTCACCGCAAATACCACGCCGAACCATACCGGATCAAAGCCCAGCAATTTGATTGCCGGAACGAAGACCGGAGTGGTAATCATGATGATTCCGGTGGGATCGAGGAAGCAGCCCAGCACAAAATAGGTGAGCTGGATGACGAGAATTACGCCCATCGGCGGCAGGTCCATGCCGAGCATCAGATCTTTGATAAGTTCCTTAGCTCCCACCGCGTCATAGACGCTGACGAAAACGGCAGCACCGACGACAATCCAGATAATCATGCTGGTCAGGCTCATCGTCCTGACAGCAGCCTGGTTGAAAAGCTTCCAGCTGAAGCGGCGTAAACCCAAAGCACAGATGACAGCGCCGAAAGCACCCACCGCGGCTGCTTCAGTGGGAGTAGCAACCCCGAAAAAGATAGAACCCAATACGGCAATGACCAGAATAATTGGTAAGACAACCGCCTTTAGCGAAGCAAATTTTTGTGCCCAGGTTGCCCTGTCTTCCTTAGGCAGCACCGGGCAAAGCCCCGGGTTCAGGATACTGCGTATAGCGATATAGGCGCAGAAAAGACCGGAAAGAATCAAGCCGGGGATAACGCCGCCGGCAAACAATTGTCCTACTGATTCTTCCGCGAAGAGGGCATAAAGAATCATCATGACGCTGGGAGGGATTAAAACACCCAGCGCTCCTCCTGCAGCAATACACCCCGTCGCGATATTCTTGTCATATCCCCGCTTGAGCATGGACGGCAGGGCAATAAGTCCCATGGTAACTGTAGCAGCGCCGCTGATACCCGCCATTGCGGCAAACATGGTGCAGATAAGCACGGTGCCGATAGCCAGACCACCCGGTATCCCACCCATCCAACGGTAAGCCATCTCATAGAGAGCATCAGCGATACCGGAACGTTCCAACACCATCGCCATGAAGATAAACAGAGGTATCGCAATCAAAACGAAGGTACGCATCTGCCCGACTGCTCTAAGCGGTACGTTGAGCATGGACTGGGGACCCCATAGCCATATCATAAAGATAACCCCAACTCCGCCCAGCGCCCAGGAAAGCGGCAGGCCGAGAAAGAGAAAAACAATCATTAAACCGAAGAGCAGGACTGTCGTGACTTCTATGTTCATAGGGTTTCCTTTCCCGTCACCGCTGTGTGAATATCGCGGGTGAATTTAGCTATCGCTTGCAGTATCATGAGAAAAGCGGAAAACGGCACGATAAATTTCATGGGATACACGGGAGGAGCCCAGGTAGTATGTGATTTTTCCAGAACGGCAAAGGAGGACATGAAAAGCCGCCAACCCCAGATGAGGAGTATACCGATAAACAAGAAAGTAAGCAGTCCGGTAAATATATCTAATGCTGCTCTGGCTCTCCGCGGGAGACGCATCTGGAATATTTCAACGTTAACATGAGAACCGTGCAACATGCCGTATGCTCCGCCAATCGCGAAAAGAGCGCCGAAGAGGTACCAGCTCAATTCGTTCACCCAGACAGTCGGTTTATCGAAAACATACCGCATGACTACTTCAAATACGATTATCAGAACTATCGGCGCTATCATCAAGGCAATTATTTTACCCGATACATCACTTAGCTTGTCAATCCAGGAGAGCGCTGTCTTCAGTTTTTGCATGCGTAACCTTCCTGACAGGGGGAAGGGGTGGATTTTTCCACCCCTTCTATCACCCTATGCTTCTTAACGAGTTTTACTGGAGGTATCCTACTTCCTTCATGTAGTCTTTGACAATCTGGATCATCTTGCCCATTCTGGGGGACATGGCGCCGTATTTGTCGTAGTACGGTAGAGCCGCGGCACTGACTTTCTGCATATCAGCATCGGACAGACGATGGACGGTAACGCCCCAGTCTTTGGTCATATTAGCTTCCATCTTGGCAACCATGCTGACATAGGTCCGGTCCTGGTTGTACATGTCGTATCGGAAGCCCCAGCGAATAATGGCTTTGAGGTCGGCAGGCAGGGAATCATACAGCTTCTTCTGCATGAAGACGTTGCTGGTGGGCATACCCCATTTGTTGGCATAGTAGTGCTTGCAGATTTCGTAGTTTTTGAGGTCACCAAAAGCATAGGCAGCCGTGGAGCTGCCATCAACGACGCCGGTCGCCAG
>JAQTVW010000028.1 GCA_028706655.1 Dehalococcoidales bacterium | reverse complement strand
TTAAAACGGGGGCGCTGTGGAATATGGTTACTTTTTATGTCGTGGTGGCAATCTGCTATCAGATTATCATGATACACATCGTCGCCGCAGCTATCGATGTCGGTATCACCGCGGCGGCGGCAGCGGTTATTCTCACGATAAGCGGCGTCACCAACACCGCCGGCAGGCTGCTGGTCAGTTCCTTTGCAGGGAGATTCGGCAACAAAAGGGTAATGGTATTCTGTCTCGCGGCACAAGCCGTCCTGCTTTTCCTGCTGATGGGTGCGAAGAGTCTGACCGCTTTCTACGTAATTACCGGTATTTATGGATTTTTCTACGGCGGTTTTCCGCCCATGATGCCGACCCTCGCCGGAGAATATTTCGGGACGAAGTCTATCGGCGGTATATTCGGCATGATAACATTTGCGTATACCCTCGGCGCTGCCATCGGACCACTGACGGCAGGCTTAATTTTTGATGCGACCGGTCATTATTATTATGCTTTTCTGGCTGCTGCCATCGCTATGGCGATGGCTTTCCTGTTGAGTCTGACACTCAAACCGCCGCGAAAACAGTTGACATAAAAAAATTTCCGCAATTATTCATTTATTGGCAGGGTAACTTCTTGTCTCGTTTTGCGTTTTATATAGTGAGAGCAAAAAACGAGGTGGGACAAATGAACAACAAATCTTTGAATCTGATGATGACAATATTCTTCGGAATTCCAGGTCTCACGGTTCTGGTCTTATCCTGGTTTATGCCGCATCTGGCACAGGAAAGAGCGGTGGCGTTGTTCGCCGCTGCAGTAGGGATTGCGATTGCGGTGTTCCACGGCTTGAAGCTGCGCACACCCGTGCGTAAACATATTGCGGTAGAAGCAGAATCACAAAACCGATAATCGGATTACAGAAAATATATTTAAGGCGGGAGCTTGCTCCCGCCTTTTTGTTTGCCTCGTTGCCATTTGTATTGCCGTGATGCTATACTCACATAGCATTGTAAGACAGGAGACCTACTGTTGAAAAGAATTGACGGACGCGCCTTTGACGACCTGCGGGAAATCAAAATAACTCCCGGCTTTCAGAAATTTGCCGAAGGGTCCGCGCTTATTGAACTGGGCAAGACCAGAGTTATTTGTTCCGCCAGCGTTGACGAACGGGTAGCTAATTTTCTCAAGGGAGGCGGCAGCGGCTGGGTCACCGCCGAGTATTCAATGCTGCCCCGCGCCACCCTGACCCGGAGCCAGCGCGAGACCGCCGGCAAAGTCTCCGGACGGAGCCAGGAAATCCAGCGGTTTATCGGTCGTTCGCTGCGGGCGGTCACCGACCTTTCCGCGCTGGGCGAAAGGACGATTATCGTCGACTGCGATGTGATACAGGCGGACGGCGGTACGCGTACCGCTTCCGTGACCGGAGCTTATGTCGCTTTGTATCAGGCGCTGACCGCGATGGCGCACATGGGTATTATTTCTTCGGTGCCGTTCAAGAGCGCTGTCGCCGCTACCAGCGTGGGCATCGTGAATAACAACATGCTCCTCGACCTTTGCTATGACGAGGATTTTCATGCGGCGGTAGATTTTAACGTCGTCATGACCGGCCGCGGTGAGTTCGTGGAAATCCAGGGCACCGCCGAGGGCAAGCCCTTCAATAAGCAGGCAGTCAATGACCTCATATCTCTGGCGGAACAAGGCATCAAGCGCCTGTTTGAAGTACAGGATGAAGCCCTGCGGATGGCGAAACTTAAGGCCTGACCTGCCCGCTGCCGAAGATTATCCACTTGTAAGAGGTGAGCTCTTTCAGCCCCATAGGGCCGCGGGCGTGCAATTTCTGAGTGCTGATGCCTACCTCGGCGCCCAAACCGAACTGCCCGCCGTCAGTGAAGCGGGTGCTGGCGTTGGCGTAGACGCACGCCGCATCCACCTCATTCAGGAAGCGCGTTGCGGAAGTATAGTCCTCGGTGACGATGGATTCGGAGTGACCCGAGCCGTAGCGCTCGATATGCGCCAGCGCATCGTCCAGCGAATCGACAACCTTGACCGCCGCCACGAGAGCGAGAAATTCTTTGCCCCAGTCATCGTTGACAGCGGGTTTTAGTTTCAGAGCCGAGTCGGATTTCAAAATCGCCAGGGCGCGCGCATCGCCGTGGATTTCCACGCCGGCTTTCGCCCATTCCGCCGCGATGGCAGGCAGACCCGCTTTCGCAGCGTCTTTGTGAATGAGTACACAATCGAGCGCGTTGCAGACCGTGGGACGCTGCACCTTGGCGTTATAGGCAATCGCAACCGCTTTGGCGATATCCGCATTTTTATCCACGTAGAGGTGGCACACGCCGATGCCGCCGGTGACGACCGGCATGCAGGCATTTTCCGCGACAAATTTAATCAAATCGGCGCCGCCGCGCGGGATAACCAGGTTGATAATATCATTCATGCGGAGCAGGTCGTTGACCAGCGCGCGGTCGGTATTATCGATGAATTGCACGGCACCGCCCGGCAGCCCGGCGCGGGCGGCAGCTTCCTGTACTACCTTGACCAGCGCCCGGTTGGAGTTGAGGGCTTCCTTGCCGCCGCGCAGGATGACCGCGTTGCCGGATTTAAGGCAGAGCACGGAAATATCGATAGTGACATTCGGGCGGCTTTCATACAGCGCCGCGATGACCCCCAGCGGCACGCGCTTTTTGCCGAGGAGCAGACCGTTGGGCAGGGTGCGCATTTCAATCATCTCGCCGACGGGGTCGGGCAGAGCTGCGACGGCAAGCACGTCTTTCGCAATACCTTCGATACGCCCGGCATCCAGCATGAGGCGGTCCAGCATGGCGGTGCTAAGTCCGGCGGCTTTGCCGGCTTTGTAATCTTTCTTGTTAGCGGCGATAATCTCGCTCTTGCGCTTGAGCAGGTCTTCGGCGATATTCTGAAGGGCTTTATTCTTAATATCCGTGCCGGTATATGCCAGACGGCGGGAAGCGGCCTTGGCGGCCTGCCCTTTAGTTTTAAGTTCCGCAGCGGCTGATTTCATGGCACTGCTCCTTTACCGAAATCCCTCTCTTCATCTTTATTATTGAAAGGGAGACGCTTAATGGGATTATAATAATTTATTCTTCGCAGGTAAAAGCCCCGCTCCCCGTGAAGCGGTAAATATAGCGCGGCGGGATGCCGGTCACGGCGCGGTTGACCCGCTTCTGCAAGAAGCACCTGCCCTTGCGCCGGTCTTCCAGTTCGATGGTGTAGCCGCCGCCTTCTGTAATTCGACTGTATTCGACGAGAGAAAGCTCACCCCACCAGCTTGTCCCGGATTCGCTGTGGAGCTGGTAATCTATCATCAGCACTTTCGTCTCGTCATTCGGTAAATGGAGTTTGCCCGTAGCCAATTCTATGCCTCCTAAAAGACAACCAGATTGTTGCGGTGGATTACCTCGGAACCGTAATCATAACCGAGCAAGGTTGCAATTTTACGCGAATGGACGCCTTTTATTTTATCGACGTCCCCGGCGCTGTAGTTGGTTATCCCGCAGCCCAAATGGTTGCCCTGCACGTCGTGAATATCGACGACATCGCCGCGGTTGAAACTGCCTTCGGCTTCTTTGATGCCGGCGGAGAGCAGGCTGCGGTTCTGTGACTTGAGCGCCAGCGCCGCCCCTTCGTCCACGGTCAATTTGCCCGCGGTACAGAGACCGGAAAGCATCCAGCGCTGGCGGCTTTCCAGTTTCGTATTGACCGGCAGGAAACGGGTGCCGATGGACTCGCCGGCAGCCAGCCGCAGGAGGACGTCTTTCTCTCTGCCATTGGCAATGATAACGGTGACGCCAGAGTTGGTGGCGAGATGGGCGGCTTCAATCTTGGTAATCATACCGCCGGTGCCCAGTTTGCTCGCGGTGTCATGCGCCATGCGCAAAATTTTCGTATCGATGCGTTCGACCTGCGGGATGAGCCGGGCTGAAGGGTCGTGGTGGGGGTCGGCAGTATAGAGACCTTCGATGTTGCTCAGAATGATAAGCAGGTCGGCATCGATGAGGTTGGCGACCATCGCGGAAAGATTATCGTTATCCCCGAACCTGGCGCCCTTGATTTCATCCACGGCAACCACATCGTTCTCGTTGACGATGCAGATAACCTTGAGGTCGAATAACGCCAGAAGTGTGTTGCGCGTATTGAGATAACCGGAGCGGTCGGAAAGGTCTGCCTTGGTCAGCAACGCCTGCGCCACGGTGATATTGTACTCTCCAAAAAGCTGCTCGTAGGTATACATCAGACGGCTCTGACCCACCGATGCCAGCACCTGTTTCAGCGGGATATCGCGGAGTTTCTGCTTCCGGGAAATGCCGAGCTTGGAGCGCCCTGACGCGATGGCGCCGGAAGACACGGCAATTTGCTCGATGCCTTGCCGGTTGAGTTCCGCCATCTGCCGCACCAAGTTGGACATGATTTCCTGGTTGAGGTGGTCGCCTTCGCCGGTCAGCAGGCTGGTGCCGAACTTGACCACGATGCGTTTATATGGCAGGTTTGCTGATGTCTTTTTTGAAATAGTCTTATCCATATGCGTTATCTTTTGCTTATTATAGCGCTGTGATATTACTTTGGACAAGAACCATCGTGCAAACGCAGCATTTATTTAATACTCAGATATGCTACAATCTATTTTAGAGGGCTGGTCATGACGACGAGCCCTTACGGTGTTTGGATAAAATGACTGCCAGTTTAAATTTAGCCGCTTTGTTGGAGCTTGCCGGTGAGTTGCCTGCCTACCGGCAGCTTCTGGATGTATTGAAACAGGAGTCCGGTGCAAACAATGCAATCGTGACGGAAGCCGCCAAGCCTTTCGTAATCGCGGCTTTGTGGCGCAGCCTGAAGCTGCCTGTGATAGTGATTACCGCCCAGCCGGAGAACGCGCGCAAATTGCAGGAGCAGATTACAGCGTGGTCTGCCAACACCCAAATAAAGGTCTTTCCGGAGCCGGACGCTTTGCCCTATGAACGCATCGCCGGAGATGCGGCGACCGAACTGGAGCGGGTACAGGTGCTCTCCGGTTTGAAGGACTGCCAGCCTGATGAATCAGCTGCACCTCTCGTAATCGTCCCGGTGGCGGCGCTGATAAGCAAAGTGCCGGCGGCGACGGATTTTACTTCATCCTGCCATATAATTGAAACGGGTATGACGATTGAGCCGTTCGTGCTGCTAAGCAAATGGGAGTCGATGGGTTACCGTATGGAAAGTCTCGTCGAAGTTCCCGGGACTATCAGCCACCGCGGCGGCATCGTGGATATTTACCCGCCCACCGGCGAGCTCCCGGCACGGCTCGAGTTCTTCGGCAATATCATAGACCGTATCCGGCTGTTCGACCCCACCACCCAGCGTTCGGTACGGGACATTGCCTCCCTTTCCGTGGCGCCGACCACTGAGATGCTCCGTACCAGGGATGCGGAGAAACGCAATACGATAATGAGCGAACTCGATTTTACCAATTGTTCCGCGGAATCGAGAGAGCAGTTCGAGCGGGAATTGACAGCGCTGCTTGAGGGTGAAGACCCGCGCAACGCGGCGTTCTATGCCCCGCTATTCAATGATGACAATGTTCTGAGTTATCTGCCGTCTGATGCTCTCCTCGTGCTTGATGAACCGGCGCAGATTGAGCAAACAATAAACGAACTGGATGTTGAAGCGGAACGGATGCGGGCAGAAGAACTGGCAGGCGGCGAGTTGCCCCGAAATTTCCCGCGTCCATATTTCACGCTGGAAGAATTGAAATCGCAATTATCCGGCCGCTGGCAGCTTTCGCTGAGCAACTGGGGCACCGAAGGGACCGCGCTCAATTTTACATCCGCACCGCCCTTTGCGGGACAACTGACTTCTTTCGTGTCCAAAGTAAAACAGTTGAAAGAACAGGGCGATCGTCTGCTTATCGTCAGCCACCAGGCAAACCGTCTTTCGGAATTGCTTGGCGATGCGGGTATCATCGCCGTGCCGTCTACTGAAATCACTCATTTGCCGCCCGATGGTTCACTGACTCTCGTGACCGGGTCGCTGGCGGAAGGCTGGGTCATGAACGGCAATACCTTTCTACTGACCGATGCCGAAATCTTTGGTTTTGTAAAGCAGCGGCGGCTCGCCAAGCGGCGGCCTGTCGCGAGACATAAACTATTCGTGGATATCGCGCCGGGCGATTATGTGGTGCACATCGAGCACGGCATCGGCAAGTTCACCGGCGTGACGGCCATGAGTACCACCGGCAGCGAAAAGGAATACCTCGTCCTCCAGTATGCCGCCGGCGACAGACTATACGTCCCCACTGACCAGATCGACCGGGTCAACCGCTATATCGGCGCGGGGGACAAGCCGCCGACATTGAGCCGCTTGGGCACGCAGGAATGGACGGCTATCAAGCAGAAAGCTAAAGAAGCCGCCGCGGAACTGGCGCAGGAATTGCTGGCGCTGTATGCATCGCGGGAAGTGGTGCCGGGGCATGCCTTCTCGCGGGACACCGTCTGGCAGCAGGAATTAGAGGCATCTTTCCCCTACGTCGAAACGCCCGACCAGATGGAAGTCCAGCGCGAGGTCAAGGAAGATATGGAGAAAACCCGCCCCATGGACCGCCTGGTCTGCGGGGATGTCGGCTATGGCAAGACCGAGGTTGCGGTACGGGCGGCTTTCAAAGCGGTGATGGAAGGCAAACAGGTCGCGGTGCTGGTGCCGACAACCGTGCTCGCCGAACAGCACTATGTCACCTTCAAACAGCGCATGGAAGCGTTTCCGGTGCGCGTCGCCGCATTGAGTCGGTTCCAGTCACCCAGAGAACAGAATGCCGTCATCGCAGGACTGGCGGACGGTTCGGTGGATATTTGCATCGGCACGCACCGCCTGCTGCAAAAGGACATTGTCTTCAAAGATTTGGGGCTGCTGATTATCGATGAGGAACAGCGCTTTGGTGTCGTGCATAAAGAGTACCTCAAAAAACTCAGACAGTCGGTTGATGTGCTGACCCTCAGCGCTACTCCAATCCCCCGCACTCTGCACATGTCGCTGGTGGGCGTGCGGGACATGAGCGCGATGGAGACGCCGCCGGAAGACCGTCTGCCCATCAAGACCTATGTTGCGGAGTACAGCGGGCGGATTGTGAGAGAAGCCATCCTGCGTGAGATGGAACGCAACGGGCAGGTCTTCTTTGTCCACAACCGGGTGCGGAGCATTGAGATGGTTGTCGCAGAACTGCGCATTCTTGTTCCCGAGGCAAAATTTGCCGTCGGACACGGGCGGATGCCGCCGGAAGATTTGGAAAAAGTAATGACTGATTTTACCCGGGGTAAATATGAAGTGCTGGTCTGCACCACGATTATTGAATCGGGGCTCGATGTTCCCAACGCCAATACAATTATCATCAACCAGGCGGACAAACTGGGACTGGCGCAGCTTTACCAGTTGCGGGGCAGAGTGGGGCGGGGCGGCAACCTGGCTTATGCTTACCTGCTCTACGACCGGGAAAAGCGGCTCACATCCGTCGCTCAGAAACGCCTGCGCACAATATTTGAAGCTACCGAGCTTGGTGCGGGATTCGGCATCGCGATGAAAGACCTGGAAATCCGCGGCGCGGGCAACCTGTTGGGCGCGAAACAGAGTGGACATATCGCCGCAGTGGGTTTTAACCTGTACAGCCGGCTGCTGGGCGAAGCGGTAGAGGCGCAGAAAGCCCGTCTTGCCGGGGGAAAAGAGCCGCCGCCCCGTTTGCCTGAGCCTACTATCGACCTGCCGTTACCGTCATATCTCCCCGAGGACTATGTGGCGGATGTCAACGTGCGGCTGGAGCTTTATCAAAAGCTCGTCAAGCTGGAAAAGCCGGAGCAGGTCGATGACTTCGTCCAGGAACTGAGCGACCGCTTTGGGCTTCTGCCGGAAGTGGTGCGGAACCTGCTGTACGCCATCAGGATTAAGCTGCTGGCAGCCCGGGCGGGTATTGAGTCTATCAGCACCGAGGAAGGTCAGATTGTCATCAGGCTGTTCGAAGGGATGTTACTGGATAAGTCGAAACTGGGTAATATCATCAACGAGAACGTCCGCGCCGGGACACGCCAGATAACGATTAACCCGAAGCGGCTGGGCAACCGCTGGCAGGGGACGCTGGAAGAAGTAATACGGAGATTGGTAGTTTAGAGGCTTACTGGCTCTCCAGCTTCTTTTTCTCAAGGCAGCGTTTCAGGTTCTGTAAAGACCGTCCCAGGCTCTCCAGATTGCGCTCCAGTCCGCTTAGCTCATTTTCTACATTGCTCGCAAGACACCACGGGCAGGTAATAACGCCGCCCTTATTGAGCTGGAACAGGCTGACGGGGAACTCCTGGTTGCATTTGGGACAGGGAAAATTTATCGTCGAACTTTCTATTTGCATATCAACACCCGCGTTCTTATCGTTATTTCTTGATTTAATTCTGACATGCGGGTGTAAAGCCGCCCATAAAAATCATAAAGATTCCATAAAGAATTCACGAAGATTTTATAAAATCAGGAACTCCGTCAAGGGTGCCAGCACCCAAATCGACCTGCGCAAACCCTGAGTCTGTGTGAGTAGCAGGACTCGCTATTTACATAATAACAAATACATCCACGATGATGCCTTCAACTTGTCAGCGGGAAGTTCGGTAGCCTATAATACGGTATAACAAAAGGGGGTATTGCAATGCCGTCATCATACGCTTATTTTCAAAAACAGTTCATGCCTTTAGCGGATGCCAAAATCGGGATAATGACCCACGCCCTGCATTATGGCACCGCACTATTTGAAGGCATCCGCGGCAACTGGAATGCTCAAAAGAAACAGACTTATATTTTCCGGATGCGGGAACACTATGAGCGTATGGCGCGCGGCTGCCGGGTCATGAAGATGAACTTCGCTTGCTCGATTGACGAGCTATGTAAGATTACTGTGGAAATGGTGCAGAAGTGCGGCTTCCAGGAAGACATTTACATCCGTCCCCTGGTCTATAAAAGTTCACAGGCTCTGGGAGTCCGTTTGCACAATCTCGAAGATGATTTCCTGGTCTTTGCCTTTCCCTGGGGTCCCTACCTGGACAAGGATAAGGTGCATTGCTGCGTCTCTTCATGGCAGCGCCCCGGCGATAACGTTAATCCGCCGCAAATAAAGTCCACCGGCATCTATGTCAATAATGCTCTCGCCAAGACCGATGCGATTGAAAACGGTTATGATGAGGCAATCATGCTGACGCCGGACGGTCATGTTTCCGAAGGCAGCGGCGAGAATATCTTCCTCATCGAAGAAGGCAAGCTGGTGACCCCGGCGGTCTATAACAACATCCTGAAAGGCATCACGCGGGATACTGTCATCGAGTTGGCGCAAAAGGAATTCGGATTGACTGTCGTGGAAAGACCGGTCGACCGGAGCGAGCTTTATACTGCGGATGAGTGTTTTCTGACCGGGACGGCAGCGCACCTGACGCCGGTATCCGAGGTCGACCATCGCAAAGTGGGTGACGGTGAAATCGGTCCGGTAACCAAAAAACTGCAGACTATCTATGCCGATGTCATCCGCGGGAATGTGTCCAAGTACGCCGGCTGGTGCACTCCGGTCTACCGGTAATTACCTGATAGAGCTGGCTTGCATCGATTTCAGCAGGCAGAGCACGTGGCAGGCTTCCTCGAAAGCTGTGGTGAGGTTGTAAGCCTCTTCCATCAGTTGCCCGATGGCGAAGCAGCCATGTCCGTATACCATGACAATCTTGCAGCGGGTGAGCCCCTCGGCGATTACATCCGATAGTCCCCCCGCCTTTATTTCCGTGTCCCATCCCAGTACCGGAATTGTACCGAGATAGTATTTACCTTCGAAGTTGTTCGGCACTATCTCCGGTTCGGTCAAAGAGAGGGCGACGGCATGCGGCGGATGGGCGTGCACGATGGCTAAAGCCTGCGTTTTCTGGTAGATGGCACGGTGCACCGGCAGTTCCACTGAGGCTAACGGAGTAGCGCGGTTATTTCGCGTCACTCCGGTTTCAATGAGGTCATGCTCGCCGAGGCTGTTCAGCATGCTGCCGCGCCGGGTGATGATGAGATGTTCGCCCATGCGCATGCTCAGGTTGCCGCTGCTGGATGAGACCAGCCCCCGGCTGAAGAGGTCGCGCCCCACGGTTTGGAATTGGGCTAAAATCATGATTGCCTCAGCTACCTCGGTTTCTTGTCCCCATTTAAGACTAAAGAGAAATAAAAGTCAAATCAAAATGGCATAATCTTTGTGGGTATAGCTCACCCTGAAACATGCTGAATGTGGGGAACGTAGCTTTCTAGACTAACTTGCGGATGACGCCGATTACTCTGCCCTGTATTTCCAGGTTATCCGGGGAGACGAAAATCGGCTGCATGTGGCGGTTTGCCGGTTGCAGGCGGATGCGGTCAGGTTCTACATAAATTTTCTTGAGCGTCGCTTCTTTTTCCGTTTTGAGCCAGGCGGCAGCCATTTCGCCGTTGTCTACCGAGTTGGTATATTGCATCAGGACGATATCGCCATCGTTAATCAGGGCATCAATCATAGATTCGCCTTTGACCCTGAGGGCATAAATCCCTTCGGCGTTGCGCATCAGGTCGCGGCTGACATTTATCGTCTCGGCGGCGGCAGTGATATCCCAGGTATCCGGCGCGGGTACCGGTATCGGCGTGCCGGCAGCGATGATGCCGATTATCGGGACAGGCATCATCATGGCAGCAGGTGAGGCAGCGTCCGAGGTCAGGGCGATGCCGCGTGATATTTCGTGCTGGCGGCGGATGAATCCCTGTCTTTCCAGCGCTTTGAGGTTGTAATCAACGACGGATGTGGAGCTGATGCGGCAGCCGTCCTGAATATCACGTATGGAAGGCGGATAGTCCCGCTCCGTCAGGAAACGGCGGATAAATTCGAGGATTTGCTGCTGTTTGCCGGATATTGTCTTCATCTTGATTTTGAATGGAGTCACGAACAACTGTTCTAAATATAGCGTACTATACACGCTTTGTCAATATATGTACCTTAATTGTCTATCGGACTGGCTTGTCTTCGGTGGGCTTGAACAGCGATTTCGCCACAAACCCGCTTAGCAGCAGGAAGATGCCGCTGGTGACGCCGAAGACAGGCCGGAAGCCCATGATTGTTGCCAGGCTGCCTCCGATAAGCGGTCCGAGACCGCCGCCAAGAGCGTTGGCGCTCTGGGCAATTCCGTAGGCAATACCCTGCCGGCTGGGCGGCACCGTCAATGCCACCAGGGCATTGGCTGACATCATCAATCCGCCGGTGAATAGTCCGGTCAGACCGATAAAGACAAAAAGCTGCCCGGTGGTCGCTGCGAAAATAGGGGGCAGGTACAGGATACTGCTGCCCAGGCAGGAAAATACCAGCACCTTTTTCAGAGGTAATTTATTGCCGAAGCGCCCGATGACCAGTGCTGAAATAGCCGCCAGTAATCCGATCATAAAGAAAGTAAGTCCTGAAGAAGCTGCCGCCGCGCCTCCCGGATCTATCGATTTGAAGAAGAGCGGAATAGTCGGCGCGAGCATCTGCGGTCCTGCCTGTAACGTGAAGAGCACGATAAGCAGTGATGCTATCTGCCGGGAACGGACCAGGCTCAGCACGTCTCTCAATGATGCGTGGGTATGAGCCGGCGGGCGCTCGAATCCTTCCTTGACCATCAAGAGTACCATCAGCCCGCCTACGGTCAGCAGGAAGGCAGTCACAAAGAAAGCCGCGCGGTAACCAAATCCGTGGGCGACAAAACCGCCTATCAGCGGCCCGAAGCTCTGCCCGGTGAACATCGCTACCATGATTAGTCCCATCGCGAAGGGAACTTTGTCCCGCGGCGTGGTTGTCGCGACGAGAGCGGAAGCTGCCGCAACAGTCCCGGCAAGCGTGCCCAGGATAAAACGTAATCCAATAAATATGTAAATGTTAGGGCATATCGCCATCAGCGCCATGACGATAGCGCTGCCGAATTGAGCGCGGAGTAGCATGGGCTTTCTGCCCCAGCGGTCAGCCAGGATGCCCCAGAAGGGGGAACTGAAGAACATGGCGATGCCGCTGACTCCCGTAGCTATGCCTGTCCATAAAGTAGCTTCTTTGTTGGTGAAACTGCCCAGTTCCTGGATATAGAGTGCCAGAAACGGTGTGGCGAAGTTGAAGCCGATAAGGACGATGAACTCAGCGACGACTACCGCGTAGAGGTTCTTTTTCCATGAATTATCCACGCCGAAGTCCGCTCCTTGTCTTTACGGATGTTCCTGTATCTTTGCGATAAAAGATGCCGTGCGTATCAGGACTCGACCGGAGTGATGCATTTTTCGTCGCGGTTGGTAATGCTCTCCAGTTCCAGTTTGTCCATTTCGAGCTGGACGGGGATGGGATAATCGCCGGTAAAGCAAGCCAGACAGAAAATATCTTTGGGCAAGGCAACCGATTTTATCAGTCCGGGTATGCTGATATAACCCAGCGAATCGGCGCCGATAAACTGGCGGATTTCTTCAACGCTCTTCTGGGCGGCAATCAGTTCGTGGCGGGTTGCCATGTCTACTCCAAAGAAGCAGGGGTAACGGATGGGTGGGGCACAAATGCGCATATGCACTTCCTTCGCCCCGGCTTTTTTGAGGATGCGTACTACGCTCGGAGTGGTCGTACCGCGCACGATACTGTCATCAACAACTATCAGTTTCTTACCGTCCAGCATCTGCGGCAGCGGATTGAACTTGAGCTTCACGCCGAGGTCTCTCAGGCGCTGGTCGGGCTCGATGAATGTGCGTCCGACGTAGCGGTTCTTGATAAGTCCTTCAGCGATTGGTATGCCGGATTCGTGAGCATAACCGATGCCGGCAGCGGTTGCCGAGTCCGGCACGCCCATGACGATATCCGCCGCCACCGGGTGTTCCTGGGCGAGGGTGGCGCCCATTGCCTGGCGGGCGGGATAGAGCAATCTGCCGTTAATCACGCTGTCAGGACGGGCGAAGTAGATGAATTCAAAGATACACAAACCACGGCGGGGAGATTCAACATGATGGCTATCCACGCCGTTTTCACCGATGGAGACAATCTCTCCGGGTTCGATTTCACGGACAAAGTCCGCGCCGATATGGTCGAGGGCGCAGGTCTCGGAAGAGATGACCCAGCCGCCGTCAACTTTCCCCAGGCACAGTGGTCGCACGCCAAAGGGGTCGCGCACCGCAAACAGGCGGTCTTTCGTCAGTAATACCAGGGAATAAGCGCCCTGGATGCGGCGCATGGCGTACTGGATTTTCCCGACGCAGTCTTTTTCCGGGGAAGAAAGCATGAGGTTGGCGATAACCTCGGTGTCGGTGGTGGTATTGAATTTGTAGCCCTGACCGGTAAGCTCTTCCCGCAGGTAGCGGGCGTTAATGATATTGCCGTTGTGGGCGATTGCGATAGTCCCGTCATCGGTGCCGACTGAAATGGGTTGTGCGTTGCTGATGCGGCTGGAACCTGCGGTAGAATAGCGGTTATGACCGATGGCGATATGCCCGGTCAGGCGGCTGAGCGATTCCTCGCTGAAGACGCTGGAGACGCGCCCCATGCCAGTGAAAAGGTTGACCTTCTTGCCATCGGCAGTCGCGATGCCGGAGCTTTCCTGTCCGCGATGCTGGAGTGCGAAAAGTCCGAAGAAGGTGAGCCGCGCTACATCTTCATTATGGGCATAAACACCAAATACTGCACAAGATTCGTGCAAGCTTATCCGCCTCTTAACCCAGGGACGAGTCCTACATACTCATTATAGCTTAAGCGTTCTGAGCGGGTCAACGCAGACTCCGTTTCAGCCAACCCATGACGATTTTCATGGCTTGTTCGTCCTGCCGTAAGCGGTGTCCGGCGCCCTCGATAATCGACAGTTCCTTCGGCTTGCCGGCTTTCCGGTAAAGCCGCCGGGCATGGCTGATATCAACGACTTCATCTTTAGTGCCGTGTACCACCAGCAGAGGTCGCGGCGCGATTTCCGCGATATGGTCGATGGGCTTTACCAGTTGGAAGCCATCCAGCCATTCGTCAACGGAAGCCGGAAAATCAGTACCGCGAATGATACCGATGCGGCGGAAATGGTCGATGAGAGCCTGCGGCGAATCGCTCAGAAATTTGAACTCTGCCGGACAGGCGCACAGCGCCAGGCAGGAGACGCGCTTATCGTGTGCGGCAACGAAGGCAGAAACCGCTGCGCCGGCACTGAAACCGAGCAATGCCAGGCGGGAACTGTCCACTTCCGGTAAAGTATGGAGGTAATCGATAGCGGCATTCAGGTCACGGCTCCAGCCCGGGATATCGAAGTTGCCGCCGCTGTTGCGGCAGCCGCGGAAATTAAAGATAAAAACGGCGAAGCCTTCCCGGCAAAGACTGTCCGCCAGTGCGGGATAGCCGCCGTCGGTGGGGTCGGGTGGATTGCCGGAAGGGATACCGTGGCAGATGCAGATTGCAGGATGAGGAACGTCCGCGTGAGGAAAGTAGAACTCTCCGGCGATAGCGATACCGTCCACCGCCAGTGAAACCGCTGTACTGGGCATTATCCTACTGGTTCAGGGTGATGGCAGCGTAGATAGTAAAGAGAACAACGACTGCTAAAGCGATAATGCCAAGGATAGTCGCCAGCTTCATCCTGCCCAGCTTGTAGCCCAGGTAATCGCCCACTGCGACCGCAACAACGGCGCCAATGATAAACTCGACTGCGGTAATCGCCAGTTTTATCTCAGCCATTTTGTCTCCTCGCCGTTATTATAAGCATAAAGCCGGGAAATAACAACTACCTTCGATAAAGATTAAGTTCCCTTTTGGTTGATAGCTGCTACCGCTCATGGTGAGCTTGTCGAACCACGAGCGGCTATGAATTAACTTCACCCTTCGACAGGCTCAGGGTGAGCGGAATATATGATTCGCCAACCAAAAGGGAACGATACCCTTACCTTGATAAGCCCGGCGTATGCAGTGCGTAGCCGTCGTCGCCGCTATCGAAAATATCTTTCAGTAACAGTGTCCGCCCGGTCTGGATGGCGGTAAAACCGTACTTGTTGCGGATACGGTCGATGGTGGCGTCGAGTTTTGCCAGGCGCGGCGTCCTGGTGTCCATCATGTTTGCTTGCTGGCTGCTTTCCACCAGGTTGTTTACTCCGATGCCGATGAGCCGCACCGCCTGCTTTTCGGTAAGCAGTTCCTTCGCCAGCAGCTTGTCGCCGGTCTCGAAAATAGTCTGGTCGGCGGCGGTGGGTTGTTTCAAAGTCTGCTGGCGGGTTACCGTCGTAAAATCGGTATATCTTACTTTAATCGTGATGCAGCGGGCTTGTTTACCGGTCTCCCGCAGTTCGCTGCCCACGCGCTCGGCGAGATAACGCAGAGTCGCCTGTAAAAACGGACGGTCGCGGGAATCTTTGGCGAAGGTGGTTTCGCGGCTGATAGATTTCGCCGCACCGGGGGGCATCACGGGGTTGTCATCGATGCCTCTGGCGTGTTCCTGCAAGACTTCCGCGTAAGAACCGAAGTAGCGGCTGAGCAGTTTGAGCGGCGCATCCGCCAGGTGCCCGATAGTCTCTATGCCCAGTCCCTTTAGAACAGGTTCGCTCTTTTTGCCGACTCCGGGCAGTTTGCCCACCGGCAGGGGACGGAGAAATTCACGCTCGCCGCCGGGGGGTACTTCCAGCAGTCCGTCCGGCTTGGACTGTTCGCAGGCGACCTTGGCAATCGTTTTGCCGTTTGCGATGCCGATAGAGACAGGCAGCCCGAGTTCGTCTTTCACCCGCTGCTTTATCTTCGCCGCCAACGCACTGACCGAGCCATGGAGCGATTCGAAGCCAGTCGCGTCCAGGTAGGCTTCATCCAGTCCCGCCGGCTCTAAAAAAGGCGAGAAATCTGCGAGGATTGCCATGAACTTCGCGGAGAACTCGCGGTAGCGGTGAAAATTGCCTTCGATAAAAATAGCCTGCGGACAGAGGCGGCTGGCGGTTTTCAGCGGCATGCCGGAGTGCAACCCGAAAGCGCGGGCTTCATAAGAAGCAGCCGCGACCACGCCGCGGCGGTCAGGTCTGCCGCCAACGACCACAGGTTTGCCTTTCAGGTCGGGTTTGAGCACCTGTTCCACCGAGACGAAAAAGGCATCCAGGTCGATGAGCATTATCCTTTTGCAGTGTACCACGCCAGTTTATTATACCAGTAGTTTCCAAAAAGTGACGTTGCCGATATACCAGCTTTTACAATAGTTTACGCATAAAATAGTGGGGTATCGGAACTAGGTGTGATACGCGAGGGGATAGGCTTGAATCTACCTTCTATTATCCTAAGTGAAGGAATATGCCGTACACAAGAAAGAAAAAAACCACTTCCTAGGACTTGCCTCTAGGTTTCAGCGAATAGTCTTCTTTGTTTGAATACTTCGGAGATTCCATATAAGGATTATCTTTCCAAAAATAGCCTTGAGCACGAGGTCTAGAATACTTATTGAGTTTATTCTTGTATAAGAATACCTTGATGACTGATATCAATATCCACAGTGCACCTATTACGGCAATTACCAAACCTATGCCTATAATAACGGGTACTATATCCTCTGACATAATTATCCCATATAGACGCTACCACACTTTAGTCCGATGGTACGTTATTGTCAATATTACGAGATTCACTACAAATTAAGGTTATGCAAACTTCTAGATGTATACTACAGAACTTAGAGCGTAACAATTGTTACGGTGTTATGCTATGCTTCCTTACAGTCTCTAAGAAACTGGCAAATTGATAAAGTAAAGGAAGGAGATTTGCGCCGTAAAACCATTGACAAGATTACTTAATAGGTATAATAGTGTGGTAATTAATATTTATGTTTGCCTGCGTTGCTCCCACAAATGGATGGGTAGCAGAAACAGACCCACTCCTAGAATTTGTCCAAAATGTAAAAACACCTTACTGGAATGTGTCGGAAGGTAAATTGAAAGAGGGAGACCAAAGAAATGAACGATGCTAAGGTGCTTGGTAAATCGGTTATTTATTGTTTGGTATTGTTGGTAATTTCAGGTCTTGTTTTATATTTATGTCGGGTAGCTCTTGAGAAGTTGTGGGTAAGTGAATGGGGCTTGTTTTCATTTGGTTTATTCGGTGCTTTATTGTTCTTTTTTGTAATGGTTCTATTTGTAATACATATTGGGGAACATTGGGATGACGAGGAGCAACTTTAATGTACAGATGCGATGATACAAAATGATAATTAGAATCTAATGCTGGTAACTTATCATTCACTCCGAAATGGAATATGAGGGAAGTCTTAAAAATTCAGATTAGAGCCAAGCAGGGGGAAAGTTACTCGTAGAGGCACAAATTCTATTGTATTAGGTCAATCAATATTCTGCGGCGCGCCATTATTTTCCCCGCGTCACAAATTCTTTGATGCGGCGTTCGAGAGTGCTGCGCGGAATCAGGATGCGGTGCTGGCATTTGAGACAGACGATGCCGATATCTGCGCCCAGCCGCACCACCACCCAGTTATCGCTGCCGCAGGGATGCGGTTTCTTGAGACGGATGACATCGCCGAGGCGGAGTTCCACGACCATGCGGCTTACTCCCCGCCGAGCAGCCGGTTTATCTGGTCGCGCAGGTCTTTCGCCGCCCGCCGTGCCGCGGTGGCGTAGTCCTTGCCGGAGGAGGCGTAGAGAATCTGGCGTGACGAATTGATGATGGTCTTTTCCCGCCGGGCATCTGCGCCGTAGCTGACCACCTGGGCGAGATCGCCGCCCTGCGCGCCGACGCCGGGAATAAGCAGCGGCATTTCGGGATAGCTCTGGCGTATCTGTTTGAGCTCATCGGGATAAGTGGCGCCCACGACCAGCCCGATGTTGCCGTAGGCGTTCCACTGGCTGGCTTTGCGGGCGACTATCTCGAAAAGCGAGCAGTTGTCCAGTTGCAGCTTGAGCGACTGGAAATCGGTGGCGCCCGCGTTGGAAGTGCGGCAGAGGATGAAAACACCCCGGTCATGGTATTGCAGAAACGGCTCGATGGAGTCAAAGCCAAGATAGGGACTGACGGTCGTCGCATCGAAGTTGAAACCTTCAAACAGGGCGCGGGCATAGGCTTTGGCAGTATTGCCGATGTCCCCGCGCTTAGCATCGCCGATTACCGGGATGTCTTTCGGTATGTGATTGACGGTCTCCTGCAGAGCTTCCAGTCCGGGAATGCCCATCGCTTCATAAAAAGCGAGATTGGGTTTATAGGCGCATACGAGGTCAGCGGTGGCATCGATTATCGCCCGGTTGAATTCGGCGACTTCCACGCCTGGGGGCATCAGTTTCGCATCGGGGTCAAGCCCGACACAGACCAGGCTGCGGTTCTTCCGGGCGGCGTCTGCCAGCTTCGCGATAAAATTCACAGTTTCACCCACCTCATAATAGTCTGCCGAAATTCAGGATATTTAGACTAGTGAGTCTCGACAGGCGTGGTCATCGCCTCGGCGGGAAACATGTTGCCCAGGATTTTCTCCATCGCCATGGTGTGACAGCACAGTCCCCAACTGGAGAAGAAGGAGCAGGTGCAATGCCATTTTCCGTCTTTAAAGGCGGTATTATAAGTGCTGTTTTCCCCGCGGAAATTTACAGCAAGCTCAACGAAGGTAACCCGGTCAGTCTCCTGGGCATAACGGTTGGCTTTTTCAATTTTTCCAATGATGCTGGACTGCATGGCAATACCTCCTTAAAACTATTAAAGCACCGGCTTACGCAGCACAGTGCTTCTATTCTCATCGAAATTAAAAACAGGACAGACCGCGCCCACCGGATGCATGTTTACCTGCCTCCCAGGTTTTTTGATAATTAATAATAACTCTTTTTCGGCGTCAAGTCCAGAGGGACAATTGTTGCCTGCCTGAAGCTGTTGCGCTAAAATGAAGATGGAAACAATATTTTGAGGTGATTATAAATGCCCATCTATGAATACGAATGCGGCAAATGCCGCTGCCGTTTTGAATTAAGGCAGGGATTCGATTCCAAACCGGTAACAACATGTTCTGCGTGCGGCGGCGAAGCGCGGCGTGTGCTGCATCCCGCGCCCATTCTTTTCAAGGCAGGCGGTTTTTATATTACGGAGAGTCGCAAAGGTAAAGAGCCGCGCGAGGATTTACCTAAACCTGCCGCTCCTAAGGTAGAAGCCGCAAAGGCGGATACTCCCAAGGCAGACTCAACAAAGGATACTGCTAAAGGAAAATGACCAGATGAAGGCGCTCCTCCAGCGTGTCAGCCGGGCTTCGGTCAGCGTTAACGGTACCGAGGTGGGCCGTATCGGGCGGGGGCTGGCGGTGCTGGTGGGAATCGCCAACGGCGATACCATCAAAGATGCGCAATATCTGGTGCCCAAGATTGCCGGGCTGCGCATTTTCGAAGACGTCGCCGGCAAATTCAATCTTTCCGCGCTTGACATCGGTGGCGAACTGCTGCTGGTAAGCCAGTTCACACTGCTTGCGGATGCCCGTAAGGGTCGCCGCCCCAGCTTCACGGATGCTGCTCCGCCGGCTCAGGCGGAGGAACTGTTTAACGAGTTTGTAAGTCTGGCGCGTCAAACAGGTCTTAAAGTGGCTACCGGGCGATTTCAGCAGCATATGCTGGTCGAAATTTTGAACGATGGTCCGGTCACTATCATGCTGGACAGCCGGGACAAGCTGGGGAAACCGGAATAATAAAATGGAACACCATGACGATTCACTAAGCAGATTGAGGGAAAAAGGCTATCGCCTGACACCGCAGCGGATGATGGTGCTGGAAGCTATCGAGGACAACCCCAACCATGTCAGCGCCGAAGAAATCCACGCCCAGGTAGCGGCGAAATACCCCAATGTCAATATCTCAACAATTTACCGCACGCTGGAACTGCTGAAAAAACTGGGACTGGTCACCGAGACCGATTTGGGCGGGGGGCGGGTGCGCTATCACCC
>JAQTVW010000027.1 GCA_028706655.1 Dehalococcoidales bacterium | reverse complement strand
TCGAGATTGCCACTGCCTGGGTGGGTCCCGGCAGCACCGGCATACTGGCGTCCATGGGCGCTGAAGTTATCAAGATTGAGAACCCGGCGCGCCCCGATTTCTGGCGGCGCTGCCAGCCCTTTGCCGAAAGGAAAGCGGGTAATAACCGCAGCGGCGCATTCGCCCTGCTCAACCGGGGCAAGAAGGACTGCGAACTCGACCTCAAATCTCCGGAAGGCGCGGCGACCGCCAAGGAAATCATCAGGACAAGCGATATGGTCATCACCAACTTTGCGCCACGCGTCATGGCAAACTTCGGAATGAGCTATGCCGACCTGTGCCAGGTCAGACCGGATATCATCATGGTCTCTGCTTCCGGCTACGGCATCGACGGGCCGGACCGCGACCGGGTTGCCTTCGGTCCGGTGCTGGAATCGTACAGCGGCATCAGTTCGCTCATCGGTTATCCGGGCGACCCGCAGCTCTGCGGCACTTCCATCACCGATCATATCGGCAGCATTAACGTAGTATTCGCCGCGCTTGCCGCCCTGCATCACCGCAATCTCACCGGCGAAGGGCAGTTTATCGACCTTGCCGAGACGGAAACCGCGCTCGCCTGCATGGGCGATGCCGTCATGCAGTACACCGCGACGGGTCGCATTCCTGAACCCTGCGGCAATCACGACGAGGCGATGGCGCCGCATAACTGCTATCCCTGCCGCGGCGATGACAAGTGGCTGGCTCTCGCCATCGCTAACGATGAAGAATGGCGGGCTTTTTGCCGGGTCATGGGCAAGCCGGAGCTGGCTAAAGACGAACGCTTCGCGGATGGCTTCCGCCGCTGGCAAAACGAGGATGCGCTGGACGCATTGATTGCGGCATGGGCGAAGGAACAGGACCACATTGAAATCGCGCGCCGGCTCCAGAAGGCGGGGGTTGCCGCGTCTCCCGTCCATAACTGCGAAGAGGTGTATAACGACCCGCACCTGAAAGCGCGCCGCTTTTTTACCGAGCACGACCACCCGGAAGTCGGCAGGCGGACTTTACCCGGTGTGATTGTGAAACTCAGCGAGACGCCCGGCAGAATCACGGGTCATGATCCGCTGCTCGGTGAGCATAATGATTGGTTACGGGATGAGTTTTTGGGCAAGAAGCACAAATAAACCATTATTGTCACCCTTCGCTGCGCTCAGGGTCTCGTCCTCCGGTGATTACAGCTAGGATTCTTCAGTCGCTCCGCTCCTTCAGAATGACATTGAGGGCAAAAAGAAGAGGGGCTTTGCGCCCCTCTCTGTGTTTCTAGCTAATTTTTAGCCCTATTCGCCGCGCTTTACTTCCTTGAGTCCTTCCCTGATTTCATCGAGAATGGCGGGGTCATCGATTGTCGAGGGAACGGTGAACGGCTGGCTATCGGTAATCTTGCGCATCGTCGAGCGCAGGATTTTGCCCGAACGTGTCTTGGGCAGTCTCTTCACGATAATTGCCTGTTTGAAGGAAGCTACCGCACCGATGTTATCTCTCACCAACTGCGCCAGTTCCTTGATGATGACATCGTTCTCGCGCTTGACACCGGCTTTCAGCACGACGAAGCCCAGCGGCAGCTGCCCCTTGAAGCTGTCCGCCATGCCGATAACGGCGCACTCGGCAACATCCGGGTGCTTGGAAATCGCTTCTTCCATGGAACCGGTGGAGAGGCGGTGCCCGGCTACTTTGATAACATCATCGGCGCGCCCCATCACGAAGAGGTAGCCGTCGTTATCGATTTTACCGACATCTCCGGTGAAATAGTAACCGGGATACGGGTCCAGGTAAGACTCGACAAATTTATCGTCGTTCTGCCACAGCGTGGGCAGGTTGCCCGGGGGCAGCGGCAGCTTGATGAGCACCAGCCCATCGGTATCCGGCGGCACCTGAGTGCCATCCGCATCGACAATCGTTACCCCGTAGCCGGGACAAGGCTTGGTGGGTGAACCGGGTTTAATCGGGAGGGCTTCCAGCCCCATGCAGTTGGCGGCGATAGGCCATCCCGTCTCGGTCTGCCACCAGTGGTCGACCACCGGAATATTGAGAAGCTTGCTTGCCCAGAAATAGGTATCGGTATCCAGCCGCTCGCCGGCGAGGAAAAGGTATTTCAGGCAGGAAATATCGTATTTTTTCAGGTAATTGCCCTGCGGGTCTTCCTTTTTGATGGCGCGGAAAGCGGTGGGCGCGGTAAAGAAGCAGCGCACCTTGTGCTGGGAGATGACCCGCCAGAAAGCACCAGGGTCGGGCGTGCCGACGGGTTTGCCTTCGTAGATAATCGAAGTGCAGCCATAAAGCAGCGGGGCGTAGATGATGTAAGAGTGCCCGACGACCCAGCCTACGTCAGAGGCTGCCCAGAAGACATCGCCCGGCTGAACGCCGTAGATATTCTTCATCGTCCACTTCAGCGCAACGGCATGACCGCCGTTATCGCGCACGACACCCTTGGGGATGCCGGTTGTGCCGGAGGTATAGAGAATGTAGAGCGGGTCGGTCGCTTTCAGCGGGACGCAATCGGCGGGCTTGGCGGTTTTCATCTGCTCCGCCCAGTCCAGATCGCGCCCCTTGATGAGATTGGCTTTCGCCTGCGGGCGCTGGTAGATGATGCATTTTTCGGGTTTATGCTTGGCTTCGTCAATGGCACGGTCAAGCAGCGGTTTGTATTCGATTACCTTCTTGCCTTCGATGCCGCAGGACGCGGAAAGCATGACCCGGGGCTTGGCGTCATCGATTCTGATGGCAAGCTCGTGCGGGGCAAACCCGCCGAAGACTACCGAATGAATGGCGCCGATACGGGCGCAGGCGAGCATGGCAACCGCGGCTTCCGGCACCATGGGCATATAGATAATGACCCGGTCGCCCTTGACCACGCCGTTTGCCTTGAGCACTCCGGCGAAGCGTGACACCAGGTCCTGCAACTCGGCATAAGTGATTTTACGTACCGTATCCGTTACCGGGCTGTCATAAATATAGGCGACCTGATTGCCCCTGCCATTCTTGACATGATAATCGACGGCGTTATAGCAGTTGTTCATCTCGCCGCCGGTGAACCAGCGGTAGAATGGTTTATTGGAATCATCGAATACTTTTTCGTACTTTTTGTACCATTCGATTTGTTTGGCGGCTTCGCCCCAGAACTTTGCGGGATTCTTAATAGATTCGTCGTAAGCTCTCTGATATTCTCCAGCCAATTTTAACCTCCGTGTCGCTTTTTCGCAGGGCATCGCAGTTAGATTATTCCCACGCTAATACTCCAGCAAATCAGAAGGAATCCGGGAGCGGTGGCGGGTATAATACGACGATGCAAAAGTTACTAAGTCTAATCCATAATCAGCAAAATTATAACATTATGCAGGCTGTTTTGACAACGCGCAGGGGGAGACAGCGCGGATATAAAAAGAAGAGGGAGGCTTGCGCCCCCCTCTATATTCAAGATGTTTTGTTCGTTAGTCGACTCTGATGATAGTGGCGTTCGCCTGGGACAGACCGCCGCAGATGCCGCCCATAGCATAACCGCCGCCGCGCCGCCGCAGTTCGTACATCAGGTTCATCATGACGCGGGCGCCGCTGGCAGTGTTGGGATGCCCGATGGCGATGGCGCTGCCGTTAAGGTTCATGCGGTTGTAGATGTTCTTGTATTTCGCATTGTCTTTCTCGGCGAGGATTTTCATGGAGACCAGCGGCACCGCCGCGAAGGCTTCGTTGATTTCCATGCAGGCAATATCATCGAGCTTCAGGTTGCATTCTTTCAGGAGTTGCTGCATCCCGAAGCCGGGTCCTTCCGGCATGCGGGAGGTGCGGATGGCGATATGCTTGGCGCCGACAACGGTCGCCAGAGCTTCCAGCTTGTATTCCTCCGCTTTGCTGCGGCGCATCAGGAGGATGGCGGTGGCGCCATCGTTCATGCCGGGGGCGTTGCCCGCGGTGATGGCTTTGCTGCCGTAAATCGGCTTGAGCTTGGCGAGCTTCTCGACGGAAGAATCGGCGCGGTATTGCTCATCGATGTCGAGGACTTTCGTTTCGCCTTTGCCCGCCGGGATAGAGAGCGGGAAGATTTCTTCCTTGAACTTGCCGGCGTTCCAGGCGGCGCCGTAGTTCTTATGGCTGCGTACCGCCCACTCGTCCATTTCTTCCCGGCTGATGCCGTATTCGGTGGCGACCAGGTCGGACTCTACCGAGACGGGCGGAAAGTCCTTGTATGCCATCGGGAAGACGGGGTCTTCGAGAGTCTGGGCGAAGCGGGTATCGCCGAAGCGAATATTGCGGAGCACGAAAGGCTCCTGTCCGAAGGAAGTGCAGCCGCCGGCGATGGCGGTATCGATTTCGCCGGTCTTGATATACATCGCGGCGAGCTTAATCGCCTGCATCGCGGAGACGCACGCCATATCGAAGGAAATCGAAGGGACGGTCGGCGGATAGCCTGCCTTGAGCAGGGTCTGCCGGGCGGCGCAGGGGGTGAACGGGTCTTTGCATTCCGAGGTATCGCCGACGCCCCAGAAGACATGCCCGACGGCACTGCCATCAAGCTTAACCCGCTTGACGACTTCCCGCATGGGAATCGCACCGAGGTCATAGTAGTCCATGTCTTTCAGAGAACCGCCGTACCTGCCGAACGGCGTCCGCAGCGCGCTGACGATGACGACATCATCTTTGTTCTTGGTTACCATTAATTCCTCCTTAATTTTTTCCAGGAAACGGAAACCTAGCCTATTTATTATACTTTAAGGCGTCACAATGGTTCAAACAGGTCAGAATTAAGGGGCTTTACTATTCTTGGTTTGTCATTGCGAGGAACGCAGTGACGAAGCAATCCCCTACGGGATTAATAGAGATTGCTTCGCCTCCCGACTTTGTCGTGATGGTCTCGCAATGACAACAGCAACCAGGGATTGAAAAAGAAATTAAGCCCCCCTCCCCACACCGGGCAGAGAGGGGGGCTGTTTTAGCAATAAGAGTAAAGATTACGCCGGAATCTTGGGCAGGGTCGCCAGTGCTTCCTTTACCTTCTCGGCGGGATAGGCATAATCCTCCAGCTTGCCGGAGAGATAAGCCTCGTAGGCAGCCATATCGACGTGCCCGTGTCCGCTGTGGCAAAGCAGAATCGTCTTGGCTTCGCCGGACTCGCGGCACTTCAACGCTTCGTCGATGGTGACACGGATGGCGTGCATCGTTTCCGGAGCGCTCAGGATGCCCTCCGTGCGGGCGAACTGGATGCCTGCCTGGAAGGTCGCAATCTGCGGCACTGCCTTCGCCTCGATGAGTCCCAGGTCGTAAAGGTGGCTGACAATGGGGGCCATCCCGTGATACCGCAGACCGCCGGCATGGACGGGCGGCGGGGTGAAGTCATGCCCGAGGGTATACATCTTGAGCAGCGGAGTAAGCCCGGCGACATCACCGAAGTCGTAAGCATAGAGACCCTTGGTCAAGGACGGACAGCTTTCCGGTTCAGCACAAATGATGCGCGTGTTCTTTCTTTTGCCGCTGATCTTGTCCCTTATAAAGGGCAGGAACATGCCGGCGAAGTTAGAACCGCCGCCGACGCAGCCGATGATGGTATCGGGATAGAAGCCTGCCATTTCCATCTGGAGACGGGCTTCTTCGCCGATAATAGTCTGGTGCAGCAGGACATGGTTCAGCACGCTGCCCAGCGAATAATGGGTATCCTCGCGGGAAGCGGCGTCTTCCACGGCTTCGCTGATGGCAAAGCCGAGACTGCCGGGATAGTTGGGGTCTTTGGCGAGCATATCGCGCCCGGTCTTGGTATCGGGGCTCGGGCTCGGGACGCACTTGGCGCCCCACGCTTCCATCATGATCCGGCGGTACGGCTTCTGTTTGTAGCTCACTGCCACCATGTAAACCTTGATTTCAATTCCGAAGAGAGCGCCGGCAAACGCCAGCGAACAACCCCATTGCCCGGCGCCGGTCTCGGTGGAGATGCGCTTGATGCCCTCTGCCTTGTTATAGTAAGCCTGCGCGATGGCGGTATTGGGCTTATGACTGCCGGCAGGGCTGGTGCCCTCGTACTTGTAGTAAATTTTCGCGGGGGTGTCCAGCGCCTTTTCCAGCCGGTAGGCGCGATGCAGGACAGTAGGCCTCCATAACTGGTAAGCCGTCCGCACTTCATCGGGAATCTCGATATAACGCTCCGGGCTGAACTCCTGCGTGATGAGCGCCATCGGGAAAAGTTTCTTCAGGTCGTCCGGAGTGACCGGTTTCCCGGTGCCGGGGTGCAGGTCGGGCGGCAGCGGCTTGGGCAGGTCGGGCAGGACATTATACCACTTGGTGGGCATATCCTTCGGGTCCAGAAAGAACATGGATTTATCGGTCTTCTTCATTTTTCCTCTCCTTATTATTTTTCTAATATGTTAAACTTGCTGAGTCCATTCGCCGTTAAACAGACTTCGCCAGTGCCATGACATTGTCGTCATCTTCGGTTTCCCCCTTTTTTTACCAAATAAAAAAGCCCCCTACCCTCGAAGGGGCAGGAGGCTTGCTTCTGCGGTGCCACCCTTCTTAGCCGGCTCCATGAAAGGAGCAAACAGCTATCTCATCACAGGTACGGCGAAAATTCGCGATACCCTGGGGTCTGATAACGCTCCCCCGGCGTCAAATCCTACTCGCCTCAGGCTTTCGGACTGCGGCTCCCAAGCCCATTTCGCTTCTGCATCGGCACCGGCTCACACCTTACCCGGCTCTCTTTGCCCTGCTGGAAGCGTACTATTCTTGATCCCAGCCTTTACAGTATGAGACACTTTAACACTAAGCAAAATATTTTGTCAAGCACTTCACCGCTGATTAAGCGGTGCCGGCGATTTGGGCAGCAAAGTGTTAAGGCTGTTGGGACATTCGAACTTCAACAGGTCAAGTCTGGCTTCGTTAAGATAGAATCTGCCGTCCGGAGCGTGCAGGATAATCCCGCTGCCCGCCATCATCTGGAAGGCATAGGGACGATAATCCCGTAACAACCGTATTCGGAAGCGGAAATCAAGTCCCAACTCCTGCAGCGTCCTGGCATTTTCCCAGTCCAGGGCATTATGACTCTGAAATATACCGATAATCTTACAAATAGTACGTTTCATCAGCGAAACGGAGATGCTGACGGACATTATCAGCAGCAACACCATTATCAGCAATAAAGCAATAGCAGGGTCTATCCAGGGCATGGTCAACCTCCTGCTTTCTAATTCAAGTATGGCACACGGTTTCGCAGGTAAACATCAGTATTCATACGTAATTCGAGCAGGGCAAATAACCTATTTCCCGCTAATTTGTCACAAAAATGTAATACTATTCATACGTGATATGATATTGAATAATCGGGCATTGCGTGTTAAAAATGAAATTTAGTTATACGTTGCAATTCCCGGAGGAGGAAATTTAATGAAGGATTATGAGGTCTCCGCGGGCAAGCTGCGATGGCGCTGCGATCCCAATATCTTTGATTTTGAATGCACCGATGAACTGACTCCGCTGGGAGAATTCATCGGGCAGGAACGGGCAATAAGAGGCATCGAGTTCGGGCTTTCCATGGAGCTCGATGGCTATAATATTTACGTTGCCGGATTGACCGGCACCGGCAAGACTTCAGCCGTAAAAAGCTACATCAAGAAGCTGGTATCTGAAAAGCAGAAGAAGGCAAACGATTACCACCTGGACGACTGGTGCTACCTGCACAACTTTGCCGATGCCGACCGTCCCCAGCTCGCCAATCTGCCGCAGGGCAAAGGCAAAGCCTTCCGCGACCAGATGAGCCGCCTGCTGCAAATGCTGCAGGAAGAACTGGCAAAGACCTTTGCCAGCGAAGAGTACAAGACCCAGCAGAAAAAGCTCATCGAGGAGAACCAGGAAAAACAGCAGAAACTCTTCGAGGAAATCCGCGAAGAGGCTAAAAAACAGGGTTTCCTGCTCCAGATGACCGCTTCGGGTCTTGCCTTCATTCCCCTGGCGAACGGCAAGCCCATGACCCAGGATGAGTTCATGGCGCTGGAGGAATCAATACAGAAGCAACTGGAAGCCCGGCGCAACGAGCTGGTTAAGAAACTGCAGGCGACCTTTGAGACCGCCCACGAAATGGAAAGAAAGACCGGCGAAAAAGTACGAAATGTCGACAAGACCACCGCCGATGCCATCGTGTCACGGTTATTCGCCAGCCTGCTGGATGAGTACCGTGAATCAGAAAAGATCGTAAAATACCTTACCGATCTGAAAACCTTTACCCTGGACAACCTGGATTCTTTCAAAGAAAAGGCGGCGGAGCAGCCGCAATCGCCGCTGGAGATGCTGCCAAGCTTCATGTCCCGCGGGCGCGACCCCTCGCTGCCTTTCCAGGTCAATGTCTTCGTGGATAACAGCGCTGCCGCCGGTCCGCCGGTGATTACCGAAGCGAACCCCAACTACACCAACCTGTTCGGCAAGATTGAACGGCGCTTCGTCTTCGGCGCCTATCTCAGCGACCATACCATGCTTAAACCGGGGGCGATTCACCTGGCTAACGGCGGCTTCCTGCTGCTCAGCGCGATGGATGTACTGACAAATCCGGCAGTCTGGCCAACCCTGAAACGGGTCATCAAGACCAAGGAAGCCCGCATCGAAGACCCTTTCGAGCAACTGGGACTGATGGCGCCGCAGGGGCTCAAGCCGCAGCCGATGCCGGTCAACGTCAAAGTAGTGCTTATCGGCGACCCTAACCTTTACCGTCTGCTCGCCGAATATGACGAAGACTTCTGGGAAATATTCAAGGTCAAAGCTGATTTTGACTACGAGGTCGCGCGCAACAAAGAAAACATGATGGCGTTCGCCGCTTTCATCGCCGGCTGCTGCGAGGACTGCAAGAAGCGGCACTTCGACCGCACCGGCGTCGCCCGGGTTGTCGAATATGCTTCCCGCATGGTTGCCGACCAGGAAAAGCTCTCCTCGCGCTTCGCGCAAATCAAGCAACTGGTGGAAGAAGCCGAGTTCTGGGCAAATAAAGACGAAGCGAAACTGGTCTCGGCAAAGCATGTCGAGCAGGCGGTTGAAGAGAGGCGCTTCCGCCACAACCTGCCTGATGAGCGCATCAAGGAAATGATTAACCGCGGGACGATTATGATTGATGTCGAAGGCGCCGTCGTCGGGCAGGTCAACGGGCTCAGCGTCTATTCCCTCGGCGATGTCACTTTCGGCAAGCCTTCCCGCATCACGTGCAAGACCTTCCTGGGCAGGAGCGGCATCATCAACATCGAGCGGGAATCGCAGCTCAGCGGCAGAATCCATGACAAAGGCGTGATGATTCTCAGCGGCTACCTCGGCTCGAAGTATGCCCAGGAGAACCCGCTGGCGCTCTCCGCCAGTCTCTGCTTCGAGCAGTCCTATGAAGGCGTCGAAGGAGACAGCGCCTCTTCCACCGAGCTATACTCCCTGCTCTCCAGTCTATCTGATGTCCCGCTGCAACAGGGCATTGCCGTCACCGGTTCGGTGAACCAGAAAGGGGATATCCAGCCTATCGGCGGGGTCAACCAGAAGATAGAAGGCTTTTTCCAGACCTGCCTGCCCAAGGGTCTCAACGGGAAGCAGGGCGTGATGATACCGCGCACCAATCTGATCAACCTGATGCTACGCCAGGAAGTGGTGGATGCGGTCAAAGAAGGCAAGTTCCACATCTACGCGGTAGACACTATCGACGAGGGGATTGAAGTCCTGACCGGCGTGCCGGCGGGCAAAAAGGGCAAGAGCGGCAAGTATCCCGCAGGCAGCATCAACTACCTCGTGGACAAAAGACTGCGGGAAATGGCGCTCAAGTTGAAAGAGTTCGCTCACAGCGACGATGGCGAAAAGAAGGGGAAAAAGAAGCCGGCGGAAGTCTAATGCTGCGCCAGCTTCTCGCCCATAGAGAAGGCATCGGCGAGAGCGGCGGGATGTTGTTTAATCTCGCCTTTCTGGTCGGTGCCGCGGATGAGCAGTTCTGCGGAGTATTCCGCATCGATGGATTTGAAAAAGTATTTGACGGTCATTATGGCGCCGGTGAAAAGGTTCTCTCCTTTCGTGGCGCCCACAGCAATAAAAGCGCCTTTCTTGGGCGAAACGGGCGGCTTCTGCTTGAGCACGTATTTGCGCGCCCAGAGCGCCTGAGAGCGGTCGATGAGGGCTTTAAGCTGGGCGGTGACCCCGTAAAAGAACATCGGCGAAGCAACAATAACAACATCGCAAATAAGCAGCTTGGGATAGATGTCGTCCATGTCATCACGAATGACGCAATTGCCATCGCGGAGGCACCCGTAATATTCGCGACAAGGAGCGATATTGAGCTTGTCCACGATAATCTTCTCTACTTCAGCGCCCCGGCTGCGGGCGCCTTTCAGGGCTTCATCCAGCAGCAAATCAGTATTGCCGCCGATGCGCGGGCTGCCCATGATGCCGAGGACTCTCATTATCGCGCCTCCCATAACCATAAAAGGTAGCTTCAGCTTTTATGATAACTCTTGAAGCTGGCACTGGCAAGCCCACAGAGGGGGTATTGACAAGTTTGTTAGCTATGTTACTATGGTGTTATTAGGGTCTCAGCTATAAACGAATCGGCGAATAATTTAGATTATTTCATAAAAAGAATATATTGGAGGAAAGAAAATGTATCAGAAAATATTAGTTCCGCTTGATGGTTCCGAGTTGGCTGAATGTGTGCTGCCCCATGTACAAAGCATCGCCAAGGGCTGTGCCGTCCCGACGGTAGTCCTGGTGCGCGCCGTGGAGCCTTTCCACACCATTTCCACGGGGGAATATGTCTTCACCGAAGCCGATATCAAGCGCATTGATACGGAAAGCAAAGCCGCCGCCTCAAAGTATTTGGAACAGGTCGCCGCCCAGCTTAAGAAAGACGGCATCAACGCCAAGACAGAAATCCTGACCGGCCGCGCCGCCGATTCCATCGCCAAGTACGCCGCCAAGTCCGATGCCGACCTCATTGTGATTGCCACTCACGGGCGCTCCGGCGTCAGCAAGTGGGTCTGGGGCAGCGTTGCCGATAGGCTGCTCCGCTCTGCCTGCGTGCCGGTTTTGATGGTGCGCGCCCCGGGTTGTGTTGCCGGCATCTAACTGACCAACATACCGCTCAGTAATCAATCCAGTTATGTAAAAGGGGCACTCATAAAATGAGTGCCCCTGGTATTTTTATATCGGGGCAATATGGACAAGTAGCCATCATGACTGATACTATCGCCGGCATCCCGCCGGAACTGGCAGCACTCCTCAAATCGAATTTCAAATGCCTGAGCATGGTCATCAGCGAGTTCAGTCCGGTGATGAGTTACGGCGCCGGCCCGGGCTCGCTTTCTGTGGGTTTTCACCCCGAATTAAACACTTAAACCCTTGACTATTTGCCGCCTTCGTGGCAAGCTATTACCAAGTCGTTGCGCGAACATCCTGTTGATTGGATAGGATTGCTTCGTCGTTGTACTCCTCGCAATGACAGAGTGAATCAAGCACAACATTAACCAAGGAGAGAAGTGAACGAGAAGATCCGCCTCACCCAGACCGTCCGCGGCGCCGGTTGAGCCTGCAAGATGGGTCCGGGTGACCTTGCCAAAGCATTAGCCGGGCTGCCGCTCATCTCCGACCCCAATCTGATTATGGGGCTGGAACGGAGTGAGGACGCTGGCGTCTATAAATTGACCGAAGAACTGGCGATTATCCAGACGGTGGACTTTTTCACGCCTATCGTGGATGACCCGTACACCTTCGGGCAGATTGCCGCGGTCAACTCGCTGAGCGATGTTTACGCCAAGGGCGGCAAGCCGCTGACGGCGATGAATATCGTCTGCTTCCCGGAAGGCATGGAACTCTCTATCCTCAATCGCATCCTCGCCGGAGGGCTGGACAAGATACGCGAGGCTGGCTGCGTTCTGGTAGGCGGGCATACCGTATCCGACCCCGAGTTGAAATACGGTCTCTCCGTGACCGGGCTGATTCACCCGCAAAAGGTCATCCGCAACGGCGGCGCGAACGCCGGCGATAAGCTGATTCTGACCAAGCCGCTGGGCACCGGCATCATCAGCACGGCGCTCAAGGGCGGAGTGGCGTCAGAGGAAGCCGTCAAACGCATCGTCCGTTCCATGTCGATGGTCAACCGCAGGGCTGCCGAGCTGATGCTGGAGACCGGAGTCGATGCCTGCACCGATGTCACCGGCTTCGGACTGCTGGGACACAGCGCCGAAATGGTCGAGGATACGGAAGTTGGCATGAATATTGACGCTGCTGCGGTCCCCGTTTTCCCGGAGATAAAAGAGTTCGCGGAAATGGGACTGCTCCCGGGCGGTCTGCACCGCAACCGCGAGTTCCGCCAGCATATGGTGGATATCGAGGCGAATGTTCCGGACTATCTTGCCGCGGTGCTCTACGACCCGCAGACTTCAGGTGGGCTGCTCATGGCGGTACCGCCGGTAAAAGCAGATGTCCTGCTGCAACAGATGCACCGCGAAGGTATCCCGGAAGCGGCAATCATCGGCGAGTTTGTGCCGGAACCTAAGGGCAGAATCAAGGTCAGGTATTCTTCCGCTGCTTAGAACTTTTCAGCACTCGATACCCTCGCGCGCGGGGACGCCCTCGACATAGTAGTGCTTGATTTCTTTCATTTCCGTCACCAGGTTCGCCGCGGCGATAACCTCAGCCGGAGCGTTGCGCCCGGTCAGGATTATTTCCACGCCTTCCGGCTTATCGCGGATAACCCCCAGGATTTCCTCGGTGGTGATGAGGTGAAAGATGGTACTGGTCAGGATTTCATCGAAGATGACGATGCTGTATTTCCCGGAAAGCATGGCGGCGCGTGTTTTTGCCAGTGCGTTTTTCGCCATATCGATGTCTTCCTGTTCCGGCTGCGGTTTAACGTGGATAAAGCCGCCCTTGCCGAACTGTTCGATGGTGATGTAGCCTTTAGTCAGCACGGCGGCATCAAGCTCGCTGTAGTGCCTGCCTTTCATGAACTGCCCGATGTAGGTCTTGAGCCCGGCGCCCATCGCCCGGAACGCCAGCCCCAGTGAGGCGGTGGTCTTGCCTTTCCCGTTTCCGGTATAGACCTGGACATAGCCTTTGCCCAGCAAATCAGTTTCTTTCTTCACGTAAGTATTCCTTTCTCCAAACCAAAAGGTCACAGTTAAACCAAGTATAAATTGCGACTCGGATTGTGTCAAACCCTCTGCCGGGCACAACATGACTCATATGCCTGCCTCACCCTTTTTTATCCCCCGCTCCAATTCTGAATAATATTAGCAAGCCATTTATCGTAATTTGGAGCGGGGGAAAAGATTTTAAGAGAGGGGGCTTTCGCCCCCTCTTTCTTCCACACCCCTCTCCAGCCAACGTGTCTTGGTTGATATAATGATTCAGGCTGGAGAGGGGCAGGGTGAGGTAAGCAGGACATTAAATACCTTGGTTGAACAGAACCCCCAGCACCGTTGCCATTGACATCTATTTTAATCTTATGTTATATTGATTCCATCATGATGACTCGCCGCGAATTGGAGAGATTTGGATTCATCTTTACCGGGCGCACCGGGGTGCGCTTGGGGGTGTAGCGGCGCGTTAGTCAATAGTAGTTTCAAGTAGAGAAGTTCGTGAATACCTCCCCAGGCGGGAGGTATTTTTTTGGGGAAAATGAGCGCACAACCGGCACTAAAAGAAACCGAATCAAAGACGGCTCTGGACAGCGTGCAGACCATCCCGCAGCTTATCCGCCACAACTACGAAAGATGGCGGCAGGGCACGGCGATGTGCATGAAGCAGTTCGGCGTGTGGCAGCGGCATAGCTGGGCGGACTATTACCAGAACGTGAAACACCTTTCGCTGGGACTCATCAGCCTGGGGCTGCAGCCCGGCGATGTGACCTGTATCATCGGCGATAATGAGCCGGAATGGTTCTGGGGCGAATTCGCCACGCAGGCGGCGGGGGGCATCGCCACCGGCATCTATGTAGACTCGATACCTTCCGAGGTGAAATACATCGCGGAAAAGGCGCAGGCGAAATTCGCCATCGTCAACGACCAGGAACAGACCGATAAATTCCTCGAAATCAAGAGCGAATTGCCCCGTCTGAAGAAAGTAATCTACTGGGACCTCAAAGGGTTGCGCAACTATGACGACCCGATTCTTATCAGCTTTACCGAAGTCATCAAACTGGGCAAAGAGTACGAGTCTGCCCACCCCGGATTGTTCGAGGAGAATGTCGCCAAAGGTAAGGGCGATGATACCGCCTGCATCTATTTCACCTCCGGCACCACCGGCTTGCCCAAGGGCGCCCTGCTCACCCACCGGGCGCTCATCAATACCGCCCGCGGCTTCGTCAGCCGGTTCCCTTTGAGCGTAAAGGACGACCTGATTTCCAACTTCCCGGCGGCATGGGTCGGCGACAGCTTTTTTGCTACCGTCCCGCACCTGCTGACCGGCGCGCGGCTGAATTTCCCGGAAGAGCCGGAGACCATCGCCGAGGATACGCGAGAGGTGGGACCCAATTTCGCCATCTACGGACCGCGCCAGTGGGAAAGCCTGGTGCGGGAAATTCAGGTCAAGATGATGGACGCCCACCCGTTGAAACGATTTGCCTACCGACTGTTCATGCCGGTCGGTCATAAAATCGCCGATATTCACTTCAAGGGGGAAGAGCCGAGTCTGTTCTGGCGGACGCTGCACGGCATCGCCTATCTCTGCTTATTCCGCCCGCTGCGCGACCGGCTCGGTCTGAGCAAGGTTCGTTTCGCGGTGACGGGCAGTTCGGTGCTCAGCCTGGATACGTTCCGCCTCATCCATGCCATCGGCGTGGAGCTGCGGCAAAGCTACGCCAGCACCGAAGCCGGCTTTATTTCCTCGCACAGCAAGGGAGAAGTCCAGTTTGAAAGCCTGGGGCGACCGGCGCTCGGCACCGAGGTACGCATTACCAACGAAGGCGAGCTGCTGGTACGGAGCGCCGCCATGTTCAGCGGCTATTTCCAGGAGCCTGCCAAGACGGCAGCGACTCTGAAGGAAGGCTGGTGCCACACCGGCGACGCCGTCCACATCAACGAAGACGGGCACATTATTTTCATGGACCGCATGGAGCACATGGGCGAACTGCGTACCGGCATCAAGTATGCCCCGCAATATATTGAGGGCAGGCTGCGCTTCAGCCCCTATATTAAAGATGCGATGGTCATCGGCGGAAAGGACAAGGAGTTCGTCTCCGCCATTCTAAACATCGATTTCACGATGGTCGGCAAATGGGCAGAGCGGCGTCATATCCCCTACACCACCTTCGTCGACCTGTCCCAGAAAACGGAGGTCGCCGACCTGGTACGGCAGGACCTCAATCGTGTCAACAGCTACCTGCCGGAAGGCTCACGGGTCAGGAAGTTCGTCCTGCTGCACAAGGAGTTCGACCCCGATGAAGCCGAGCTGACCCGCACGCGCAAGCTGCGCCGCGAGTTCATGGAGACACGATACAAGACCCTCATCGATGCCCTGTATGGCGAAAGCGGCGAGGTTGCCGTGGAAGCCCCGGTGACCTACCGGGACGGGCGTAAGGGCGTCGTGAGCACGGTTATTAAAGTGAGGAGCGTGTAGTATATATTTCTCTCTCCCACGCTGGGGAGAGAGACAGAGTGAGGGTGAATTCCCCCTCACCTAGCCTCTCCCCTCAAGGGAGAGGAATTTAACAAGGATTGATAAGGAAATAACCAAGAGAGAGTTAAATTATGGCAGAATTTTTACAGTACGTCATCACGGGTCTTGCCGTGGGCATGGTCTACTCCCTGATTGCCCTGGGCTTCGTGCTGGTGTGGAAATCGAGCAGCGTAGCGAACCTGGCACTGGGACAGATTGTGCTGGTTTCTTCATGGTTCACCTACGGGATGCTCGTGCAGGCGAATTTGCCTCTGTGGATAGCCCTCCCGCTGGTGGTCGTTTTTGCCGTCGGGCTGGGCTGGATGATTGAACGGTTCACCCTGCGGCCCCTCATTGCGCAGCCAATCCTGGCGCTGATAACGGTGACGTTGGGTCTGGGCTATTTCATCGAGGGCGTCGTCCACTTTATCTGGCCCTTCAGCGTCGCGGCGCTGCCCCGTCTCTTTCCGCAATCGGTCGTGCACATCGGACCGGCGGTTGTCTCCCAGGAATATTTGTGGGTGGTCGGCATCTCGCTGGTTGTCTTTTTCGCACTGACGCTGTTCTTCCGTTATCACCGCATGGGCATTGCCATGCGCGCTACCGCGGATGACCAGAAAGCGGTACAGGCTTGCGGCATCCCGGTCACTATCGTCTTCTCCCGTTCCTGGATGTTCGCCTGCGTGGTCGCCGCCATCAGCGGTATCCTGATTTCCAGCATCGGCGGCATCACCTACGGACTGGTGGAGACCGGCTTGAAAGCCTTCTCGGTGGTAATCCTGGGCGGACTCGATTCGTTCGGTGGGGCGATGCTGGCGGGACCCATCATCGGGCTGGCGGAGAGCGTGGGGGGCGGCTACCTCACTCCGATTCTGTGGGCGGGCGTCAAGGATATTATCCCGTTCGTCATGATTATCATCGTCATGGTTATTAAACCGTACGGGCTGTTCGGCGAACAGCGCATCGAGAGGATTTAAATGAGTTTACCCTGCGGGACACGCAATTTTAATTACGCCGAGGACATGGCAATCGTACGCACCAAGACGCACTGGGCGCTCTTCCTCGGGTTTCTCATCTTGCTCTTCGCCGCCCCGCTCTACCTGGGCGATTACTGGCTGGGCGTGGCTAACCTTATCGGCATCACGGTTATCGCCGCGCTGGGCTTGAACCTGCTCATAGGCTACTGCGGGCAGCTGTCCATCGGGCATGCCGGCTTTATCGCGGTAGGCGCTTACACCACCGCGGTACTCACCGGAAAATTCGATATGCCGTTCCTGGTGGGGCTTGTCGGCGCGGGAGTAATGGCGGGGCTGGTGGGGCTTATCTTCGGCTTACCTTCCATCCGCGTCAAGGGCTTTTATCTTGCCATCACCACTATCGCCGCCCAGATTATCATCATCTGGGTCATCAACCACTGGAGCCTGACCGGCGGGTTCGTCGGAATCAAGGTGCCTTATGCCTCTATCGGCGGGCTGGTCTTCCGCAGCGAATCAAGCCAGTTTTACTTGATTATCACCATTGCCGTACTGTGCGCCTTCTTCGCCAAGAACCTGGCGCGGACGCGGGTGGGGCGCGCTTTCATCGCCGTACGGGACAACGACCTCGCCGCCGAGGTGATGGGCATCAACCTGCTGCGTTATAAACTGCTCGCCTTCTTCATCGGCTGTTTCCTGGCGGGCATCGCCGGGGCGCTCCTGGCGCACTGGATCGGCTATATGCAGACCGAGCAGTTCAGCCTGACCGAATCAATTTTATATGTAGGCATGATAATTATCGGCGGGCTGGGCACCACGCTGGGACCAATTCTCGGCGTCGTATTCATCCGCCTGCTCCAGCAGGTCCTGGCAACGCAGGTTGTGCCGTTCCTGGAAGAGACCGTCTCCTTCCTGCCCTCAGGATTTGCCACCGGCGTTGGTCCCATGATTTTCGGGCTGGCAATAATCCTGTTTCTTATTATCGAGCCGCGGGGCATCGCGCACCGCTGGAACCTTTTCAAGGCGGCTTACCGCCTGTGGCCTTTTTCTTATTAGTGCCAAGGAGGAATAAATCTATGTAGCTATCAGTATTTTCGGAGAGGAATACTGCAAATCGTTAAAGGAGAATTATGAAAAGGACATTGATACTGGTTTCCCTGTTCCTCTGCCTGGCACTACTGCTGGGCACCCTGCCGCTTTCCGCTTGCAGCAAGCCGAAAGAAAAAGTCCTGAAGATAGGCATGATGACTCCGTCTACCGGCGTTGCCGCCGAAAAGGGCGCCCCGGGCGGTGATGGCGCCCGCGATGCCATCGAATACATCAACAGCGAACTGGGCGGTGTCAACGGCATCCCCATCCAGCTCCTGTGGCGAGACAGCGGTTACGATGCCGGCAAAGCGGCGACTATCATCAAGGAATACATGGCAGAAGGCGCTTTGCTCTTCACCACTCATTCCTCGGCGGAAATGACCTACGTCATGGAGCTTGCGAACCGCGCCGAGTTCCCCGGTCTGGCGGTCTATACCGCGCCGAACCTCTACCGCCCGCCCCAGCACATTTACGGGCAGTTGCCGGACTACGGCGATGACTGGAGCGCCTTTGCTGATTACTACATGAAAAACATCTGGAAAGGCAGCGGCAAACCGCGCATGGCGCTGCACCTGCTCAACAACTCCACCGGCTACGGTGCCCGCGATGCCGCCAAAGCGCTGGCGGACAAGATGGGCATTGAAATCGTGGCAACCGAAGAACATACCGCTACTTCCATTTCGGAAACCGACAGCCTCAACCGCATCAAGGCAGCCAAGCCGGACGTTCTGTATATCTCCAGCACTCCCAAACCGACCGCGCTCATCGTCAAGAACGCCCGCGAACTGGGCATGTTCCCCGCGATGACCATCGGCTCCGGGCATGCCGGACTGACCAAAGCGCTCGTCGACCTTGCCGGCGCTGACATCGCCGAAGGCGTTTACGGCGTGTTTCCCACGGTCAGCTGGGGCGATAATGTGCCCGGCATGGCGAAGATTGCGGAATACGCCCAGAAGCTGCATCCCGCTGACGTCGGCAACCTGGACTACCTCTCCAACTGGGCAGCAGCGCTGATTGCCGCCGATATTCTCAAGACGACACTGAAGACGGTCAGCTATGAAGTCCTCGCGAAGGGTAACGTCGAGTCCTGGCGCGCCGTCGAGAAGAACGGCTTCCAGAAGATCAACTACGATGTTGCCGGGCTGCATGGTCCTGCCAAGTACGTCGCCGGCGATAACCGCCTGGCAAAATCGGTGCGCGTCCTGCAAATCAAGGGCGGCAAGATTGTGCCGGTTAGCAACTGGGTGGACGCTCCGCTGGTCAAGTACGAAGACTACAGCTGGTTCGGCAAGTAGCAGATAGAACCTATTATTGTCATTGCGAGCGAAGCGAAGCAATCTCGTAATCGGATGGGATTGCTTCGTGCTTCGCCCTCGCAATGACAGCAACTTCCTTCACCGGCGATGTATAATACGATAGAAACTCTGATTGTAAGGAAAATTGAATGCTCAAGTTGAACAACATTGAGGTCACCTATCTCAATGTTATCCGCGTGCTCCACGGCGTCTCGCTCAACGTGCCGGATGGCGCCATCATCGCCCTGCTCGGCGCGAACGGCGCGGGCAAGAGCACGACCCTCAAAGCTATCTCCGGCCTGCTGCATATCGAGGAAGGCGAAGTCACCGACGGCAGCATCGAGTGGAACGGCGAACGCATCGATAAGAAAGGCGCCGAGGAAATCGGACGGATGGGCATCATCCAGGCGCTGGAAGGCAGGCGTGTCTTCGGGCACCTCACCGCCGAAGAAAACCTGATGGTGGGAGCATTCACCCGCCGCGACCGCCATGCCGTGAAGCGCGACCTGGAGATGGTCTACCACTACTTCCCGCGGCTCAAAGACCTGCGGCACAATACTGCCGGCTATCTCTCCGGCGGCGAGCAGCAGATGCTGGTCATCGGGCGCGCCATGATGGCGACCCCGAAGCTGATGATGCTCGATGAGCCGTCGCTGGGGCTGGCGCCTCTGCTGGTGGAAGAGATTTATAATATCATCAAGCGGTTCAACACCGAGCAAAAGACCTCCGTCCTGCTGGTGGAACAGAACGTGCGCATTGCCCTGAGCATCGCCAACTACGGGTACGTCATGGAAAACGGGCGCGTCGTGCTGGACGGCACCGCGGAACTGCTGCGCAACAATGAAGATGTCAAGGAGTTCTACATCGGGCTGTCTGCCGTCGGCGCGAAGAAGAGCTACCGCGAAGTAAAACATTATAAGAGGCGCAAGCGATGGCTGTAACCGGCGAAT
>JAQTVW010000111.1 GCA_028706655.1 Dehalococcoidales bacterium | reverse complement strand
GTGCGCCAAACCAGCCCTGTTTCGCCATGATTTTCACGGCTTCCCAGGGGTACTCTTTCTTCCAGGCGCTTCTTTCCGCAGAAGGAATCAAGAGTTCATCGGTAACTTTCTTGGCATCTTCGGCAAGTTTTTTCTGTGCATCGTTCCACCAGGGAAAATAATCCATGACTGTTCGCCTCCTTGAATTAATATTCGTTTGCATTATGGCAACATTTGAGGCAATTTGTCAAAACAAGAAACAGTTTGACATACTCGTGGTACTCAGAGATAATAAGGCTGTAGAGGCAATAAACTAGCGATTATTCAGCTTCAATAATTGATTTATTCGGGAGATATTATGTCAACAGAAACTATCGTACGAACTGCTTGCCCTGCACACTGCGGCAGTAATGCCTGCGGGATGCTGGCACATCTCCGCGATGGCAAGGTGGTCAAGCTGGAGCCGGCGCCATTTCCCGATAACTACTATATGCGCATCTGCCAGAAAGGGCTTTCCGCTCTGCAACTAACCTATCATCCTGACCGCCTGAAATATCCCATGAAAAGGGCGGGCGCACGCGGCGAAGGCAAGTGGCAGCGAGTCTCCTGGGATGAAGCTTTAGACTATATTGCTGATAAAATGAAGAATATCGCTGGAAAATACGGCAGCCGCTCGGTTGCCTGGGCAATCGGCGGTCCCGGCAACGGCACGGTCAAGTTCGGCGCCTATACCAGGTTTGCCGGTTGTTTCCAGGGTACCCGTGTTTCGATGTGGGGTTATGGTGACGCCGCCGAACCGTGCGGCGCCAAACCTACATACGGCGTTAACCGTCTTGGTCCTTTGCTGGCTTCCTTTGATGAACCCAAACTGAACATCGCCTGGGGCACCAATCCTGCCGAAGCCAATCCTTTCCAGATCCGTCCATTGCTCGATGATAAAATGAAAGGTATTAAACTGGTAGTCATCGACCCGGTCTACACTATCACTGCATCCAAAGCCGACGAATGGGTCCCGGTGCGGATCGGTACGGATACCGCCCTCGCGCTGGGCATGATGCACCAGATTCTGCAGGACAAACTGGAAGACCGCGAATTTATGCTGCGTTACACGGTCGCACCCTATTTAATTCGTCAGGACAACGGTCGCTACCTGCGGGCGCGCGACCTTGCCCCAAACGGCGGCGATGCTTACCTCGTCTGGGACACTGTGAAGAACAACTCTGTGCCTGTCGATTCATCGAAGAGCACCGCACTGGAAGGCAGCTATCAACCTGGCGGTATCGCTTGCAAGACCGCATTCCAGATGCTTAAAGAGCTGATTAAAGAATATCCGCCTGCCAGAACCGCATCAATTACCGGCGTTCCGGAGGAGCAGATTGTGCGACTCGCAAAGGCTTACGCGACGGACAAACCGGCAGCGATTATCGCCAATAACGGCATGAGCCGCACCTATCACGGCGATACTTCATTCCGCGCCATCGGCACACTGGCCGCGCTGACCGGAAATGTGCGCCTGCCCGGACCCGCGGGGCACCGCGAAGTCGATTATAACTGGGGTCCTTTCCTCAAGCCGCGCCCTGACCAGCCGTCTTATACCCGCATGGGTGTCATGAACCTTTATAATGCTATTGAAAAAGGTGAGCCTTACCCGGTGCGCGCCGTCTGGTTCGCCTTCACCAACTTTATCAACCAGTGCACCAACAACAAGCGCCTCATCAACGATGTTTTTCCCAAGCTGGAACTCGCCGTCATGACGGAAATGTTCATGACACCCAGCACGAAATATGCCGATATCGTACTGCCGGTCGGTTCTTTCCTGGAGTTTACCGACCTGGTGAACGGGCCGCACCCTTACATCCAGTTGCAGCAGCGCGCTATCCCGCTGCTCTACGAAGCTAAATCCGATGTGCAGATTCTTCGTGAACTGGCGCCGCGCCTCGGTTTCGGGGAATATTTCAAGAGCGAAGAGGAATTTGTTGACCTGCTGCTCGCTTCCGGTGATGAAACGGTAGCCGGCATCAGCTATAAGACCCTTAAAGAAGGGCCAGCACGTCTTAAAGAGTCGCCCGCCGGTGAAGAACGTCCCGCGAAGGCATTCTTCAAAACCCCGACCGGCAGAATCGAGTTCTATCTGGAGAAGCTGGTGGGCTTGGGTGAAGGACTGCCGGTACACAAAGAACCCATCGAGAGCCCGCTCACTCCGCTGGCTAAAAAATACCCTCTTTCTCTCGTGCAGGTGCACAGCAAATTCCACGTTCATTCTTCATTCCAGAAATCACACTGGATGCGCGAGCTTGACCCGGAACCGATAGTAGAACTTAACCCAGTTGACGCCGATAGCCGCCGGGTGAAAGATGAGGACATCGTCGAGATGTTCAACGACCGGGGCAAGATTAAGCTTAAAGTTAGACTTAACGAAATCATCCCGCCGGGCGTCGCCAATCTGACTCATGGCTGGTGGCCAGAAGAATTTCTCGAAGGCGACCTTAACGCCATCACCAATGATTACATTAATCCGGCGCACAACATCACCTTCGAGCCGAATATGCCCATGAACGATAACCTGGTAGAAGTGAGGAAAGCCTGATATGCCGCGCTACGGACTGATATTCGATTTAGAGAGATGCATCGGTTGTCGTGCCTGCACGGTCGCCTGCAAAGTGGAAAATAACATCGAGCATGGTTCCTGGATGCAGGTACAGATGGCGGATGGTCAAAAAGTAGATACCGCCAAAGGTAAATTTCCTGATGTAAAATTGAATTATCTTCCCACGACCTGCATGCATTGCCAGAAACCTGCCTGCGTGGACGCCTGCCCTGTCGGCGCTATCTTCAAGCGAAATGACGGCGTGGTTATTCTCGATTCCACCCAGTGCACCGGCTGTGAAGCCTGCCTTTCCGCCTGTCCTTACGGCGTTATTACCTTTAACGAAAAAGACAATGTCGCCAGTAAATGCAACCTCTGTGCCCACCGCATCGACCAGGGCTTGCAACCGTTCTGCGTCCAGTGTTGCGAAGGACAGGCGATGCAGTTTGCCGATCTTTCTAACATCGGTAGTGAAGTATCGAAGTCGATTTCCCGCCGGGGTGGTTACAATTTGAAGCCGGAAGAAATGACCGAGCCGACCAACTACTATCTGCCGCCCCTGCCCAAGCGTCCGGTATAAGCCGATATTTTAACCACACAAAACGCACGGCGCGTGATTAAAGTCACATCGCCGGAAGTGCATCATCCTGTATTCTTTTTTCATGGAGGTGCCGCATGAGCAAGCAGATTAGAAAGATTGTCAGGATTGATGAAGAAAAATGCAACGGCTGCGGGGCATGCGCCATCAAGTGCGCCGAGGGTGCGCTCCAGATTATCGACGGCAAAGCAAAACTTATCAGCGACAACTATTGCGATGGACTGGGCGACTGCCTGGGCGAGTGCCCCCAGGGTGCAATCACTATTGAAGAAAGACCCGCCGATGCGTTTGACCTTGTAGCAGTCCAGCAGCGGGAAGCCGTCCACGCCCATGCACAGGTACAATCCTGCCCCTCCGCCGCAGCGACCAGTTTTAAAAACAGTCCATTTGCGGCAGGAGACACCGCTACACCGATACCCGCGTATTTGACCCACTGGCCGGTTCAACTGACTCTGGTACCGGATGCCGCGCCGTTTTTCCAGGACACGGACTTAATGCTGGCGGCGCACTGTGTTCCATTTACCTATGCCGCTTTTCATCGGGATTTTCTCGCGGGACATACGCTGGTAATTGCCTGCCCCAAGCTTGATGATTTTGCCGCGCATCAGCAAAAGCTCACCGATTTACTGACCAAGTCCCGCATCAAGAGCCTTACCATCGTTCATATGGAAGTGCCCTGCTGCTCCGGACTGGTCTACCTGGCGAAACAGGCAATCAAGGCGAGCGGGAAGAATATCCCGCTGCGGGAAGTGACTATCGGCATCAGGGGCGATGTGAAAGCTGATAACTGCTAAGAAGGCGGGCTATCTTGCAGCCGGCCAGAGATAGTCCTGCAAGGCTTTCAGTCCCACTTTAGCCAGGGCTTCATCTTCATCGGCTTTTCTGCCGCCAACCACGATGCCGCCGTAGACTGTAGTTTTTCCCGGTTCGACAATCGTCACTCCGCCGGGAACGAATGTCCTGCCTTCACAGGGCGGTTCGTAAGCGCCCCACTCTGAAGAGAGTTCTTTGTTCATCCGGTTCTTAAAGAACTGCCTCGTATCGACGCCCTGTGCTGATGCGCTGTGCGCCTTGAGTATCGCCGAGGTATTAAATAGCGTGATACCGCCATCCATCTTGCATAGAGTAATAATGTCGCCGCGCCGGTCTGTGACGACTACCGTAATCGGTCTCGATGCTTCCTTCGACGCTTCTTTAAGGACTGCCGCTGCGGCAACCTGGGCTTCTGCCAGTCCGAGTAGTTTCATTTCGTACATGTTTCTCTCCTTATTCTAGAACAGTCCGTCTCTTTTCAGACTCATGAATTTATGGTCGCCAATAATGACATGGTCGAAAACTTCTATGCCCATGATGCGCCCGGCTTCTACCAGCGCCTTCGTCAGCTTGATGTCATCAGCAGATGCCTGCGGGTCGCCGGAAGGATGATTGTGGACGAAAATGACCGATGCGGCGCTCGCTGCCAGCGCTTCTTTGAAGACCTCCCGCGGATGA
>JAQTVW010000026.1 GCA_028706655.1 Dehalococcoidales bacterium | reverse complement strand
TTTTTGCCTCTCCTACTCTGCTCCGTCAACGCCTTTTACATAAAAATTTATAGCACAATCAGGCATGGCAAATCAAGCTGGAGAGCGGAAGGGTTCTGTTTAATGATGGTTATAGCATCCTGCTTACCTCACCCCTGCCCCTCTCCAGCCTGAATCATGTATGTAAACCAGAGACAGGTTGGCTGGAGAAGGTTGTGTAAGAAAGAGAGGGGGCGAAAGCCCCCTCTCTTAAAATCTTTCCCCCGCTCCAAATTACGATAAACAGCTTGCTAATATTATTCAGAATTGGAGCGGGGGATTCAGGGGGTGAGGTTAGTAAGAAGCATGAGTAACTTAGAATAAACAGAACCAGTTTCCGCATCTGGTCGCTTTTTATGAGGAAAGTGCGCGGGGGAAGATTTAAGGAGCTAAGAAGCCTTGGAGAGTGCGCCTACTTCTTCCAGATACATGAGAGCGGCGGCGACGCGGGGGTGCTTGTTATCGCAAATGGATTCCGCCTTGATTTTGCTGTACATACTGTTAAGGTGGTGCTCAACCGTCTTGACATCGATATACAGATTGTCCGCGATGCCGATGTTCGTATGTCCCGATGCGAGAAGATTCAACACTTCCAACTCTCTCGGCGTCAGTTGGTGCAGAAAAGACTTGCTGCTTTTTCCGCCGAACATCAGGTGCGCCAGGGAAGGGTCCAGGCTGATCTGTCCCTGGGCGACCGAGCTGATGATATTGACGAGTTGATCGGTCTGTCCGATGGACTGCCTCAGGAAAAAAGCGATGCCGCCGTGCCATTCCGGGGCGAGCCTTTTGACCATCTGGATATCATCGTTGTTGTAGGAATTGAACAGGACGACCAGTCCCACCTTGTTTTTACCCGAGTATAGTTCGGTGAGCTTTTCGATAATCCCGGCCTCGAACCTTTTCATGCCGACCAGGATGACATCGGGGTGGGATTCCTTTACCGGTACAGCGTCAATATCATTGAGAACTCCGAGCAGTTCAAAAGAGTTGTTGCGGGCGAGCAGTTCATAGAGGTAACTGTAAATTTCTTCGCTTTCGATGGCGAGCAATTTCAGCGGTTCATTCATTTGCGGTAGTTCCCTTCGTTTCAGCTTACTGAGCCATTTTACAGCCCGAAGAGTCACTATAATGATAGTTACAAAGTGGAGTTTAGTTGAAAGAAAGTTGTGTTTTAGTGGGAATTTTCGGCTCTCGTATTTAAAGAATAGCCCGGAGCTAAGATGGCCGTACAAAACGATAACCGATACCGCGTTCGTTCAGGATTAGCCGCGGGTTCTCCGCGCTGTCACCCAGTTTGAACCGCAATTGGTAAATGTATCTCTTCAGCGCGCCGTTATCAAAGTATTTCGCCTGGCTGCCCCAGACGTGCTGTTTGATGGCGTCCTGGGGAATGACTTTGCCTTCGTTGCGCGCCAGGCAGTAAAGAATACGGCTTTCATGGGGCGTCAGGTGGACACTATCGTTGTTGACCTTGATTTCCTTTGTGTTGAAGTCAATGTAAAGGTTGCCGGCGGAAATCGGAGTTATTGGAGCTTCTTCAGGAGAACGGGTGCCGCTTCGGCGTAATACCGCTTTGCACCTGATGAGCAGGTTGGACGGGCTGAACGGCTTGGTGATGTAATCGTCCGCGCCCATTTCCAGACCGCGCAGCTCATCGACTTCATCGTCCCGCACGGTAAGAATGATGGTGGGGACATCGGAAAACTTGCGGACGTTCTCCAGTACTTCAAAGCCGGTCATGTCCGGGAGATTGATATCGAGGATAACGATATCAGGCGATTCGGTTTCCACCATTTTGATGCCCTTCCCGCCGTTTTCCGCGCTGACAACGACCGCGTCGGGCCAGCGAAGTTTGAAAGTAAGGCTGACTCCCTTTACTATTTCCTGGCTGTCTTCAATTAGGAGAACCTTCATTCTGTTGCCTCCTGATTCACTAACGGCAGAGAAAACTTGAAATGGTTACCCCCGGTTTCGGCTTCTACCCAGATTTTGCCGCCGTGGAGTTGTACCAGTTGCTTACAGACATAAAGACCCAGTCCTAACCCTCCGCCGCCCTTGTGCCTGCCTCGCTGATAGGGAGTGAAAACCACCTCGATCTCCTGTGGTGTGAGGGGTGGGGCGCCATTACACATTTCTATTATAGCATGACCGTTAAGGGGATATGCCCGTAAAGCCAGCGAGTCCCGAACCGGTCCGTATTTGATAGCATTGGTCAACAAATTGAGTAGAATCTGCATCACCCTATCCGGATCGCCCCGGATCAACCCCAGATCTGGTTGTATCTCCACTCGTATAGTTTGTTCCCTGGTGAGTGCTAATCCCGTTGTCTGTGTTACGGCATCATGGATTAACCGGCTGATATCCGTGTCCTCCAGGTGCAAAGTTATTTCCGTGTGCTGGATTTTTGCAAACTCGACCAGTTCAGAGATTCTGCGGTTCAAGTTACGAACGGCGGAGTCCATGTTGTCCGCTATTTCGCTCAGAATCGGAGTACTGGAAGCGAGTTCTTCCTTTAGCAACTCGGAAGACGCTAACATGGCAGTCAAAGGGGTCTTGACTTCGTGGATCAAGCCGTCCACGAACTGGGTCCTCTCTTCAAACTCTTTCTGTAATTCCTCTCCGGCTTTCTTTTCCAGTTTATACAAGCGGGAATTATCGATCGCCGTGGCGAGTTGAAGCGTGACCTGTCGGAACAGCCTCAGATTATCTTCACTGTAAGCGTGGGGCTTTTCTGAGCCCAGAGTGAAATTACCCAGGACAATCCCCTTGGACCGCAACGGCAAGTGCGCCAGGGAACGAATCCCGATCTGGAGTAATACCTCGTTGCCGGATTGACTGGCGGTTTCAAGGTTTGACTCGTATTTCAGTTCATTGACTATCTCAAAAGAACCGGAGATAATTTTTATCTTCTCCTCTTTAGATTCATCAAGAGTTGTTTTCGTCCATACGAAATTGAGAGGCAGGAACTCATTACTCTCGGTCCTCAAGTTTATGCTTATATAGTCGATATCAATAAACTCGCGTAACTCCCTGACAAGGCTGTCATATACCTTATCAAACTCGAGTTCCGATGAGATTAACATACCCAGCCTGGTCAGGAACGATTGCTCCAGATAGCGTTCCGTCTGGAGTTTGTAGAGACGGGCGTTATCGAGGGTGGTTGCCATCTGGCTGGCTACTACTCTGAGCATCCTGATTTCTTCCATTGAATAGTCCTGGTCTGACATTTTGCGCCCGAGTATCAGGATGCCGGAAAGGTTTTTCCGGATGAGGAGCGGCACCAGGATTTCCGCCTTGATTTCGGTCAGCAATTCCTGTTCGCGGATAGTAAGCGCCTGGAATTGAGGCATGATATTTATCTCGCGCCGGGTCATGACGCGGGCATTTTCTTTCAACCATGAATTCAAAACGCCATAGGCAGGCAGACTTACCGAGCGGTAGCTGCCTTGTCCCAAGGTGGCAACCGGGATAAACGAGCTTTCGTGAAGGTCCGGTATCATCAGCAGGACCCTATCGGTTTTCATGGCAGCGGCGACAGTTTCTACCAGGGTATCGGCGATGAATCCGAGATCGGTAATGGTTTTGGTATTATCGCTGAGTGTTTCCAGGGCGCGCAAATAATCGTACTTGCTCCGGTAAAAGAGACGGTCGAGCCGGTTGTGCAGCCAGTAAATCAGAGGCTGCAGCAAGATGACCGTCAATGAAATAAAAGCAACTGTTTCCCAATCAGAAAATTGCCAGTGGCCGATACCTACAAGATACGCGATATAAAGCAAGGCAACCACAACACCGACCGATATGAAAGAAATGGTGGCATACACGGCGCTTCTGCGGATAACCAGGTAGATATCCAGGAGGTGGTATTTCAAAATAGCGTAGCTGCAAAGCAGCAGGAAAAAGATATTGCTGATAATTCCCAGGGGATAGATGGGCAGCCCTCTTACCGCCAGGACATCCATGAATAAACCGAAGAGGCACAGGAATCCGCCGATGGAAACATAAGTGTAGCGGTTTCTCTCAACGGGCGATTCTGACTTGATGTATGCCCGCCTCAGTTCGATAAGCCCCAGCACCACGATACCGTAAAAGACGAAAGTATAGGGCAGGAACAGGGGACCTCCGATGAAGCCGTTCCCATACCACATCGGCTTCATGCTGATTAAGACCAACTTGGTTGGCGCAAGACCAATCGATATTAAAGCTATGGCGTAAGTCGCGATGACCCGCCATTTAATCCTGGCAGCGCCGATTAGCAACAATACCGAGTGATAAAAAGAAACGGAAACAACCGGCAGAACGGCAAAAGTAGCGATTTCCCAGGGGAGAGCATTTTCCAGCGGGCTTTGCCTCATGCCGAAGATGGTGAGCGCCCACAGGCTCATGCTGACGAGAAATACGAAGAAGACGCGGTGCAACGCGCTATGAGGGCGCTGTACGATTACCAGTATCGCCAGGACAATGCCGAAAACGAGCCCCACCAGCGGGGCAAGCAGGTATAGCGCACCCATATTTTATTATTATAGTCTTTCGCTTATCTGAAGCAAATCGCTTATTGTGGTATCGGAAGGATTGACATGCGGCGGTTTAAGGTGAGCGATATCGAAACCGGCTTCCTGTTTTTTCCTCGTGTATTCACGGAAGGTGCCTTTGTTTAACAGCGTGATTTTAATTGGCGTCATGCCTATCATACTCTTCAAATTGCGCCAGTCAGCCCGCAGGTTCACTAGTTGCTCATCAATCTTCCTGGCGATGTCGGAATCGCTGTAACCGTTTCTCGTCAATTCCAGAAAGATATGCAGAACCGGTTCTTCTTTGTTCGCCTCTTTCCGGACGCTCCAATCCTCGTAGGGCAGGTCTGTTTTCTGGATAGCGGTCCAGATTTCTTTCTCATCAAGCCGCACGAAACCTGAAATATCAATGAGATCGTCAGCGCGGCTCTGGAAAGTAATCTGCGGCAGCGTGGAGCCGGTTTCGTCATCCCCGATGGAGACTACCTTGATTAAATCGCCGATGCGGTAACGGAGCAGCGGACCGCCGTGGAAATTAGTGACCACGATTTCGTACATCTTGCCGGCTTCGAGTTCGTCTATCAATACCGTTGCCGGCTTGTAATTCTTATCCGCAATGTTCTTGAGACGTTCTTCTTCCGGAATGAACTCATAGAAATTGGAATACGGTACGAGTGTCATGCCTTTTTTGTTCCAGCTCTGCATCGCGATGAAGCAGGTTTCCGTGGAGACGTAGACATCCAGAGGTTTAACGCCCCAGTATTTGGCAATCTCCTCTTGATAGATAGTGGTATCCGTCCCGCCGCAGACCAACCCCTTCACTTTCCAGATATCTTTGGGCAGGATGGGTCTCTTGGCGAGGCGTGCCCGGACCATGGCATTAGCCAGGCGGAGCATGGCTGAAGGGTGCAGCTTACGGAATGAAAGCTTCGAGCTGTTGCCAAGTTCAGCAAAACCTTTGCCGATTTTGGCGAGAACGACTGCCAGCGACGCCGCATAATCAGCCCCGGTCCGTAACGCAATATGAAAGCCCTGCTCGATTCTTTCCTGGAACTCCATTGCTTCCGCCGCATCCAGGTCCGGGATGGGGCGGTAAGAGATGCGTTCCCCGGCAACATATCCCATGACTCCGGTGGTATAAGGGACAGGCGGCAGATTGAGGACAACTCTGGCACCGGGATGAAGATGCACTTCTCCCCGGCGGCTTGCCGAAGAAAGGATGAAGGCAGCCAGGGTATCGTCAGCCAGCCTTTCAATGTTTCCCTGGGTGTAAGGTATCCACTTGATTAACCCGGTGCGGCCTGATGTGTGTGCCCAGAGCACCGGTTTATCGGTCAGGACGCTGTTGTTCTGTTCGCCAAGATAGGGTTGATAATCATTGTAAACGGTAAAGGGGACGTGCTTGCGGAAATCATGCAGGTTCTCCAGCTTGTGGTTGCCGATGATTTTGTTACCCATCTCTGATTTCATGGTGAGTTCTATCTCATCCATGAGAAGAGCTTTTTGTATCACCATGAATTCGTCAATGGAGAGGTCGAGGAAACCGCAGTATTTCGACCAGATGTTGTCATCATCCCACTTTTCAAAGAGTTCATCCCTTTGTACGAAAGGAAACCTGTACATAACCTCTCCTTTGAACCTGCCCGGTGACGTTTATAATATCCTGGGATAAATGAAACTGGTGAGGACGCTCTTGCAGCGTCCTCACCGTCATGTTACTGATGCCCTGCCGAGTTAGCGGATAGTTACTTCTTGTTCTTCAACCAGTCCTTAACCTTTTCCTTGACTGCATTCGCATCTACGTTAGGTAAGCGGATGCGTGAGATAGCCTTGAAGTTGGTGACGATAATCGCACCACTCAGATTATAGACGTGCTGGTTCGGATAAACGTTCAGGATAATCGATTTATTGCCGGCTGGTTTGAATATGGCGGTGCCGTGAATGGAAGAGTAGTTTCCCGTACCGGATTCTACGGTAACCTTGCCGCTGAAGCTCGCTCCCAGCGTTTTAGGGAGGAGGGGCAACGCAGTACCATACATAAGAGCCAGCTGTGCATCAGGAACAGCGGCTAGTTCAGGCACGCCGTAGAATTGAGCAAAGAATATCCCGGCGGTAATCCCGACCTGCTGACACCATGCCGCGACCTCAGCAAATTGATAGGTCTCTTTTATCGTCGCTTCAGAGGTACCATCAGCCAGGAGATACACTACGCCCTGTGCTGTGCCGATGGTAACGATGCCGTGAATCGAACCGGACTGGATGGTATCCAGTACCCCGCCGTAGGTGAAAGTAAATTGCCCGTTGGCATCGCCGCTTACGGCGCCGTAGATGGTGCGGCCGTCAACTATCCAGCCGACGACGGTCGGCGCGCCGCCTACCATGTCATAGATGGGCCAGGAATTGGCATTCGCCGGGTTAGCCTGCGGCCACAGAGCGGCGCTGATACTGGGTTGATCGATAGTTTGCGGCGTGAGCGTCAACTCGAAGCGCTTGGGAGCGTTTTGCGTACGCAGGTCTTGCGCTACTGCGGAGGCAGGTATCGCCAACCCTGCAATCATCACCAGTGTCAGGCAGACCCAGATAAGTTTTTTCATATTAACTCCTCGTCATTTATTAGACACGATTGTTCAGAATACGGATATAGTACAGTAGTACCTGGTACTGGAAGTGCTGACTGAATTGTAGCTTAAGAAATAAGCCAATGCAGTAGGTATCGGGTTGGTTTTAGTGGAAGTAGAGTGGGGATTTGGTGGGGATCAGCTTCTGGAGAATGACGCAGGCGGATTTAGAGAACGGATGACCGGGATAAAGCGAGTGGTTATTTGAGTAGCTAGCCGTTTTTGGGTTTGACGATTACCTTGCGTGCTTCGCCAAAGCCGGTGCTTTCCGTGGTGACATCGGGATTGTTAGCAAGGGTCAGGTGGACGATGCGGCGTTCGAAAGCGGGCATCGGTTCCAGGGTGAAAGACCGGTGCCGTGTTTTGACCTCTTCAGCGATACGCTTGGCGAGAGCACGCAGCGATTCGTAGCGTCGCCGCTTGTACCCTTCGACATCGATGATAATCGGCGACTGCTGCTGGTTCCCATGGCTGAGGATGAGGCGGACCATGTACTGGAGCGTCGCGAGAGTTTGACCGCGCCGCCCGATGAGGATTCCCAGGTCATCACCTTCGATGTTCAGGGCGTTGAAGGAAGTGAAGCCGCTATCGCTCTCCACGGGGAACTCATCGGAAATCTCCACAGTGGCGTCGACGCCCATCAGGTCGAGCAGTTTTACCAGGATGTCTCTGGCGGCGACTGCCGTATCATCATGCCTGTTGCCGATATCGTCCATGTGCTGTTACCTCTTGAAAAGGACGTACGATTGGTTACTTCTGCCGCCGGTCGCGCCAGGGTAAGTACTTCATGAATTTGCCCGGTTTGGCAGCGCCCGGAGTGCCTTCCTGTGGCTTGCCGCTGGCGTCAACGGTGATGTCCGCCTTACCGTCTTCCGCCGCCGGTTTCTCATTGCCGGTGCTCAGCTTCAAATACTTTTTGGTTTCGGTGGTTTTGGGAGCCGGTTTCAGGGCGCCCCAGCCGCTGACCTTGTACTGCATGGCGATTCTCACCACGCTAGAGGCAACCCAGTAGAGCGAAAGCCCGCTGGGGAATGACAGCGCGAGGAACGCGAACATGAGCGGCATCATCCACATCATCATCTGGCTCTGTGCCGCTGCCCTGGGATCCATCGGGGTAGGAGTAGACATTTTTTGCTGCAGCCACATGGTTGCGCCTACCAGCAATGCCATCGTCATATCAGGCACCGCCATATCCAGCCACAGGAAATTTCTCCCAAGGGGCAGGATGGCGTAGACGATATCCCATGAATAGAGGTACCTTGACAGGTTGAGGAGTCCTTCCGGGGCGACTGCCAGTGCCAGCATGACTGCCTGATACAGGGCAACCCAGATGGGCATCTGGACGATCATGGGCAGCATACAGCCGGCGGGGCTCATACCCGCTTCCTTATAGAGCCGCATCTGCTCCTGCGCCATCGCCTGCTTGTCTTTGCCGTACTTCTTCTGCAGTTCGAGGAGCTTGGGCTGCATCTCCTGCATCGCCTGCTGTGAATGCATCTGCTTGAGCGAAAGCGGCATGAGCGCCAGGTTGATAATCACGGTCAGCGCGATAATCGCCAGACCGAAGTTGCTTGCCAGATAATGCGTCATGATGATCAAAACGTTGATCATCGGCTGCATGACGATTAAATCCCAGACGTTCAAACTAATTTACCTCTTATCCTTTGCTCGATAACGGTATCGCCGGTGGCCGGTCGCCGGTGCGGACGTTAATCCGGTGCAGGTTCAAGTCCTGGGTGTGAACATAAACGATTCCCTCATTAGCGGTCAGGGGACCATATACCGGCTGTTTGATTTCCGCAAGCTGCCGGATTTCTCCGGCGGCAGTATTGACGGAAAAAACGATGCCTTTCTGAGAGGCGAAGATTATCTGGTTATCCACCACGACGGGCGACGAGGAAATCGGGCTGCCCAGGTCGAATTCGGCTGATTTATTGCCGCTTGCCGCATCCAGGACATAAACTTTGCCGTCCAGACAGGGGGCATAGATATTGTTGTTGACGATAACCGGTTTCGCCCAGAACCAGTTGGTGCCCGCGAACTGCCATTTTACCTTTCCGGTAGCGGCATCGAGGGCGTACAGGTTGCGGTCGAAGGAGCCAATATAAACTGTATTACCCTGGACGAGGGCAGTAGCGGTAATAGCGCCCTCGGTGGTGAACTCCCACTTTTTGGTGCCGTCCGCAGCGTTGAGTGCATAAAATTTCTTATCGAAAGAGCCAATATAGATAGTATTCCCATCGGCGGCAGGGGTACTCCAGATTTCGCTTCCGGTGGTGAAATCCCAGACTTTATCGCCGGTAGCGGCATCGAGGGCATAGACCTTGCCGTCTGAACAACCGAATACAATCTTGTTTTGAGCTAATACCTGCCCGCTGATGATTGGTTTGAGGTAAGACTCACGCGGATAAACCCAGCGCACTTCCAGCGATGAAGGATTATAAGCGTAAATTTTGCCGCTGTAGGCGCTCATGTAAATCAGGTCGCCGGAAGCGGCAGGAGTCCCGTAAATAGCGATTCCCGCCGGTGCGGAAGAACAACCGCCGCCGGTTGGAGCGCAGCTCAAGAACCCGCTCGAGGGAGCTGCCTTGAGCGCCTCAGCCCATTTCCGGCTCTGGTCAGCGATAGTGATTTTGACCAGTCTGCCTTCCTTGGTCCCTATATAGAGGCTGTCCCCGGAGACGACTCCGCCGGACCAGCCCAACGGCTGCAAGCCCTGTACGCAACCGGCAACGCCCAGTCCGATGATGACCAGTACTGCCAGCAGCAACAGCGCTTTGCTGATTATGGTTCGCTTTTTACTAAGATGCACTTAATCTCCTGTGTGAGCGTAATTATCGTTGCGGTACGGGGTCATAACCGCCGGTGTGGAGCGGGTGGCAGCGAGCCAGCCTTTTTACCCCCAGCCAGCAGCCTTTAAACAGACCGAATCTGGTAATAGCCTCGAAGGTATACTCCGAGCAAGTCGGCAGGTAGCGGCACTTCGGCGGCGTCGCCTGCGAAACGGTTGCCTGGTAGAGTCTTATCAGCCACAGGGCAATTTTTTTCATATTATCTTGTCAGCAATCCTGACCTTGAGAGCGTATTACTCACCGAGTGCTGGAGGTCGCTAAAACGGGCTTCGGCAGCTTTGGGGCGGGCGATAAAAATGATGTCCCATCCTGCTTTCAGCGTCATCTGCCGTGTTATTTCCCGCAGCCGGCGTTTCACAAGGTTCCTGACGGTTGCCTTGCCGACCCGCTTGCTTACCGAAAATCCGCACCGTGACAGTTCCAGCGTATTAGGCAGCGCTTTCATTATTACTAAATCGGTTACCCGCGTGCTGCCTTTTTCGTAAACGAGTCGGTATTGTGCCGCTTTGGTAAGGTATTGTTCCCCCCTCACTGAGACCATCCCTCATCGGTTGGCTCCGGCATTAGACCATCGTCAGTCGCTTACGGCCCTTCTGGCGCCTTGCTTTCAGCACGAGGCGTCCGCCGCGGCTGCTCATGCGCTTCATAAAACCGTGTTCCCGCTTACGGGGCAAGCTTTTGGGTTGATATGTCCTCTTAGGCACTTTAGCTCCCTGCTGGAAAAATCTTTAATCCGTTATAAAGAAACGACCGGTGTTAAGAACGGGTGCGCACCCCAACCCCGCCACTCTTGCGGACGTGCGCCGGGACGTAAGGAAGTAGGGCGATATGCCGGGCGCGTTTGATTGCTTCGCAAAGAAGGCGCTGGTGCCGGGCACAGGTGCCAGTCCGGCGGCGCGGCTCAATCTTGCCGCGGTCAGAAACGAACGGCTGTAGTTTCACCCCATCTTTATAATCGATGGCTGCAATCTTGTCCCGACAGAAGGCGCACACCTTCCGTTTGGGTACGTATTTACCTTTCGTCCATCGGCGCGGTCTTCCGGTTGCATCTCTTGTCTGTTGTACCATTTTTCCTGCTTAATCCACCAACAAAATATATTTTACAGTTAGAATTGGAGGTCGTCCGGCTCGATATCGCCGCCGCCGCCCCCCGCATCGTCGACCTTATCTTCTGGCAGGGCACCGCCCGCACGTCGGTCGAGGAAGATTACCCGGTTGGCGATAATCTCCATCCGCGAGTGCTGCTGCCCATCCTGTCCTTCCCATGCCCGTGTATGAATCCTGCCTTCAGCGTAGACCAGCCTGCCTTTTCCCAGAAACTGGTTGCACTGCTCGGCAAGCTTGTTCCACGCGACCACGTGGAACCATTCTGTTTCCTGTTTGCGCTCACCTTCCGGAGTGGTGTATGCCCAGTTGGTCGCTACCGAGAAGGAGGTAACCGGCTTACCGTTGGGCGTGAAGCGCATTTCCGGTTCGCTCCCTACGTTGCCGATGACGATTACTTTGTTCAAACTTGGCATATCTGCTATTTTACCATTTCACTGGGGAGCGAAAAAGTCCCCGCCGGCTAGTTACTCAACTTTGACCAGCAGGTGCCGCAGGACCTGGTCATTGATGAACAAGCTGTTTTCCAATTCATGGCTCCAGGCGGGATCCATATTGAACTTGGACAGGATGTAGCTGCCTTCCAACGAATGTTTCAGGGGGAAGGCGAGCTTCTTTTTGCCCCACTTGTCATTGCTGGCGACCGTGCCGCCCTTACTGGTAATGAACTGGCTGATGTTCCCGATGAGAACATCCAAGGCTTCCTCGGTGACATCGGGTTTGACGATGAAAACCAGTTCGTAGTTGTTGAGCTTTTGAGCTTCTATTTTGACCGCTTCCTTATTTGTTGTTGCCATTAGCCTCTCCAGAAAATTTCAAGTCATTATACCACAAACTAATTTTAATGCACAATCTGGACACTCTGCTTGACACAATATACTGCCTCTGATAGACTTTACAAGGCAGAAATTAGTGGTCCTCACTATTCGCTCCTGCCGGTTCAATGGCCCCGTGGTGTAGCGGTCTAACATGCCACCCTGTCACGGTGGAGATCGGGGGTTCAAATCCCCCCGGGGTCGCTTTTAGCAAATCCTTTCACTTTTCATATTATCCCCCGGTTTGCCGCATTCGTTTGTCTCCAAATATCAACTTGCCATTTTCAGCGCAGGCGGCTATATTTACTTAAGAATCACTCCACAGGCAAATAATTGAGAACCAAATGTCATTCAGGAGTTTTAGAGTCTATGAACACGACACTGTCTCTCAAAGATGTCAGGATTATCGAATACGGCAGCATGATATGCGTGCCGTATTGCAGCAAGATGCTTGCCGACCTTGGCGCCGAGGTTATCAAAATTGAAAAACCCATAGACGGCGATATGGCGCGGCGGCGCGCGCCGTTCGCCAACGACGTGCCGGGGAAAGAGCGCAGCGGCTTTTTCATTTATATCAACTCGAACAAGATTGGCGTGACGCTCAACCTGGAAAAGGCGACCGGTCAGGAGATTTTCCGCAAGCTCATCAAAGATGCGGATGTTCTTATCGAAGATACGGCTCCCGGCACACTCGCTAAACTGGGTATCGGTTATAAGCAGCTGAAAGAAATCAACCCGAAGCTCGTGATGGTGTCCGTTACGCCGTTCGGGCAAACGGGTCTCTACAAGAACTTCAAGGGTTCCGACCTGATCGGCTTCGAGATGGGCGGCATCGGCTACTGCACGCCGCGCTGGGCAGGCACTACCGAACAGGAGCCGCTTCGCGTCACCCAGATGGCGGACTTTTTCACCGCGATGGCCGCCGCCACGGCGACGATGTCTGCCCTGCATGTGCAGCGCGAAAAAGGCATCGGGCAGTATGTTGATGTCTCCCAGTTGGAAGCAATGGTGCGGCTGAACCCGCAGAATATGTTTTACTGGCCGTATGAACATACCAGCGAGACCCGTGCCTCACAGTCCGCTTTCGGTCCGCAGCAGTTCTTCCGCTGTAAAGACGGCTGGTGCTTCGTCCACGCCGAGGAGCCGCACCACTGGAAGCGCTTCCTGGAAATCATGGGCAATCCCGGCTGGGCGGAAATCGATCTGTTCCAGAAATCGACCGGCCGCGCCGAGCACTGGGACAGCCTGAAGCCGCTCATCGAAGAATGGGCGATGCAGCACACCAAGATGGAAATCTTTGAAATGGCGAAGGGTAAGATACCCCTCGCACCTTCCAACACGATTGACGAGGTCATGAACAGCCGGCAGCTTAAAGAGCGGAAATTCTTTGTCGAAATCGACCATCCGGTGGCGGGTAAATACACCTACCCCGGCGCGCCGCATAAATTCGCCAAATCGGAATGGTCGATACGCAGCCCCGCGCCGCTGCTCGGTCAGCACAATGAAGAAGTCTACTGCCGGCGGCTCGGCTATACCAGAGAGGAACTGGTCAAGCTCGCTGAAGTTGGGATAATTTAGGGAGTGATGCACAAATGAAAAAGAAGACCAATTTACCGCTGTCCGGCGTTAAGATTATCGAGTTCACCACATCCTGGGTCGGTCCCGGCGGCGGCGGCTTGCTCGCCGAAATGGGCGCGGATATCATCAAGATGGAGAATCCCCATGTGCCGGACTACTGGCGGCGCACCGTCAAGGCTTTTCAGGAGACGGGCAGCATCAACCGGAGCGGGCTATTCGCCATTAACAACCGGGGTAAGCGCTCCTGCGCGCTCGACCTCAAGCTGCCGGAAAACTGTGAAATCGCGCTCCAGCTCATCAAACGGAGTGACATCTTAATCACCAATTTTGCGCCCCGGGTCATGGACAACCTGGGTATGGGTTATTTGGTCTTGAAGGAGCTCAAACCAGACCTGATTATGATAGCCGCCTCGGGATACGGGGCGACCGGACCCGACCGCGAAGCGGTGGCTTTCGGCGTGTGCCTGGAGCCTTATGCCGGGCTGAGTTCGCTAATCGGCTATCCCGGCAGTCCGCCGATGCCCTGCGGAACGACGCTGAGCGACCTCGCCGGGCAGGTGCTGGTGGCTTATACCGCTCTGGTGGCGCTGCATCACCGGCGCACCACCGGCGAAGGGCAGTTCATCGATATCTCCGAAGTGGAAAACCTGATTGCCTGCATGCCGGAAGCAGTCATGGAATATTCTATGAATCACCGGGTGCCGCAGGGACAGGGCAACCGGGACGAATTGATGGTGCCGCACGGTACTTATCGCTGCAAAGGTGACGACAAATGGATTGCCATCGCGGTAAAAAACAACGCCGAATGGAAGTCGCTCTGCAAAGCGATGGGCAGCCCGGAACTTGCCGAAGACGAGCGGTTCCAGGATGCCTTCCTGCGCCGTAAAAATGAGGATGAATTGAATAAGGTCATCACGGCATGGACATTGAATCAGGACAATATCGAATTGATGCATCGCCTGCAGAAAGCGGGCGTTGCCGCAGGTCCCGTCTACAGCGGCGAGGAAATTTACAAAGACCCGCACCTGAATGCCCGGAATTTCTTCGTGGAGCATATCCATCCCGAAGTGGGCGCCAAGGAATTAGCGGGACCTTACGCCCGCCTGAGCGCGACTCCCTGGCAGATGCCCGGTCCCGACCCTCTGTTCGGGCAGCATACCGAGGAGATACTCAAGGAACTGGCGGCGGAGAAGAAGTAATAAGGTTGTGACTTCCGTCACAGCGTATAATAAGAATAGAGCGTATCTTATTATTGGCTGAGGGGGTAACGGCATGTTTAAGTGTCCCGGACAGGATATGCGCAACCTGCGCGTCGAAGTATTTAAATGCACTAACTGCGGCGCGGACGTCGAAATTTTTTCCGATGAATCGCGGGCGAGGTGCCAGAAGTGCGGCACCCGCATCTTCAGGGAGAAGATGCCTTCCTGCATCGAATGGTGCGCTTCAGCGCGGCAGTGCCTCGGTGAAGAACGCTGGAAGCAGCTCATGGAATTCAAGGAAGAGATTCAGAAAGAAGCCCCCAAAGCGGAGCCGCCGAAACCGGCTTAAACCTGCCGGCTGACCGGTATTGTTGTACCAGTGGCTTTGGCAATCAGTTTGCCGTCCTGGTTGGTCACCGTGATTTCTGAAATTCCCACCCGCCGCCCGCTATGCGCAACGCGGCACTCCGCGGTGAGTTCGTCATCCGGCGCGGGACCGGCGATGAAGTGGATGTTGAACTGGGAAGCGACACTGGGAAATGACGCCGAGTTGGAGCCGTAGGCGAACGCCTGGTCGGCGATTGCCATGATAATCCCGCCGAAGGTAAATCCGTTGAAGTTCTGGTATTCAGGAGAAAGTTTCATCGCCACTTTGGAGTAGCCGGGTTTGAGTTCTACCAGCCGCATTTTCAGGAACGAGGCAATCGGCTCGTTCGTAGATTTTGATTTCAGTGCCGAAACGGTTTCATTCGGATTGCCCGTTTGCTTGTTCATCAGCCTCTACTCTGTCATTGCGAGCCGAAGGGCGAAGCAACCTCTTTGCATTGGGTGGGATTGCTTCGTCACGGTGCTCCCCGCAATGACAATTAGACCAGTCTGTGTCTCTCGGCCGCGATGCGGAAGCCCTTCATCGAACCTTCCAGCGTGCGGTCGTCCACGCAGTAGCAGATGCGGAAATAGCCGGGCATGCCGAAGCCTCTGCCCGGTACAGTGAGCACCAGCAATTCCTGAAGCTCCCGGATGAAGGCGACATCATCGGCGATGGGGGCTTTAGGGAACATGTAAAATGCCCCCTGCGGTTTGACGAGCGAATAGCCCATTTTGACCAGGTTATCATACAGGAAATCGCGCTGCTGCTGGTACTTTGTCACATCGACGGTGACCGCCTGTAACTTGCGCACGACGTGCTGCATCAGCGCCGGGGCGTTGACATAACCCAGTATGCGGTTGCAGAAGATGAAGCCGTCCATATAATCTTTGAGTTCGGCACAGTCAGGATTGACAGCAAGGTAGCCGATACGTTCGCCGGGCAGCGCCAGGTCCTTGGAGTGCGAGGTGCAGACGATGGACTGCTTGTGATAGAGAAGCGGGGAGGGATATTTTAGCCCGTCGAAAATAATCTTGCGGTACGGCTCATCGCTGATGAGGAAAATCGGTTTGCCGTACTGCGTTTCCTTCCGGCGTAACAACTCGCCCATCTGTTTTAAGATGCTTTCGGGATAGACTACTCCGGTAGGGTTGTTCGGCGAGTTGATGATAACTGCCCGCGTTTTCGGCGAGAAGGCCTTCTCCATTATGTCCAGGTCGGGCATGAAGCCGGCACCGGTGGGGATAACCTTCGCTACACCGAAATGATTATCAATATAATTGCCGTATTCCATGAAGTACGGCGCAAAGAGGATTACCTCATCGCCGGGATTGAGGATGGTCTTGAGGGCGATGTTGAGCGCGCCCGCCGCACCGCAGGTCATCACCACCTGGTTCATGGTCAGCTTAATGCCGGTCTCGGCGGCAAGCTGCTGCGCCACGGCTTCCCGCGTCTCGTTGTAGCCGGAATTAGGCATGTAGCGGTGCATCCCCGGCACGGGATTGTTGACCAGCCGTTTTAATTCATTAACGAACTCATCGGGCGGCTCCATGATGGGGTTGCCCAGGGAAAGTTCGAAGACGTTCTGCGCGCCGTGCTTCTGCTTGAGTATGGCGCCTTCTTCAAACATGCGCCGTATCCAGGAGCCTTCCGCCATATTATGGCGGACTTTATCCGAGATGCCCATCTTTGACTTCCTTTCTCCCCATGTCGAAAGCAGTCATATTAATCGCACGCAGCTTTTCCGGCAGGTAGCGGGCGATAATCTCTTTCCAGGTCTCCAGCTTGAGGGGCATGAAGCGGGACAAACACCCCAGCATGAGGATGTTGACTGTCCGCAGGTTGCCCAGTTCCCGCGCCATGCGCGTGCCATCGATAAAATAAATACGGTCGGTGCGCTGTTTCAAAATGTTCATGACGTCTTTATCAGGGGGATAACTGGCTTTACCCAGGCTGACCGCGAGCGGCGGTAGGGCATGATTATTCACGATGGCGATGCCGCCCGGTTTGAGATAATAGCTCCAGCGGGCTGCCTCCAGTTTTTCAAAGGCAAACAGGACATCCGCTTCGCCCTCGGTAATCAGCGGCGACCAGACGCGGGGCGCGATGCGCAGGTTGCTGATAACACTGCCGCCGCGCTGCGCCATACCCAGCGTATCTGTCTTTTTAACGTCATAACCTTCGGCGAGGGCGGTATCCCCGATGATATCGCTGGCGAGGACAACACCCTGTCCGCCTACACCGGTGATGAGCAGGTCGAGCTTCTTCACTTGGCTCCCTTTGCCTGCGGGGCGATTGCCTGTTTGGGGCAAATCTGCTGGCAGACGGTGCAGGCGTTACCCGCGCAAAGGACGGTATCGATGCAAATCTTGCCGTCAACCTTCTGGATGGCGGGACAGCCGATGCGCAGGCAGGCGCCGCAGGTGTTACAGATTTCCACGTCGATGACGCGGGGATTAACCTTCTGTTTCGAAAGCACGGCGCAGGCGCCGCGCGAGATAATCACGGAGAGATCCTTGCCAGCGAGAGATTCTTTAACGGCTGTCCGTAACGCTTTTACGTCGAAGGCGTCGACGACTCTAAGGTTCTTGACGCCGATGCCGCGCACCAGGTTTTCCAGGCTGACTGCGGTGGTCTGGATGCCCTGAGCGGAAATGCCGGTGCCGGGGTGCTCCTGGTGTCCCGTCATGGCAGTCGTGCCGTTATCCAGGATAATAATGGTAATGGCCGCCTGGTTATAGACGGCGTTGACCAGTCCGGTGATGCCGGAGTGCAGGAAAGTCGAATCGCCGATGACGGCAACCACCTTCTTGGTGACGCCGGCTTTTGCCATGCCTACCGCCTGCCCGATACTCGCGCCCATGCAGGCGGTCGTGTCCATAGCGTTGAGCGGCGGGTAGGTCGCCAGGGTATAGCAGCCGATATCGCCGGTGATAACCAGTTCCGGCTCTTTCGGTTCATTATCTTTAGATTCCAGTAATTTGGCGCGTTGTCCGATGGTGCTCAGCGTGAAGAACATGCTGGCATGGGGACAGCCCGGGCAGAGCAAAGGCGGCCGGCGGGGCAGTCCCGGCGGTTCGGCGGCGCGGGTCGGCGGAGTCCCGGCGAGCAACCCGGCGCTGAGCGCGGCATCGTTTACGACGCGGGCGGACAGTTCGCCGATACGGGGAATAAATTCCTTGCCGCTGACGGTAATTCCCATCGCCTTGATATTATCTTCCAGGAACGGGTCGAGTTCCTCAATAACAATGAGTTTTTTTACCTTACCGGCGAAATCGCGGATGAGCTTTTTGGGCAGGGGATAGGTCATGCCCAGCTTGAGGAAACTTGCTTTGGGGAAGACCTCGCAGGCGTACTGGTAAGAGATACCGCTGGTCACAATACCAAGTTCGGTACCGCCCGGAATCACCTGGTTCAGCGGTGTAGTCTCGGCGTATTCCGCAAGGTCGACCAGCCGTTTTTCAATCTTCGGGCGCTGGGTGCGGGCGTTGACCGGCAGCATGACGAATTTGGCAATATTATAATAAAATGCAGCTTTGGGGAATGACTCGGGGCGTTTGCCGCTAATCTTCACTACCGACTTGGAATGCGAGATGCGAGTGGTGGTGCGCACCATTACCGGCGTATCATACTTCTCACTGAGGTCGAAGGCGTATGCCATCAAATCGTAGGCTTCCTGGCTGTCGGAAGGCTCCAGCACGGGTATCTTCGCCAGCTTCGCATAGTGGCGGTTGTCCTGCTCGTTCTGGGAACTGGCGATACCGGGGTCGTCCGCACTTACGATGACCAGTCCGCCCTTGACGCCGGTGGTGGCTGCCGCCATGAAGGCATCGCTGGCGACATTCAGCCCCACGTGTTTCATGGATGCCATGGCGCGTACCCCGGTGTAGCAGGCGCCCAGCGCAACCTCCATTGCGACTTTCTCGTTGGTCGCCCATTCGGCATGGAGGTCTTTGAATTGAGAGATTGTCTCCAGAATTTCGGTGCTGGGAGTACCGGGATATGCGGCGGCTACTTTCACGCCGGAATGATAAGCGCCCAGGGCAAATGCTTCATTGCCGGAGAGTAGTTTCTGATTTTCAAGATTGTTGGTCATGTCTTTAACGCAAGCGCGACTGCTTTTTTGATTGTAGCATAACGCAGCGTTTGCCAACAACACGAAGGCGTTCGGCCTGTATCTACGTAACACTTTCAAACGTCTTGACAGGACAGTCGTCTTTGATTAGAGTGGAGGCATGGATTCAACCTCGGCGAGTTGGAATAAAAACAGCCTGCATCGCTTCGTGAAGGAAAAGCTCGGCGGGCGGCTTTTCATCGTGGCGTCCAACCGCGAACCGTATGTGCATACCAGGTCGGGCGGCAGAATCGTGAGCAGCCGTCCGGTGGGAGGACTGACCCAGGCTCTGGACCCGGTGCTGCGCGCCGCGAAAGGAATTTGGATAGCTCACGGCAGCGGCGATGGCGACAAAGAAGTCGTCGATGAACATGACCGGGTGCCCGTTCCGCCGGACAAACCGTCTTACACTCTCCGCCGCGTCTGGCTTACCCGCAAAGAAGTAGCAGGATACTACCTCGGCTTCGCCAATGAGACGCTCTGGCCTCTGTGTCACATCGCGTTCATACCGCCGGTCTTCCGTGAGACAGATTGGCTGACATACCGCAAGGTAAACGGCACCTTCGCGCGGGCGATACTGGAAGAGGTGGGCGACCGCGAGGCGGTGGTGTTCATCCAGGACTATCACCTGGCTCTGGCGGCGCAGATGCTTAAAAAACAGAACCCCCGGATAACCGTGGGGCAATTCTGGCACATACCATGGCCGCCGTATGAGGTCTGGCGTACCTGCCCGTGGCATGAGGAAATCCTGGAAGGCTTGCTGGGCAATGACCTGCTGGGCTTCCATACCCGCGAATTTTGTGATAACTTCATGGATGCTGCGCAAACGCTGTCTGCCCGGGTTTATAAAAGACACTCGGCGGTGACCTACCGGCAGCATACCGTTCAGGTACAGCCGTTTCCCATCAGCGTGGACTTTGCCGCAATCGCTGCGGCGGCGAGGAATAAAGCGGTTGACGGGGAAATGGCGAGGCTGCGTCGCGAATTAAAGCTGGATGGTAAGCACATCGGCATCGGC
>JAQTVW010000110.1 GCA_028706655.1 Dehalococcoidales bacterium | reverse complement strand
TTCCGCCGGCGGCGACCTGCTTACTTCCCGCCGCTGGGGTGATGTCATCAAATACGGCGTAAGCTGCGGTATTCTGAGCGGCAGCCCGTTCTACCTGGGCATGAACCGCAAAGTCTGGGACAAGCTGCCCGCCGACATCCAGAAGATTTTTAACGACATGAGCAGCACCGACACCGGCATGAAAATGTATGACGAATACAACTACAATGTTGACAAAGAAGTTATGGATATCTGGACGAAACAAATGGGCGGCACCTGGGCGGAAATGTCCGATGCCGACCTGACCGAACTCGAGAAGAGAAGCCAGCCTCTCGTCGATGCTTTCGTCAAGCAAATGGACGGCAAGGGATATCCCTTCTCTGCCATGCACCAGAAACTGGTTGAGTTAGTCAAGAAATACGAAGTAAAATAATAATTCAGTTAGTTCGCGGCAGCCGGCCTGGTCCGCCGGTTGCCGCCCTTATTACGTTTAGGAGGTATTAATGGAAGTCGAACGAAAAGAATGTGACCTACTCGTGGTGGGAGCCGGAATCGCCGGCTTGATGGCGGCAATCCGGGCACGGCAGCTCGGCGCCAGTGTCATCGTAGCCGAGAAGGGCTATGCCACCCACAGCGGCGCAGGGCGCGCCGGTGATGACCACATCAGTTGTTTTATTCCGGAAATCCATGGCTCGAACCTCGATGACTACGTGGACGAGCAGATGGCCCGTCCCGGAGCCTACCGCAACGCTCATCTTTCTCGCGCCGTCCTGCGCAACTATTATGAGCGCTCGCATGAATTTATTGACCTGTGGGACTCGTGGGGCATCCCGATGAAATACGAGGGTAAATACTATTGCGCCGGCCACGGTGTTTTCGGCGGCAATGGTATTCCAGGCCGACCGCTGCATCATCTTCATTATCAAGGACAGGTGCAGAAGACTATCCTGGTTGAAAAGACCATCGAAAGCGGTGCCGATTTAATGAACCGCTGCATGGTTTTTGAGTTGCTTGGCAATGCCAATGGCGTTAGCGGCGCTCTCGCCATAGATACTCGCCAGAACAAAATGTATGAATTCCAGGCCAAGACGGTCCTTATGTGTACCGGCTGGGCGATGCGCATCTTCCCGTCACAGACTCCTGGCGTCATGTACAACTACGAGCATCCGGCTACCTGTTGCGGAGACGGCAAAGCTCTGGTTTACCGCCTGGGTGGCGAGGTTACCGCCATGGAGCACCTGGTTAAGTGGTGCGGTATCAAAAACTTCAGCCGCTGTGGCAAGGGTACCTGGGTAGGCGTGTATCGCGATGCCCAAGGTGTACCGGTTGGCCGTTTCGTGACCAAGCCTGAACGGCAGTACGGCGACGGCATCGGCGATGTCACCTGGACCTTCCTGGATGACCTGCGCAAGAATGGCCGCGGACCTGTTTACCTTGACGGGCGCGGCATGTCCGACGAGGACTTGGAAGATATGTTCTTCTGGCTGGTCCATGAAGGCAACACAGCCACTATCGATCACCTCAAGAAAGAAGGTGTGGACCCTCGTCGCAATGCCATTGAATTCGGTACCTTTGGTATTGAACCCTGGGGCAAAATCGCAATTAATGATAACCTGGAAAGCTCCGTAAAAGGTGTGTATGCTTGCGGCGACGAGACCTCGCTGGGCGTCGGCTGGGCAGCCGGCAACGGCTGGATGAGTGCCGAGAATGCTGTCAAATATGCCCAGTCCATTCCTATGCCCAGCATCGATAAGAACAAGTCTAGAATCAAAGAACTCAGGAATCTTATCGAAGATATGCAGAATCGCGAGTTCGGCATCACCTGGGAAGACGCCAATCAGGCGCTGCAAAATACCTTGAGCGAATACTGTGGATTCGTCCGCTACGATGGCATGCTGCAGGCCGGCATGGCTCACCTGCGCCGACTGAAGAAGAAAGCCATCGAGGAAATGAAGGCCAAGAACCAGTGGGAGCTCTCCCGCGTTCTCGAAGTGCGCAACATGTACGACTTCGGCGAACTTATCTTCATGGCTTCCATTGAGCGGAAAGAAACCCGGGAAGTCTATCTGCGTCCGGAATATCCGGTATTGGATGTTCGCCTTAACCACCGGGCGTTATTCATCAAGCAGGTAAACGACAAGCCCGTGTTTACCTGGCGAGAAGTTAATCACAAGAGAGCACAAGGAGGAAAATAATGCCGCCTGAAATTGATTTAGCCAAATGCGATGGTTGTGGCGAATGCGTAGAAATCTGCGCGGAAGATGTATTCTTCGGCACCCCGAACTTCGGCAAGAACGGCGAGAAGCCGGTAGTCAGCCATCCCGACCTCTGCTGGCACGGTTACTGCTGCGTTAAAGTCTGCCATATCCCGGGCGCCATCTGGATGCGCTACCCCGCCGCCATCACGGTTGCTTATAAAGAAGCCTAGTTAATCAAGCTCCCCGCCCGAAAGGGCGGGGAGCTTCTTCCCTCCGCGACACTGCACCTTTTCCTTCATGCTAATAAAAGTACCGATTGCGTTCTTTCCTGATTTATATGGTTAAGTTCGGATTTGATTGCTTTTTTTGGTCTTTGCGAGGAGGCGTGTCATCCTGGAGGAGTCCCGATTAAATCGGGACGACGAAGGATCTCAGGGTGGTGGGGATGATATTACCTATAGATTTGCCCCTCCCTGAGTTTCTTCGTCCGCCTGTGGCGGACTCCAGAATGACATTCTATCAGTTTTGGTCTTATGCCAACCAAAAGAGAACTCAACCATTTATATGAGTCTCCTCCGTTTGTTTAACAAGTATCCGTGAAGGAAATTCTTCTATTTTCCTCGCCCCCTTGTGGGAGAGGGAAAAAAGGTGAGGGGAGTTCAATTAATTGCCACCGCCCTTATCCTGTTAGCTTCGTTCAAGGTCAAGCCCTTCCCATCAAGAGAAAGGGAATGAAAAATAGGTTGAAACGCCGATTCAACCAGGGTATTTCCCTTTCGTGATATTCTGGTACTGGGTCTTGTATTTCCCCCGACCGGGAGTAAAAAATGCTGTTTGAACGCATCGAATCGGAAGGGCTGGCACATTATTCCTACTTAATCGGCAGCGATAAGGAAGCCGCCGTTATCGACCCGCGGCGGGACGTCCAGGTTTACCTCGATATCGCCAACCGGCATGGTTACCGCATTCGTTATATTCTCGAAACCCACCGCAACGAAGATTACCTGGTTGGTTCGGCGGAGCTGGCAGCGCGCTCCGGCGCCCAGGTCTGGCATGCCGACCGCCAGTGGGACTACCAATATGGCAAAGCCACCCGAGATAACCAGGAATTCCCTCTGGGAAGATTAATGCTGTCCGCGATGGAAACTCCCGGACATACGCCGGGTTCGTTCAGCTATGTACTGCGCGAAAAAGAGTCTCCGCTGATGGTCTTTACCGGCGACTGCCTCTTTGCCGGCGAAGTAGGCCGGGTCGACCTGCTCGGCACCGACCAGACGCAGGCGCTGGCGGCAGACCTCTTTGACTCTATCTTCAACCGCTTGCTGCCCCTGGGCGACGGCACTATCGTATTACCCGCACACGGTGCCGGTTCGGTTTGCGGCAGCGCTATCAGCGACCGGTTATATACCACCATCGGGCTGGAACGCCGATTAAACCCGCGCCTTCAATACAGCGACAAAGCGGAATTTGTAAAAAATGTCGCCCGCGATTTGGAAAAACCGCCTTATTTCGCGCAAATGGAAGTAGCCAACCTTGCCGGAACAGCGCTCCTGCCCCGCATTCCCGACCCCACACCCCTGTCGCCGCACGATTTTAACATAAGCATGCCCGGTTCAGTAATACTCGATACCCGCCAGCAGAGTTTCGGCGCCGCCCACGTGCCCGGCTCGATTTCAATATGGCTGGGCGGCGTTTCCAGCTTTGCCGGCTGGTTTTTGCCCTACGACACCCCTGTTTTGCTGGTGAATGAAACCGATGACGTTATGCCTGTAGTCCGTCAACTGGTGCGCATGGGTTACGATAATATCGCCGGTTATCTCTCCGGGGGTATTCTTGCCTGGCACAAAGCCGGTTTCGACACGGAATCGGTGAACATGGTGAGCGTGCCCCAGCTCTGCCGCTGCCTGGACTCCGGCGAAGAAGCCTGGATTCTGGATGTCCGCAGCGAGGAAGAATTAAGGGAAAGCGACAGCATTCCGGGAGCGCAGAATATTCATATAACCCAAATTTTGCAGCATACGGGTGAAATTCCGAAAGACCGCCGGGTATTCGTTTTTTGCGGCAGCGGGTTGCGCTCCATGATTGCGGCCAGTCTGCTGCAACAGCGCGGCTGGAAAAATCTCTCCGTAGTACTGGGAGGTTTCAGCGCCTGGGCTTCGGTAACCAGACCGTTGACGTCCAAAAAGAAAGCCTAGCTCTGGGGTGGGACCTCTACCGCCTAGCTTTTCGATTTAATTTCTATCTTTTTAGCTTTGGCTTCTTCCGACTTAGCCATACTTATCTCCAGGATGCCGTTGTCGTAAGTCGCTTCAATTTTTTCGGGGTCCACGTATTCGGGAAGTACTATCGACCGGGTGAACTTGCCGTAAGACATCTCACTGCGGTAATAATCGCCTTCCTCGGTTTCCTTTTCAGTTTTCCGCTCGCCGCTTAGAGTCAGGGTATCTCCCGTAACCGAGATATTGATATCTTCCTTGTCGATGCCGGGGACTTCCGCGCGTACCACGAGCTTGTCGCCCTTTTCAAACAGGTCGATATTCGGGGCCCAGGCCAGCGTTTCTTCGGGGGAGCGCCGC
>JAQTVW010000109.1 GCA_028706655.1 Dehalococcoidales bacterium | reverse complement strand
GGAATAAGCCTTGACCGCCGCTACCGAATCTCCTTTTGAATTGACCGGATACACCGTGCCTTTGAATCCTCCATACAGCAAACAGGTAAAGGAACGGTTCCCCAGCGCCGTAGCGCGGGGAGAAGCGCCGATGACTGCCACCGACCGGGGGGTCAAAAATGACTTGAGCGAGGCAATCGCCGCTTTTTCTTCGCGCTGGATGGATTTCTTTTCCAGTGTCAGGTCTGCTTCAAGAGACAGGAACATGCGGTAAATGCCGCGCTCCACTTCGCCGTCTTTTTTAAAGCCCACATCTTCAAGCACTTTTAACGATTCCGGCGATTCGGCGAGGGCGCTTACAACAAAGGCGCGGATACCCTGCGTGCGGGCGGCTTTAGCCAGGTGTTCAAGGATAGCGGTACCTACGCCTTTACCCTGATAGATATCTTCGATTACCAGCTCCAGTTGAGCGTGTCTGTTGACAGGCAGCGTATGGTAGCGCCCGACACCGGCAATTTTTTCCTCGGCACCTTCGCCGGTCGTTGCGACGATGGCAAACTCGTTCTTATAGTCCAGTGTACAGAGCTGTTTTGCCTCTTCTCGCGGTAGTTCATCGCGATGATAGTGAAATCTTAAAAAAACGGTGCGCTGACTCAAACGGTTAAAAAAAGCAATCAGCCGGTCGATATCTTCAGGCTGAATGGCGCGCAGGTTTATTGATGTCCCGTCTTTAAGGATTGCCGCAGACCGGTATTCGCGCAAATCGGGAAAAATCTCATCAATCGGCACCATATATTCACTCCTATTTAGGCAATTTTATGCAGGATTACAGTTTATAAAATGGATGCAGAAAATTTTACGACTGAACAGTGGACAACCTAATAACAACGATAATAAAAACAATCCTTGAAGTCAAGAAAAACACCCTCCAGAATTATACTGTTTTCATCTGAAAAGTTGATATTGACTTAACCGCATCTTCTCATATAACCTGCTTACATTGCCTTGTGCGCTCGCTGAGACAGTCGTATAATAAGCATATCCGCAAGGCTTCACGAAGGCCATATAATTATGGAAATAATTGTGTGATTATAAAAGAGGAAAGTGAGAAATGAAAGAATCTAAAAGCAACAGCGAACTGGAAGCCGGGAAGAACACCGCGTCAACCGAGAAACAAACCGAAGGCAAGCCGATCCGGGCAGACTTGGCCGAAGTGATAGAGCGACACGCGCGAGGACTTGATGAGAACCGCCCTGAGGCGGTAGCTTCGCGGCAAAAGAAGAACCAGCGCATGGTACGGGTGAATATCAATGACCTTTGCGACGGCGATTTTACCGAATACGGCGCCCTGGCTGTCGCCGCACAACGCCAGCGCCGGACCATGGATGACCTCACGAGAAGAACCCCGGCGGATGGAGTCGTCGCAGGCATCGGTTCGGTCAATGCGTCCCTGTTCAACGAGGACAAAGCCCGCTGCATGGTAATTGCTTATGATTATACCGTGCTGGCTGGCACTCAGGGGTATTACGGTCACAAGAAAAAAGACCGCATGATTAAAATAGCCCACGAACAGCGCCTGCCGGTTTTTCTCTTTGCTGAGGGCGGCGGCGGCAGGCCGGCTGACGTTGATGCGGAGCCTGTCTGGCCGGCGGGTCTGGATGTCTCCACTTTCGCCCAGTTTGCCAAATTGAACGGAAAAGTACCGATAGTGGGTATTGTGTCCGGCCGGTGTTTTGCCGGGAATGCTGTCCTGCTGGGGTGTTGTGACGTAATTATCGCCGCCCAGAACACCAACATCGGCACCGGCGGACCGGTGATGGTCGAAGGAGGCGGGCTCGGCACCTTTAAACCCGAGGATATCGGACCGATGGAAGTGCAAACAAAGAACGGCGTTGTTGATATTGCCGTCGCTGATGATGTGGAAGCGGTCGCCGTCGCCAAGAAATATATTTCGTATTTCCAGGGACCGGTTGATAAATGGGAAGCTGCCGACCAGCGCATTCTCCGTGATATTGTCCCGGAGCAGCGGAGGCGCGTTTATGACATACGCACTGTCATTAAAACAATCGCAGACAAGGATACATTCCTTGAGCTTAAAGCCGATTTTGGGCTGGGGATGATTACCGGTTTTATTCGCATCGGGGGCAATCCCTTCGGTATTATCGCCAACAACTGCAAATACATGGCAGGCGCCATTGAAGCAGAAGGTGCGGACAAGGCGGCGCGCCTCATTCAGATTTGCAACTCGTACGGTCTGCCCGTGATATCTCTGGGCGATACCCCGGGATTCATGGTTGGTCCGGAAATCGAGAAACGCGCCCAGATTCGCCATGTTTGCCGCATGTTCATGGCAGCCTCGCATTTCAATCCTCCTTTCTTTACTGTCTTTCTGCGCAGGGGATACGGACTCGGTTCGCAGGCTATGGCAAAGGGCGGTTTCCATGAGCCTTTCTTTACAATCGCATGGCCCACCGGAGAATTCGGCGGGATGGGACTGGAAGGCTATGTCAAGAAAGGATTCAAGAAAGAGCTTGACGCAGTGGCAGACCCGCAGGAACGCGAGGCGCTCTATCAGAAACTCGTTAGCGGGCTATATGACCGTGGAAAAGCTATCAATATAGGCTCTCACCTGGAAGTGGATGCGGTCATAGACCCGGCGGATACCCGTAAATGGATTTTACAGGGCTTGAAATCCGCCTCTAAGCAGACCGGCGAAAGATTAGGCCATGATTTTATTGATACCTGGTAAATCAATAAATGCTCCGAAAAGGAAACTGAAGCATGAAAGATGAGAGAAAAGCTCGCTTCAAAGTAGTAGTGTATTCGGACTATATCTGACCCTGGTGCTACATCGGCCTGGAACGGGCTGAACGGCTCAAGAGGGATTTCGATATTGACGTAGAGTGGAGAGCATATGAGCTGAGACCCGGCTTGCCTCCCGAGGGAATTCCCCGCACCCCCAAGACGGGAGAGGTGAACGGCTTCCAGCCGCATATGACCGAGATTGCCGCGCAAGTTGGTTTAAAGCTGATAAGGTCTTCGATAGTACCCAACACCCGCCCGGCGCTGGAAATTGCCGAGTACGCCAGGGAGCAGGGCAAGTTCGACCAGTTCCACCTGGCTACCTTCAAGGCATACTGGGAAGAAACGAAGAACATCGGGCTCAGGAGTGTCATCCGCGATATCGCCGGGCGATGCGGACTGGATGCCGATGAAGTCGACCGGTGCCTTGACGAAGGGCGCTACACGCAGAGGGTAATCGAACAGAGCGATAATGCCCATCGTTCAGGAATCGCCGGCATTCCCGCCTATGTCATCGGTGATTTTCTGATTGAAGGAGTACAGCCCTACGAATTCTACCAGAGGGCAATGAAGAAAGCTCTGGAGAAACACCCCAAATAGAAGAACCCGGCTGCTACAATTCCAGGACTATCCTGGTCTCGTCGGAAGAAATCTTTTGCAGCGTGCAGCCGAGTCTTTTAGCGAGACCCAATGCCCGGGTATTTTCACTCAGCACCGTGCCATAGACGCTTTTTAACTGTTTTTCCTGGGCAATCCCGATAATCATATCGCACAGCTTGAGCGCCAGACCGGCATTCTCAAAATCCTTGGCAACGACTACCGCAAACTCTGCGGAGTCACTGCCCACGGGGATTGCCAGCGTGCCGGTACCGACATTTCTATGCTCGCCGCTGGGGTCAACATATTCCGCGATAATCGCCATCTCCCGGTCATAATCAATGTTGCAGAAGCGGGTCAGCATATCATGATTGATTTCTTTGATGACATGCATAAAACGGTAGCGCATCGCATAAGGGGGCAGCCCTTCAAAGAGTTTTTTTTCCAGGAGTTCATCATCAGGCTTCACCGGCCGCAACAGCACCTGCCTGCCATCTTTACACGTCCACGGCTGGATGTGCCGGCTGGGATAAGGAGTTATGATTAAGTGCCGGTATTCACGCCCGTCACTACCGGCGATGTTATCATCGAGGATAATCCGGGCATCCAGCGAAGTCACCGCGTTGCCGGTAATTACCAGCGGATTAATATCCATTTCCTTTATTTCCGGGAAATCCACAATCATATTTGATACTTTAACCAAAATGTCGTCAAGGTTATGTAAATCTACTGCCGGCTTAGTACGGAACCCATGCGCCAACATCTGGTAAATCCGGGTCTGCTCGATAATTCTCCTCGCCAATACCTGATTTAGCGGCGGCAGTCCGGCGGCGATGTCTTTGAAAAACTCCGCTTCAATACCGCCCATCCCGAACATGATTATCGGTCCGCAGGCAGGGTCCTTCTTACACCCGATGATAAGTTCGTAATCATGGTGCGGTACCATCTTTTGCACGATTACCCCGTCAATCCGGACATCAGGATGGTGTTCCTTCACGGTAGTCAGGATACGGTCGTAAGCTTCTTTGACCTCCTGCGCCGAACGAACATCAACGACTACCCCGCCGATATCCGATTTATGAATCGTGTCCGGTGAGGCAATCTTGACAACGACGGGGAAACCAAGCCTGACCGCCGCTTCTACCGCACCATTTGCATCAGTCACTACTTCCTGAGCAGGGAACGGGATACCATAGGTACTGAGAAAACGGGCCACATCTTCTGTATTCAGTGAAGTAATGCCTTTTTTCAAAGAACGATGAATCATTGCCTTGATGTGATTTTTGTTCGCGGCGATAATCGGAGATTCTTCCGGCGTCTCGTATAACATCTCAAGATTACGTGCGTAGTTATACATGTAGAGATAGGTGCGGATAGCGTCCTCAGGATATTCGAAGACCGGAATCCGGTTGTCATTAAAAATCCGTCTTGCTTCCGCCACATCGTCGCCGCCGATCCACGCAGTTAAAA
>JAQTVW010000025.1 GCA_028706655.1 Dehalococcoidales bacterium | reverse complement strand
ACCTGCTCCTCCCCTGCCGCGCAACCCGGACTTTTTGACGTCACTGATAATTTGCTCCGGCGCGATTTTGCCGGAGAGTATTTTTGCCAGTGCGGAGTAACCACCTACCGCCATGTAGTCTTCAATTCTGGTGGGGTCAATGGCGCCGTTATTTCCGAACACCAGGCGCATCTGGTGCTTATAAAACGGCACTTCATGTTCATAGGTTACTTTTTTCTTCGTCTCAGGGTCGGTGTAAAGCAGGCGTTCAACGAGGTTTCCTTTTGCGATAGTCTCGGCGACAATCTCGGGAATGTCTTTTTCCTTAACGCCGTGATAGAAAATGCCTTTCGGCTTGATAACGACAAGCGTACCTTTTTCACAGAAGCCGTGACATCCGGTCTTTCTTATGTCAACTTTTTCCGTGAGATTAAGCCGCTTCAGTTCTTCTGTAAAAGCAGCGGTCACTTTCTCACAGCCGTGAGCATGACAGCCCGTGCCGTTACAAATAGTAATGCAGGCTTTGTTTGGATCCCTCTTATCAATTATTGATTTTCTTAGGGTCTCCAGTTCCTGAGACGTTTTAATTTTAGCCACTGGCGACACCCCTCCAATACTCATTTACGCGTATTTTGCCAGGACAGATTCCACCTTCTCGGCGGTCATCTGCCCGTGATATTCATCATCAATCATCACCATCGGACCCAGAGCGCAAGCGCCTACGCAGTTGACTGTTTCCAGGCTGAACTTCTGGTCTGTGGTCGTACCGCCGTGCTTGATACACAGGTCGCGCTCAATCTTATCCAGCACTTTATCCGAGCCGCGGACATGGCAGGCGGTGCCGAGACAGACGCTGATGAGATGGCGCCCGCGCGGGACCAGGCTGAATGCCTTGAAAAAGGTGGCGACGCTGTATACCTTGGTGAGCGGTATGTCCAGCCCTTTAGCCACATCTGCCAGAGTTCCCTGCGGCAGGTAATGAAGCGCCGCCTGGATATCCTGCAGTATGGAAACTAACTGGCTCTTGTCATGCTGGTACTTTGTCAGTACTTGCTTGACTTTCTGCTTTTGCTCTTTCGATTTTCCGTCCATTCTTTGCTTTCTCCACAAGCCTTTCGTATTCCCGCTTTACCCGGTCATGTATCAGGATAACGTCTGCTTCGCTGAGGTGGCGGAACCTGCCCTGCAATTTGAAATAGTCCTGGATGGGTCTCAGGCGAGGCGTTTCCACACTCATCTTGTATTCACCATCTTCAACCTCGTATAGAGGGAAGACGCCGGTTTCGACAGCCAGCCTCCCGAGCCTGACGCTGATATCGCCGGGGCAGCGCCATCCAGTCGGACAAACCGACAGGACATGCAGGTAGGCAGGACCATTGATTGCCACAGCCTTGGCCACCTTGTTCATCAGGTCGAAGGGATAGCTGGGGCTTGCCGTGGCGACATAAGGGATATCATGTGCGGCGGCAATCGCCGGCATATTTTTCTTCCAGCTGAATTGTCCGATACTTGCTTTACCGGCGGGAGAGGTGGTCGTCGCTGCGCCAAACGGAGTGGCGGATGACCGCTGGATGCCGGTATTCATGTAAGCTTCATTATCAAAGCAGATATAGAGGAAGTTGTGTCCTCTTTCCAGAGCGCCGGAAAGCGCCTGCAGACCGATATCTGTCGTACCGCCGTCGCCGGCAATTGCGACTACTTTCACATCCGCTTTGGGTCCGGTGCCTTTCTTTTTCATTATCTTGAGCGCGGATTCTACGCCTGAGGCAACCGCGGCGGTATTCTCGAAAAGAGTATGAATCCAGGGCAGCCGCCACGAAGTATAGGGCAATTGCGAAGCAACAATCTCCATGCAGCCGGTGGCATTAACGATGATGGTGTTCTCACCCAGGGCTTTACAGGCGAGGCGCACCGCCAGGGCTTCTCCACAGCCGATGCAGGCACGATGCCCCGGGGCAAATTTTTCTTTTTTAGGTACTAAGCGCGGCGCGTATACTGTATATTTTTCCATTATTCCCTCACCCCGAATATCTCATACTCGTTCGGACTGCCTTTCCGGGCAATTTCCATACCACGGGTAATAATCTGTTCGAATCCGGCGACGGAAATATCCCGCCCGCCCATACCGCCCACGAAGCTGACAATCTTCGGCTTTTTAGCCTCGTTGTATAATGCCGACCTGATTTCCGAACATACGGGACCGCCGGGACCGCCGGTGGAAAGAGCCCGGTCCAGAACAATTAGTGCATCAGCATTTTTCACTGCGGCGCGCAGTTCTTCAAACGGGAAGGGGCGCCACAGCCGCAGTTTAATCTGCCCGACGGACTGCCCTTTCTGCCGCAGCGAATCGACCGCGAGGCTGGCTGTTTCACTGAAGCTGCCCATCGTCAATATCAGTGTTTTGGCATCTTCATCGCGATAGTGCTCTACCGGCAGATAATTTCTGCCGAAGGCTTTGCCGAATTCCTTCCAGACCTCAAGGATAACCGATTTGCTGTCTCTCAGGTTGACTTCCTGCGCCCATTTCGCTTCCGTGAAGATAATCGGCGGAGCGAAATCGCCCATGGCTACCGGTTTAGCAGGGTCGAGAGGAAGCGGAAAACGGTTGGGCGGCAGAAAACGGGTAACGTCCTCTTCCTCAGGCAGCGTCACCGGCTCAATCATGTGGGTCAGGTGAAAACCATCAAGATGTACCATTATCGGCAGAAGAACGCGGTTGTCTTCAGCGATACGGAAAGCACAGATTGTATTATCAATAGCTTCCTGTCCGTTTTCCACGAACATCTGAATCCAGCCGGTATCCCTGACCGCCATCACATCGGAATGATCGCCCCAAACGCTCAAAGGTCCGGAAAGCGCCCGGTTGGCGACCGCCATCACGATGGGCAGCCGCATTGAAGAGGCGACGTAAAGTACTTCATGCATTAATTCCAGCCCCTGACCGGCGGTTGCGGTAAAAGTACGCGCGCCGGTGGCGGAAGAACCGAGGCAGGCGCTCATTGCGGAGTGTTCAGATTCTACCGGGATAAACGAAGCATCCAGCTCTCCATTCGCGACCAGTTCTGCCAGATGTTCGACTATGTGAGTCTGTGGAGTGATGGGGTACGCCGCAATGACATCGGCGTTAGCCAGTTTGACGGCATCAGAAAGGGCGATGGAGACTTCAATACCTTTGCGCTTCGCCATTACTCTTCCTCCTCCACCATGTTGATAACCTTGGTGGGGCATTCTTTAGCACAGATGCCGCAACCTTTACAATAATCTAAATTGGCAGTAAAGAAGCCCTCTTTGTTCTGCTCGATGCACCCTTCCGGGCAATACATCTGGCAGATACCGCATTTAATGCAGCGGCTGAAAGTATAGGTAGGTCTCTGCGAGCGCCAAGCACCGGTCTTGTACTGTGTGGCGTTTCCCGGCTCGGTAACGATGCCGCCGATTTCAATATCTTTCCAGGTCATTTCACCTTCGGTCTTCTTAGCCATTTAGCGCTGCTCCTCCACCACAGTCTCCTGGTAGGCCCGTTTCATGGCATCGAAGTTACGCTGCGCCAGTTTTCCGAAACGGTGCGCCAGTGGTTCTTTCAGGGATTCCATATTGATTAATTCGGTCGCTTTAAGCAGTGCGCCGATCATAGTGGTGTTGACGATGGGAACGCCCAGCACCTCTTTGGCAATTTTTGTCGCATCAAGCGTGCCGATTCGTGCGGTAATGCCAAAATCCGCCCTGATTTGCGCGGCGGATTTCTTGGTATTGATAATGACGAATCCCTTTTCTTTTAGTCCGGCGGTGACCTTGATAATCGCCAGCAGTCCGGGGTCCAGCACGACAACTACGTCCGGCTGGGTCACTTCCGCCCTGATTCTAATCGGCGACTCCCTATCGACGCGATTGAAGGCTAAGACCGGGGCGCCTCTTCTTTCGGGACCGAAGCTGGGAAATGCCTGAGCGTATTTGTTTTCGCTGATGGCGGCCTGTGCTATCAACTCCGCCGAGGTGACTGCCCCCTGACCACCACGCCCGTGCCACCTGATTTCGATAAGCTTCTCTACCACATTATTCTCCCAAGCAGATTATCGATATGGATTCAAAACCGCCCCTGGAGCGACTTGAACGCTCGCACCCAGCTTCGGAGGCTGGTACTCTATCCACCTGAGTTACAGGGGCACATTTCCATCTAATCATACATTATTTACGTATGGAAATCAAAAGGCACTCAGGCAGAAAAGAAGAGTCCGGATACAGTTAGGCTAGGGGAGCGAATCTCTCCCCCAGCCTATAAATTTAACTACTGAGCTACAAAGGCCAGATCATGAGAAGCAAAGTGGATATCACCATTGGGATTAAGCCTCCCAGCAGACCTACGCCGATCCACTTCATGAAGGTCATGTGATAGCCGCTTCTTCTTTCGAGAATTCCCAGTGAAACGATATTGGCGGTAGAACCGACCATTGTGATGTTGCCGCCATAGCAGCCGCCGAACAGCATTGCCCACCAGAGTATCGGAGAATTGAGCGATTCGCTGATGGTCTGCACAATAGGAGCAAAGGTAGCTACTACCAGCACGTTATCCAGCACGGCAGAAGTGATGCCCGAAAGCCAGAGCAGTAAAGGTGAGAGAATAAACACGTTTCCGCTGCCGATAATCATCAGCGCCTCGGAAATTCTGTCTGTAACGCCGACATATTTGAGGCAGCCAGCTTTGGCAAAGAGGAACATGAAGAATATCAATGTCCACCAGTCGACATCTTTCATGATGAGGTCCTGCGCCATGCTGCGTTTCCACAGCATGACTACACCGGCGCCGGCAATCGAAATGGCAACCAGCAGGGTATTATGCTCCAGCCCCAGGGCTAGTTCCGCACGGTAGTGAAGAGCCAGAAGGACAATAACGCTGACAAAAATAATGGCAGTACCGCGGAACATTTTCTTATCGGCAATTTTTGCCCAATCATCGAGGAAGGCAATCTGCTGTGCCTTTGGTGTCGCTTTTGTATTCTCGCGGAGTTGGTTGAGGTCTTTCCTTTGCCAGATAATGAGAATAATGATGAGAACCGCTAGTGAAATGATACCGATAGGCATCGCTACTTTGATAAAGTCTTCAAAGGTAAGGCCGGAGCGGAGAGCAATCATAATACCGATGGGATTACCCAGTACCGTCCATGAGCTGCCTACGTTGGTTGCCAGGACGACAGATATGACGTAGTTGACCGGTTTAACTTTGTAGTACTCGCAGAGGTCGAGAGTCAGAGCGCTGATAAAGAGAATAGACGTGACTTCGTCAACGAGGGCAGCCATGATTGCCGCCATCGCCAGGATCATGATAAACAAGCGGGTGGGATGAAAACCGGAAAGCTTCATCGCCTTGGCAAGCAGCCAGCGGAAGAAACCCGACCGGCGCAGGACGCCCACCAACACCATCATACCGACCAGGAAGAGGATGACATCCGTGCTCATGAACTCGATGGTGTGGCTCAGGTCTATTGTCCCGGTAAGCAACAGGGCAACGATGCCGAGGAACGCGAGCGCAACACGGAACCGCCAGAACATGAGAGTACCGATAACCAGAGCGATAAAGATAGTCGCGGCTATGGTCTGTTTAACATCTTGCAGGATAAACCACATGGCTACGGCCACGGCCGCGTTTATCAGAAAATAGACGATAAACTGTTTTGTCGAGCCTACCGTCTCACCCCCAAATTCCGCCTCTACCCCGATCTCCATATCCTGATTTGGTTTGGTTTCTGCCATTCAGCAAGTCCCCCTTCTATAATTTTTTGGAAGGCATAACTACAGGCATTACGCTAGTATCGTGAAATCAAGTTAAGGGCGAAAAAGCCTTTCATCAGGCGGAACAGTCAGGTTCATGCCTCTTCAAACAATTTGTCCTATTATAGTCTAAGCGAATTTTCAAAATCAAGTTTGACTTGAACCAGCCTTCAACGCTAAAGTAAAACCGGTAAGGAGTCTATCTTGGTCTGGATTAAGCTGCTCATCTGCATAATTGCGATATTAATCACCGGCCGGTTAGTTGCCGGTTACGCGGATATAATTGCCCGCCGTACCGGGCTGGGCAGAGTCTGGATAGGGCTGATATTAACGTCGCTGGTCACTTCTTTACCGGAGGTGTTCAATGCCATAAGCGCCGTAACGATTGTACACGCGCCCGACCTAACGATAGGCAATTTGCTGGGCGCAAACACCTTCAACCTGGCGAACATCGCTTTTCTGGATATTGTGGGGAGACAGGGTTGCATCCTTCTGGGCAGCAGCAGGTCACACCAGAAAACGGCATTGTTCAGCCTGCTGATTGTTGCAATCGCGGTAGCAGGCATTTATACCAGCCGGCACTTCTCGCTCCCGGTACTGGGTTGGATCGGCTGGTACACGCCCGTCATCCTGGCAATCTACCTGCTCTCGGCGAGGACAATATTTGTCGCCGAGCGGCGTGAGCTACACGAATTAAGCCATGTCGAGGCTGAGCTCGAGCCCAGGCAAAAGTCCGGCAGAATCATCTATTTGAATTTCGCTCTCTCATCACTGGTAATTATCGGGGCGGGTATCTGGCTCGCGCTTATCGGGGAAGAAATCGCCGATATCACAGGGTGGAACCGGAGCTTTGTGGGCAGCCTGTTCCTGGCTTTTTCGACTACCATGCCGGAAATTACCGTCTCATTCACTGCAATCAGAATCGGTGCGGATGATCTCGCCATTTCCAACATGATAGGCAGCAACCTCTTCAACATCACCATTATCACGATTGGTGAACTGCTCTATTTCAAAGGACCCATACTCGCTGATGTTTCACCCAGTCACCTTATCACCGGCTTTACCGTGATTGCCCTTAATCTACTACTAATAGCAGGGCTGCGCTATCCCCCTCACCGTGAGTCTCACAGGCTGAACTGGTGGAATACCACCATGCTGATTTTGTTTTTCATCAGCGCGCTGTACCGTTTCACTCTTGCTTAGACTTAATGATATAATCAAAGTTGAACCTGTTAATAGTTCCCGCAGTCTATCATCTGATAAGGAGTATCAATGGCGAAGAAAGAAGTCAAAAAAGAGCCGAAACTTACTTTTAAATGCAAGGTCTGCGGCAAAGCAAAGAATATCGAAAATATGCGCTCCGTCACCCGCTTCTTCCCGCCGCTGGTAGTATGCACCGAATGCGAACGCCAGGTACGCTGACCTTCGAGGGATAACAATGGCTGAGGAACTGGGGAAGATAGAAAAGCCTGAGGTCAAGGACTTTGAGGAAGGCCGCAAGCTATATTTTGTGCCGCTGGCCTACTGCGGCAAGGACGCTCCGGTGGAGTATGTTGAAAAATACCACAAATACTGGGAGCAGGTGGAAAAACAGCTCGCCGATCTTGAAGCCAAGCTGGGCAAGATAACGCGGATTTACCACGAAATGGTGCCCGCCGCCGGTGAGGAAGGCGGTAAAGTTGTTAATGAGCTTAATCCGCAAAGCTACCAGATTATCAAGTCCCGGCTGGATACGGGCGCTCAACTGGAAGCTCTTGAAGAAAACGACCTGATTACCGAGTTGATGGACTGGAGCCGATGCCTTTCCCTGGGATTGCAAAACCAGAAAGTAATCAATCTGATTTACGAGCTATACCTCGAGGTCAGCAAGAAACGCAACGAGCAGATTGTCAAAAAGATTAAAGATACTCTGCAAGCCAATGAAATCGGAGTTTTGTTCATGATGGAAGGTCACCAGATAACCTTCCCGCCTGACATCCAGCTTTTCTACGTGGCGCCTCCCGCCCTGGACGAGCTGAAGCGCTGGCTCCGTGACCAGCAAACCAGACCGGAAAAAGAGTAAGTCTCTTCTTCTATCAACTTGCCCCACGACCGTTTTTTAAGCTACAATTCTAACGCTGGGAGAGGTGTCCGAGTGGTTTATGGTACCGCTCTCGAAAAGCGGCCTCCACTTATCGTGGAGCGTGGGTTCGAATCCCACCCTCTCCGCTTTTATTCTCCGGACTGGTAATTTCGTAGCCATTCTATTATGATATTAGAGACGCGGAGAGGTGCTGGAGTGGTCTAACAGGCACGCCTGGAGAGCGTGTGTAGCCTTCGGGTTACCGTGGGTTCGAATCCCACCCTCTCCGCCATCTGATTCTAAATTGTCCCCCTGCCCTATTTCTTAAACCACTTGAATTCTATTGCACAATGTTATTATGTCTACCTGTTCGACAGTAACCATCTTCTGCGAACTAATCTTTGTTGGCATCAACAGCCTTGTGCGCGTATAATTATAGTACTGACAGCTGCTAACCAGTATTGATTTCCGGCGAATTCTGTTAGTATTAGACAATATGCAAAACATCAAGACTCAAGAGCATCAGGATTCTATGAGAAAGCGGTACATCATAATAATCGCCGCCTTTATCGTTGCGCTGTTTGTCATCGCCGGTGGTTTTTATTACCAGCAATATGTGGCGCCTTTCCATCGCACCATCCTCACTGTCGATGGCAATGAAATAAAAATGGACTATTTTCTCACCCGCGCCCGGCTCTCCGGTATCGATTCCCTTTCGCTTGTGCAGCCAATCATTGAAGAACAAATTGTTAAACAAGAAGCACTTCGCTATGTCGGAACAATCACCGCTGAGGACATCGACAAGGCACTACGCCGGACGGCACAGGGCGGCGGGACAAGCCTGACCGAAAGTGAATTCCAGGAATGGTACCGTCAGCAGCTCAATGATACGCAAATGTCTGACGCTGAATTCAGGGACATGGTAAGTACGAGCATCCTGACGGAGCGATTCAATAAATATTTGTCGGAAAGAGTATCTACCGTCGCCGAGCAGATACACCTGCATGCCATCCTTGTCGACACTGCTGAGAAGGCAACAGAAGTTCAAGGTTATCGAGAACTGGCTGGAACGACTGGTATACCAGGTGCCGGACTGCTATATGTACCGCAGTATCAAGGACAAGAGCGGAACAGCAGTCGCGGAAATGATGCCCTGCCGGCATGCCTGTCTCTCCGGGTTGGAAACCATATTGAATGGACTGGGCGTTGATGCTACGATAACCATGGATGCCGCCACCGCAAAAGAAGGCTATTGCCAGTTCAGTCTGAAAATAGCTTAAACTTTGTAATAACGAAAGTAACCGGTAAAATTTACCCTCCAGATAAGAATCCAGAAATTACCGGTTGCTTCTCGTACTTTTCTTCAGGTTCGCATTCTTAATTGTCAGTCACTTGCTGACGTGTTAGAATTAGTATACTTTGAATACCTCTATCAACGACCTCAAATACTGGGTAGGTTTCAACATCATCCCCGGCATCGGACGGGTCAAGTTTTCTCAGATCGAACAGCATTTCGGCACGCTGGAAATTGCCTGGCAGGAATCTGCCACCGAACTCAAACGGGCTGGTTTAGACAAATCAATTATTGACGAAATCATCGACTGGCGCGGCAAAATCGACCTGGATACCGAGATGGAGAAACTGGACCGCCACGGCGTTAAAGCGATTACCTTCCATGACCCATCTTATCCCGCACGGCTCAAGGAAATCTATGATTATCCGCCGCTGATTTACCTGCGGGGCGAATTGTTGCCTCAGGATGAGTGGTGCATCGCTGTCGTCGGCACCCGCCGCGCCACCGTCTATGGGCGTCAGGTCGCTGATGAAATTGTCACCGACCTGGTTAACAATAAGCTCACCATCGTCAGCGGTCTGGCTAAAGGTATTGATACCGTCGCCCACCAGAGCGCCCTGGCTGCCGGCGGACGCACGATTGCTGTCTTCGGCTGCGGGCTGGACATAGTCTATCCCGCCGAAAACAGCGATTTGGCACGCCGTATCATGGAGCATGGCGCCCTTATCAGTGAATACCCGCTGGGCGCGAAGCCGCGCGCGGAGAATTTCCCCCGCCGCAACCGTATCCTGAGCGGCATGAGCCTGGGGATTTTGGTCGTAGAAGCCGACGAATCCAGCGGTGCCATCATTACCGCGAACCTGGCGCTGGAACAAAACCGCGAGGTGTTCGCCATTCCCGGCAGCATCCTTTCCCCGGCGAGTCGCGGCACCAACCATCTCATCCAGGAAGGCGCCAAGCTCGTACGCAGCTATACCGATATCCTCGAAGAGCTCAACCTGACCGAGATTGAGCACCAGATAGAAATGAAGGAGATTCTGCCTGCTTCCGATACGGAATCGCTCCTGCTCAAACAACTCACCGCCGAACCGGTCCACATCGATGAAGTCTGCCGCAGCAGCGGTTTGCCCGCCGCCACGGTCAGCGGCACCCTCGCCATGATGGAACTCAAAGGCATGGTCAAGCAGGTCGGCACAATGAATTATGTACTGGCTCGCGAAGCCAGAGAAGAATATAAGGTAAGAGTAGATTGAAATGAACAAGGAACTGGTAATTGTTGAATCGCCCGCTAAAGCCAAAACGCTGACAAAAATCCTGGGGCGCAAATATACCATCATGGCGTCCCTCGGACACGTGCGCGATCTGCCCAAGAGCAGCCTCGGCGTGGATGTCGAAAATGATTTTGCGCCGCAATACGTCGTACCGCGGGACAAGGGCAAGACCGCAAGGGAATTAAAGAAAGCCGCCCTGGATGCGAAGGTCATCTATCTCGCCACCGACCCTGACCGCGAAGGAGAGGCGATTGCCTGGCACCTGGCGCAGGTCACGCAGAGCGACCATAAACCGTACTGGCGGGTCGTCTTCCATGAAATCACCGATGAGGCAGTCAAGGAAGCTTTCCAGCATCCCCACGAAATCAACGAAAAGCTGGTCGATGCCCAGCAGGCGCGGCGCATACTGGACCGGCTTGTCGGCTATAAAATCAGTCCCCTGCTCTGGAAAAAAGTAAGACAGGGACTTTCCGCAGGCAGAGTACAATCGGTCGCCGTCAAAATCATCATCGACCGCGAGCGGGAAATTCAAAAGTTCGTCGCTAAAGAATACTGGGTTATCGAAGCGGAACTGACGCCCGGCACGAAAAAAGAAGCCTTCCGGGCAACCCTGGTTGGTCTTACCGACAGTAAGAAACTGGAAATTCACAACCAATCGGAAGCAACGGAACTCCAAGAGATTCTGGAGAAGGCAGAATACAGCGTCCTTAAGGTGGCTACCAAGAAACTGACCCGCCAGCCGGCGCCGCCCTTTATTACCAGTACCCTCCAGCAGGAAGCGGCGCGCAAGCTGCGTTTCACCGCCAAGCAGACGATGGCAATCGCCCAGCAGCTTTACGAAGGTCTGCCCGTCGGTGAGGAAGGCAGCGTAGGCCTGATTACCTACATGCGTACCGACTCGACTCGCGTCGCCACCAGCGCCGTCGCCGAGGCAAGAGAATATATCACCGGCAAGTACGGTGCGGATTATATCCCGGCACATGCGCGCCTGTTTTCCGGCAAGGTCAAGGGCGCCCAGGAAGCCCATGAAGCTATCCGCCCGACCCGGATTTCACGCGAGCCTGCCCGGATTAAGCAGTACCTCAATACGGCGCAGTTCAAACTATACGACCTCGTCTGGAAGCGCATGGTCGCCAGCCAGATGGCTGCCGCCTTGTTCGACAGCACTACCGTTGATATCGAAGCGAAGAATAAAAAGTCATATCTCTTCCGCACCAACAGTTCGGTGAACACTTTCCCCGGCTTCATGATTCTTTATATCGAGGGCAAAGACGAGGAAGATAATGAAGAAAAACTTCCCAAATTACCTAAACTAACAAAGGACGATGCCCTGAATCTGCTCGGACTTTTCCCGGAACAGCGTTTTACACAACCGCTGCCGCGTTATTCAGAGGCAACTCTCGTCAAAGCGCTGGAGCAATACGGCATCGGGCGACCCAGCACCTACGCCCCTATTCTTTCCACCATCCAGGAGCGGGAATATGTCAATAAAACAGGCGGCTACTTCCAGCCGACGGAACTCGGCGTGGTCGTTACCGACCTGCTGACGCAGTATTTCCCGAACATCGTTGACGTCGCTTTTACTGCCGGGATGGAAAGCGAACTGGATGACATCGCCAGCAATAAACGAGAATGGGTCAGCGTCATCCGCGATTTCTATACTCCGTTCGATAAAAATCTCCAGAACGCGGTGCAGGTTATCGAAAGAGTAAAGCTGGCAGACCAACTTGTCGAAGAAACGTGTCCTAAATGCGGTAAGCCGCTGGCAATCAAGATGGGCAGGTTCGGCAAATTCCTCGCCTGCACCGGCTACCCGGATTGTAAATTTACCAAGCCGTTTTCGCTCAAGACAGGCGTAAAATGCCCCCTGTGCGGCGGCGATATCATCGGGCGGATGAGCAAGAAGAAGCGCCTGTTCTACGGGTGCAGCAATTATCCCAATTGTCACTTTGTCAGCAACACTAAACCCCTTCCCCAGCCCTGTCCCGAATGTGGCGGGCTGCTCGTCCAGTGGGGCAAGCAGGCAAAGTGCATCAAGTGCGGGTATAAAGGTAAACTGCCGCAGGAATAGCCGATGTCTGATGAATTCGACGAATATCTGAAAAGATTCATGAACTACCTGAAAGCGGAGCGGAACGCTTCGCCCTACACGATGCGCACGTATTCACGGGCGATTAACCAGTTCTTCGGTTTTTTGCGTGATAAAAATATCAATTCGCTGGAAGGCATCGATAAAAACCTCTGGCGCACTTACACGGCGTACCTGATGGGAAAAGGCGCCGCCAAGAGGAGCATCGCCTGCTTTCATTCGGCGCTGCGCTCCTTTTTAACCTATTTGAAGCGGGAAGAAATGCTTTCCGCCAATCCTTTCAAGAATGCGCCTTCACCCAAACTGGACCGCCGTCTCCCCGACTTCCTGAGCGTGACGGAAACCGTTAATTTACTCAAATCCCCTGACTTAGCTAAACCGGAAGGTCAGCGGGACCGCGCTTTGCTGGAACTGCTTTATGCTTCCGGCTTGCGTGTCAGCGAACTGGTAAACCTCGACCTCAGTCAGATCGACCTGTCAACCAACGAAATCCGCGTCTGGGGCAAAGGCTCCAAGGAAAGAGTCGTCCTTATCGGGGAACCCGCGGCGCAGGCGCTGAACAGCTATCTGAACGCCGGCAGGCGTGAACTGTTACAGGGCAAGAGTAATACCGCCGTGTTCGTCAGCCGCTACGGGCAGAGATTGCTGCCCCGACGGGTACAGAAAATCCTGGAGAAATACGCCAGATTCATCGGGAAGAGCGTGCATCCCCACACCCTTCGGCATACCTTTGCCACCCATCTTCTGGACGGCGGCGCCGATTTGAGAGTTGTCCAGGAGTTGCTGGGACACTCCCAGCTTTCGACCACCCAGATTTATACCCACGTCACCCAGAGTCAGGCAAGAAAAGTCTATCTGGCGGCACATCCATTCGCCAGGGAACGCGACCATGCCGATAATTAACCGGCTGCTGAAGCTGCGCCGGCACCTCGCCGAAAAGGAAATCGATGCCATCCTGATTTCCCAGCCGGAAAACCGGCGCTATTTGTCCGGCTTCGATGGTTCAGCGGGATTTCTGCTGATTACAGGCAATAAGGCAGTTTTGGCTACCGACTTCCGGTATATCGAGCAAGGCAAAGCGCAGGCGCCGGACTATGAGATTTTCCAGGTGACCGGCGGCTTCGAAAAATGGTTTCTCGGGCTTATCAACGGGCTTGGCATTACCAGATTGGGTTTTGAAGGCGAACATACAACCTTCGTCACCTACCGGCAACTCAAGGAAATGCTGGAAAAACTAGAACCGAAACCGAAGGAAGTGGCAGTCGTCGGGCTGGTGGAGTCGCTGCGCGCGGTCAAAGAAACTGAAGAAATCGAACTTATCCGCCGTGCCGCCGCTCTCGGCGATGGCGCGGTCGAACACATTGAAGACATCATCCATCCGGGCATGACGGAGTTAGAAATTGCATGGGAAATTGAAAAATTCATGCGCGAAAAAGGCAGTCAGCCGATACCCTTCGAAGTGATTGTCGCTTCCGGTCCCAATGGCGCGCTGCCGCATCACAAACCGTCGTCACGTCCTGTCCAGTGCGGTGAGCCAATCGTCCTCGACCTGGGCGCTAAGATAGATGGTTACGCCAGCGACCTGACCCGCACCATTCATATTGGCAGACCGGACGCCACTTTCAAAAAGGTTTACCGCACCGTTCTTGACGCCCAGCTTGCCGCTATGGCTATAATCAGTGAAGGCATCAACGGCGGCGATGTGGACAAAGCCGCCCGCAGCCATATTGAAAAAGCCGGCTACGGCGAAGCCTTCGGGCATGGACTGGGACATGGCGTGGGACTGGCAACTCATGAAGCGCCGCGCCTGGGTCCCGGCTCAACGGATAAACTGGTATCCAATATGGTCTTCACTATCGAGCCTGGCATTTACCTCCCCGGCTGGGGCGGCGGTAGAATCGAAGACCTCGCAGTCTTGATAGACGGTAAGCTAGAGATAATCTCGAAGGCAGGAAAGCGATAATATTTTATGCTTAAAGCTGATTTTCATATCCACTCGAAATATTCCATGGACTGTGCGATGTCTCCGGAAGCTATTGTCCGGCGCTGCCAGGAAGTAGGGTTGAATTGCATTACCATTGCCGATCACGGCACTGTGGAAGGCGGATTGGCACTGCAGAAAATCGCTCCCTTTACTGTCATTGTCGCTGAAGAAATCCTGACTCCTCACGGTGAGATCATGGGTATGTTCCTCAAAGAAACCATCCCCAGCGGCAACGGCATCTCTCCCGCGGAAGCCATTGCCCGCATCAGAGAGCAGGACGGGTTGGTGTGCATTCCTCACCCCTACGACACCGTGCGGATGTCCGCACTGGGCGGCAGGGCACTGGAAGATATCGTCGGACAAATCGACATCCTGGAAGTATTCAACGCCCGGTGCCTGTTCCCGTACAGTTCGGAGAGGGCTCTCGCCCTGGCGAAAAAACACAATGTCGCTCAGAGCGCCGGCAGCGATTCCCACACCCTTCCCGAAATCGGTAACGTCTGTGTGGAAATGCCCGAATTCACCGGCAAGGCTGACTTTCTGGAAGCTCTAAGACTAGGCAAAATCACCGGGCACCGCAGCAGTCCGCTGGTGCATTTCAACAGCGTCTGGAACCGCCTGCAAACCAAGCTGGGCAATAACGAGCAACCCGAAGAATAGACCACTCGGAGGACAATACTTGAGCAGACCTTATCCGCTGGGCTGGTTCTCCACCGGTAGAGACAAGGCGGCGCGCGACCTTCTGGAAGTCGTCGAGAAGAATATCCGCAACGGCAACATTGATGCCGAAATCTCTTTCGTCTTCTGCAGCCGGGAGCCCGGCGAAAATCCCGAAAGCGACCGTTTCATCGAACTGGTCAGTGAATATCGGATTCCCCTCGTGTGCTTCTCCTACGAAAAATTCAAATCTGCTCATAACAGCAAAACCAGCCAATCAGATACTCTCCCCGAATGGCGGCTGGAATACGACCGCCGGGTGATGGATAAACTCAAAGATTATTCACCGGAGATTTGCGTGCTGGCAGGTTACATGCTTATCGTGGGACCGGAAATGTGCCGGCGTTATAACATGATTAACCTGCACCCTGCCGCCCCCGGAGGACCAACCGGCACCTGGCAGGAAGTCGTCTGGAAGTTGATAGAGACGGGAGCGAAGGAAACCGGTGTCATGATGCACCTGGTCACTCCAGAGCTTGACCGGGGACCTGTGGTAACTTACTGCACCTTCCCTGTCCGGGGCAATTTTTTCGATAAATACTGGGCGGAAATCAAGGGTGCGACGGTTGCCGAATTAAAACAACAACAGGGCGAGAATAATCCCCTTTTCAAATTCATCCGGGAACAGGGACTGGCGCGGGAGTTCCCGCTTATCATTTCCACGATTCAAGCCTTTAGCGAGGGCAAGGTCAGGATTAACGACCGCAAGCAGCCGGTGGATGCTGACGGCAAGCCGATAAAAGGGTATAATCTGACTGCCGAGATAGAGAAACTAATCCGGGAGGCAAGCTAACATCGCCAGCTATATTGCGTTCGACCTGGAAGGACCGCTCACGCCGCGGGACAATGCCTATGATTTGATGAAGCTCTTCCCCGGTGGCGACAAGGTCTTTGAAGTCATCAGCCGCTATGACGACATCTTGACCATTGAAGAAAAACCCGGATATGAGCCGGGGGACACGCTGGCGTTAATCGTACCTTTCCTCGTCCTGCATCATATTATTGAGGAAGATATTATTACCATGGCCGCCAAACCCATATTTACCGGCGGCGCCGAAAAACTCGTTTCCTGGCTGCAGGGTAATTCCTGGAAAGTCTTCTGCATTACCACGACCTACGAGCAGTATGCCCTGCGACTGACTCAAAAACTGGGTATTTTCAGCCAGAACGTGGCGTGTACTCCCTTCCCTTTGAACCGGATGCACCAGACACTCAGCCAGACAGAACTGGCTTTGCTGCAGAGGGTTGAGGCAGATATCCTGAAGCTATACCCGCCCAATGACGATGCGAAAATCAAGCAAAGCCTCGACCGCTTTTTCCAGGTAGAGCTGCCGGCAACCGAAGTCGGCAAACTTATTACGCAGGTCAAGCCGGTCGGCGGGTGGCGCAAGCTGGAAGCCCTGAACCGCTTTGCTGAACGAAACCAGCAGCCGCTGTCTAAATGGATAGCAATCGGCGATAGTATTACCGATTTCCGTATGCTCCATGCGGTGGATGCGGCGGGCGGTCTTGCTATTGCCTTCAATGCCAACCAGTATGCCCTGCCCTACGCTACCATGAGCCTCGCTTCGTCGCTCCTCAGCGACCTGACCGATGTGTTGAAAGCATGGCAGAAAGACGGGCGCAAAGGTGCGGAGAAAATTGTCCGGGAAAAGGAAGCTGCCGGCGGCAGCGACAACCGTGGTTATTTCCACTGGCTCTCCGGGCGCAAAGATATTAACGATGTCATTGAAATCCACCGCCGCGCCCGGAAGCTGGCAAGGGAAGAAGCCAGCAAACTAGGGTAATGCCATGAAGAATGTAAGACCCGAAGTCGTCGGTCTGGGTGCCCTGAATGTCGACCATCTTTATAACGTCGAACGCATTCTCGTTGATGGCGAGGCGGCGGTTAAAACAGCATCGGCTTATCCCGGCGGTTCGGCAGCCAATACCATCTACGGACTGGCTAAGCTTGGCGTCAGCACCGGTTATATCGGCGCCGTCGGCGATGACGCTGACGGCAACCTGCTGCTCCGGAGCTTCCGGGAAGTCGCTGTCGATTCCAGTCGCATCAAGACCAAGCCAGGCGTAAACAGCGGCGCGGCGCTGTGCCTCAGCGACGACCTCAACCGCCGCTCGCTTTATATCGCCCCCGGCGCAAACAATCTGCTGTCAGAAACCGACATCGATACTACTTATGTCAACCAATGCCGCATCCTGCATATTACATCATTTGTCGATGATAAACAATTCGATTTAACGCTGAAACTACTGGATAAGCTGGATGAAAGTGTCAAGGTAAGTTTTTCGCCGGGAAACCTCTACGCAGCGAAGGGGCTCGCAACTCTGGAACCGATTATCGCGCGCAGCCACGTTTTGTTCGTGAACTACGACGAACTGCATAATTTGACAGGCAAAGATGTTGCGGCGGGATCTCAGCAATTCCTGGATATGGGCTGCCGGATGGTAGCAGTAACATTGGGCAAAGGCAGGAAAGTGAAAAACAAAACTAACGCTGTCGCCTACATCTGCAGCACCAGTACAGAAGCGGTTATCGCACCGGTAAAAGCAGACCGCATGACTATCGTGGGAAGCGCCGGAGCAGGTGATGCTTTCGCGGCGGGTTTCCTGTTCGGGTTGCTGAAAAAGAAAGATATCCGGGAGTGCGGGCAACTGGGAGACCTGGTCGCCCGGTTCTGTCTGACCAGGCCCGGTGCGCGCGAAGGTCTTCCCAGTCTTAAAGAGTTATCTCAAAAGTATTTGCAGGTTTACGGCAAAGCCCTGTAACTATTTCTTTTCGGTCTTGCCTTTTTCCTGCTTTTTGAGGACTTCATCAATCAGACCGTATTCGACTGCCTGTTCGGGATTGAGATAGTAGTCGCGGTCGCTGTCATGGGCAATTTTCTCGATGCTCTGCCCGGTATGCTTTGAGATGATGCCGCGGATTAAGTCCTGCTGGCGCATGATTTCCCGCGCCGCAATGGCGATATCTGACGCCTGACCCTGTGCCCCGCCGGCCGCCTGGTGCATATGGATGGTGGCATTGGGCAATGCGTAACGCTTGCCCTTGGTTCCGGCGCAGAGCAGTACGGTTGCCATGCTGGCTGCCAACCCGACGCAGATTGTGGAGATATCGCAATTGACCAGCTGCATTGTATCGTAAATCGCCAGGCCGGCATTAATCACGCCGCCGGGACTGTTGATATACAGGCTGATGTCCTTATCCGGGTCTTCACGGTCGAGGTAAAGCAACTGGGCGACGATCACGTTCGCCACCTGGTCGTTGATAGGCGTGCCCAGAATAACGATACGTTCCCGCAGCAGGAGAGAGTAGATATCAAACATCCGCTCGCCCCGTGCGCCGCTCTCGATAACAAAAGGCACTACATTCTTCGGGTATGTCATTTGCTTTCCCCCTTTACTTCAGTATTTTTCGCTATTTCCACAATTTTCTCGATTGTCTTTCGCGTCATCAGTAACTGTTTGATGGAATTGCGGGACTCTTCGCTCTGGAACATCTTCTGAAGTGCCTCACGGTCTTTCTCCGCATTTATCAGCATTTTTTCAACTTCAGCATCAATCTCGGCATCAGAAATCTCAATTTTTTCGGCTTCGGCGACTTTACCGAGCACCAGGGAAGTTGTCAGCCTTTTGAGCGCCTGCGGGCGCACTTCATCCCGCAACTGCTGGCCGGTCTTGTTCACGCTTTTAAGGTAGGCTTCCATCTGCCGGGCGTCCCATTGCATCCGGCGGATCTGGGTGTTAAGCATCTGGTTAATCTCTTCGTCTACCATCACCATCGGGATTTCTGCTTTTGCAGTATCGACGACCGTCTGGACCGCCTTATCTTCATACGCTGATTTTGCCAATTCTTCGGCGCGGGCTTTCAGTTTTCCGGCGGCTTCCTCACGGAGCGATGCCACTGTCTTCAGCTCGGGGCTGATTTGCGCGGCGAGGTCATCATTCAGTTCAGGGAGTTTCTCTTCCTTCAACTCACTTAGTTTCACTTTGAAAGCAGCATCTTTGCCCGCCAGTTCTTTGCGCGGGTAGGTATCAGGAATCTTGAGGGTGAATTCCTTTTCGCTGCCTTTAGTCATCCCGATCAATTGCTCAGAGAAGCCGGTCAAGGGCACCGGATAATCCTTCACGATTTCGTACTGGGCGCCTTTTTGCTGGATGAACGGCTTGCCTTCGATATTGCTTTCAACGTCTATGACAACCATGTCCCCGAAGGCGACTGCCCGTTCAACGGGTTCCCAGGTGGCGTGCTGGTGGCGGAGTTCTTCAAGGACGTTGTCTATCTGCTCGTCCTTGACTTCCACTTTTTCCGATTCGATACGTACGTTGCGGTAATCACCCAGTTCTACAGTCGGCATCAGCGGAACGACAGCTTTGAAAATAACCGGCTCCGTCTGTACAATTTCAATCTCAGGCTGCGCGATAGGTTCGAGTTTCTGCTCTTCGAGCGCTTTCTCGTAGGCTTCGGGTACGATGTGGTGCAGGGCTTCTTCAACCATGCTCTCCCGCCCGATATGCCGTTCCAGTATCGCCCGCGGCGCCTTGCCCTTGCGGAAACCGGGGATACGCGCTCTCTGCACCAGATGCTCGTATGCTTCTTCGAGACCGTGTTCCATCTCCGCAGGCTCAACTTCGACGGTAAGGTAAGCCTGGCGATTTTCTGTCTTTTCCCTGGTTACTTTCACTGTTCCTCCGTTATGTCAATTACGCAATGTCTTCTTTGATTTTTATGTGCAGGTCGCTGAGCTGTGCTTCGCTGACGACCTCCGGGGCATTAATCATCATATCCATGGCGTTCTGGTTCTTGGGGAACGCCACTACTTCACGGATGCTTTCTTCCCCGGTCAGCAACATCACAATGCGGTCGATGCCGGGCGCGACGCCGCCGTGAGGCGGCGCTCCGTATTCAAAAGCTTCCAGCAGATGCCCGAAACGCTCGTCAATCTCGCTGTCTTTATAACCCAGGATGCGGAAAACCTTGCGCTGCATCTCGGCGTTGTGGATTCTGATGCTGCCGCTGCAAAGCTCGGTGCCGTTGCAGATGAAGTCATAACTCTTGCCGCGCACTTTTTCCGGTTCAGTATCCAGCAGCGGCAGGTCTTCATCTTTGATAGCGGTGAAGGGATGGTGCATCGTCGACCAGCACGCCGTCTGTTTGTTATATTCAAACATCGGGAAATCTAGGATGAAAGCGAACGCGAATGCTTTTTTATCGATAAGATTCAGGCGGTGTCCCAGTTGTTTGCGCAATTCGCCAAGAGAGGTACATGCCATTCTGGATTCGCCGGCAACGACGAGCAGCAGGTCGCCGGGTTTGGCTTCCAGCCGTTTTGCCATTTCTTTAATACAATCGATGTCGATGAATTTCGCCGCCGCCGATTTTATCAGTTCCGGCGTTAGGGCATCGATACTAGCTGCGGAAGCATTCAGAGCGATAGTCACCAGCCCCCCCGCGCCGCAGGTCTTTGCCATCTGGTTCAATTCCTCAAGCTGCCCGCGGGAATACCCGGCGCAGCCCGGGGCGCAGATGCCCTTGACCCTGCCGCCGGCAGCGACTGTCGAGGTGAAAATGCCGAATGCTGTCTTAGCAGCGATATCGGATAGGTCGCGCAGTTCCATCCCGAAGCGCAGGTCCGGCTTGTCCGAGCCGAACCGCTCCATGACCTCGGCGAAGGTAAAGCGCGGGAAAGGTTTAGTCAGACGAAGCTCCGGCTTCACCGTCTCAATCATGGAGGTGAACAACTCTTCCAGCAAGACGAGAATGTCTTCTTCATCCACGAAGCTCATCTCAAGGTCGAGCTGGGTGAATTCCGGCTGGCGGTCGGCGCGGGTATCTTCATCGCGAAAGCAGCGGGCAATCTGGTAATATTTTTCCATCCCGGCGACCATTAACAGTTGCTTGAGCTGCTGGGGCGATTGCGGCAAGG
>JAQTVW010000108.1 GCA_028706655.1 Dehalococcoidales bacterium | reverse complement strand
TAATTTGAGACGGAAAGCATTTTGCCTTTCTTGCCAACCAAGCCCAAGGAATTGATAATCTTTCGGATTTGAGCGAGGGGGTATTCGCCAGTTGAGTACATTTCAAAAGCCCGCTTGATATACTTTGCTTTTTCCTTGTCCACGACAATTTTTCTCTGATTTTTGTCGTTTATATAGCCCAGTGGCGCCCAAGCGGGCCATATTCCATTTCGCAATTTCTGGCGAATACCCCTCTTTATATTTTCCGAAAGATTATCCACATAATATTTTGATTGCCCAAAAGCAATGGACAACATAAATTTTCCCTGTGGTGTCGGATCAAACCAAAAAGTTGGAAATTTTAGCGTGGTAATTTTTCCAGTATCTACCAAGTAAATTATCCGTCCGCCGTCTATGGAATTGCGAGCCAATCTGTCAGGGTGCCACGCTAAAATTCCTTCGGCTTCATTTTTCTCTATGCTCGCCACCATATCGTTGAAAATTTCTCGCCCAGGTTCTTTGGCGGTTTTGCTTTCCACAAATTCACGGACGATATTCAGGTTTTCTTTTTTGGCGTATTCTCGCAACTCAAACATTTGCGCCTCAATACTCAAAACCTGCCTTTCGGGTTCGTCCGTGGATTTACGGGCATAGAGAAAAATCTTTTTGGTTTGTAAATTTATGTTGTCCATATTGTTTGTAGATTAGCTTTTGGGCAATCAAAGAAAAATACGCTCAACCTTTCGCCTTTGGCGAAAGAAAAAAGATTGGTTTGCAAAATTTCATTTTGCCCGTGCTTTGCACGGCGAATTTCCGCATTGCCGACCGCACTTTGTTTTTGGATTTCAAAAATGCCTTCAAAATTGCGGAAAAATACCATGCCGAGGCGCTTTGCGCCGAGGCTGTTTCTTACGATTTCACAAAAAGTGAAAATTGGCGGTGTTTTTTGAACGAAGTTCGAACATTTTTTGAGGAAAACCCTGAAAACTAATTTGGACTCGGCGGGGCAAACTATTTTTCTGGGGGAATGGAATTGCCCCGCCTCGGCTTTCTTCCCGCCCGCAGGAGGGGTCTGGGGAGGAATGCGGGCGGGTTTTTGAACCTTTCCTTTTTCGCTTCCGAATTTCGTATTTTGCAAAGCAAAATGCGCCACCAAAAGAGATGTTGCCCTTGACCCACCCAACCCATTCGCGGGCAACACTAAGGAACTCCCTAAAGATTCATTTACAATTTTATAAAAATTAGTTATCATTATAGTATCAAGAAAGAAACCTTTATATTATATTCTATATACTATAATGTTATACAATTACAAAAGATATGTCAAACAATAAAATTGCGGAAAACTTGAAGAAACTACGGGCTAAAAAAGGGCTATCTCTCGAAAAGATTGCTCGCCTTGCCGATTTATCACTTAACACCATTGTTAAAGTTGAAAATGGCGTTAATACAAACCCGACCATTGAAACGCTAACCAAGATCGCCAAGGCGCTTGAAGTTGGTGTTGATGATTTAATAAAATAATTTAGGAATAATTTTATGACACAAAACACATTAGATAAAAAAGAAGCAATAAGATCAATCGTTCATGCGTCCGTTGAATCATTTGCTGTTGGATTTCAAGGAAGACACGAAGGTGAATTAGAAGACCCAGAGGGTACATTAAATATGAAAATTCACAATGTTTTTATTGCTGTTCTTGGCCCTGAAATTCAATACTACACCGCACTAGTGCGTTCTCTTGATAGCTCATTGGGAAACATGCTAGAAAAAATGGCCATAAATATAGCTAAATTATCTTATGAAGTTAGACAGAATGTCGAGGGGCCATTAAGCCTAAAACAAACTCAAGACATGGCCGAATTGTTGGAAAAATATAAACGAAGAGAAATAACACCACCTTCTGCAGAAGATTATCAGTTTTTGCGAGTCAAACCAGCAGAACAATCGCTTGTTACAAAAAGACATGATAGCGATTATTATTTAATTGACAAAGATACAAGTGATAATTATTTAATTGAATTAAAAATTGGTGGTGATTTAGATAATAAAAAAGCACGATCAGAAAAAGAGGCGTTGTTAGAGCAATTTGCAATTTTATCAAACACTTTACCAAAAGAAACGAATATCAAGGTATTTTTTGCAACTGCCTATAATCGATTTGGTGAAGGCAAACCATGGAAGCAAGAAAGAGTTAGACAATATTTTTCTGATGATGAGCTTTTAATTGGTAAAGATTTTTGGGATTTTGTCTGCAAATCAGATGACGGATACAACATTGTTCTTGAAGCTTATAAAGAAAAGGCGGGACTTATTAAAAGCTCACTGGATTCAATTAAAAAAACTTATTTAGGCTAATTATGCAACCACTTATTAAATGGCCAGGCGGAAAATCTAAAGAGTATGAGCAAATAAAAAATCTCATACCAAAACACACTCGCTATATCGAGCCATTTTTTGGTGGTGGTGCAATATTTTTTAAACTTCAGCCTCAAAAAGCGATAATAAATGACATCTGTGTAGAGTTAATTGAATTTTATCGTTTTATTAAAGGTGAAAAAAACAAGAATGAGTTTAAGAGTTGTCTGTATGACTATGTTGATAATTGGGAAAAAATTCCAAAGTACATAAATATATTCGAAAATGAAATTGTTAAACTCTATGATGATTATAAAAACGACAAAAAAACCGAAAAAGAGGTAAAAGAAATAATAACCCAAAAATTAAAGGCCAAAGAAGATCAGTTTAATGGTTTATTTTTAGAAAAATTTGCCCTTGATCCTAATAATTTACTTCAAGAAATAATAAAAAATTTAATATCTAAAATAAGCAGAACAAAAAAGATTGAAAAGGAACGAGGGACATTGCCCGACGGTGATTTGCATAAAAATATTGAAACTGCTTTTAGAAGTGGATTTTATATGCACTTCCGAGATGTGATGAATAAAAACGGTTCAAAATATAAAACATCTTTAGCTAAAAAAATTTCTAACTACTATTTTATTAGAGAGTTTTGTTATGCCTCGATGTTTAGATTTAATGCTAAAGGCGATTTCAATATTCCTTATGGAGGAATTGCATATAACAATAAAGACCTTAGAAACAAGGTAGATTATATATTTAGTGATGAGGTGGAAAAAGTATTTGAAAATACGGAAATTTTAAACACCGATTTTGAAGAAATTTTAACTCGAAAAGATTTGAATAAAAATGATTTTATTTTTTTAGATCCGCCTTATGACACTGATTTCAGTGATTATGAAAAAAAGAGTTTTGATAAAAAAGACCAAGAAAGATTGGCAAAATGTCTTTATACGAGTAAAGCCCATTTTATTTTGATAATCAAAAAAACTCCTTTTATTTATGATTTATATAAAAACAAAAAAGGTATCAAGGTAGATAGTTTTGAAAAAACATACCTTTACAATGTTAAAGGAAGAAATGACAGAGATGTCGAACACCTCGTCATTTATAACTTTTGATGTCGTATGCAAAAACTTATCAACACAATTATACATGGCGATTGTTCAGAGGAGATGAAAAAACTACCTGATAATTCTGTTGATCTAATTTTTGCTGACCCACCTTATTTTTTACAATTACCCAAGGGGAAGCGCTTAAAAAGAGGTGATGGCTCAGAAATTATTCCCGTTGATAATGATTGGGATCAGTTTGAAGGTTACGAGGATTATGATAACTTTACTCAAAATTGGATTAAAGAGTGTCAAAGAATTTTAAAGCCAACGGGTACATTTTGGGTAATCGGAATGTATCACAATATTTTCCGAGTCGGAACAATAATGCAAAATTTAGGACTTTGGTTTTTGAATGATGTGATATGGGTAAAAACTGATGCTTTGCCAAATTTGAATGGTCGTCGTTTTACAAACAATCACGAAACAATCATTTGGTCGGTGAAAAATAAGGATTGCAAAAAATATACTTTCAATTACGAATTTTTAAAGAAAATGAATGGCGGGGTTCAAATGAAGGATACTGATTGGGTTTTTGGACTTTGCAAAGGTAACGAAAGATTGAAAGATGAAAATGGCATAAAAGCACACCCGACACAAAAGCCGTTGAAACTTATTCAGCAAATTTTACTAACGGCAAGCAATAAAGGCGATTTAGTTTTTGATCCATTTATGGGAAGTGGAACGACTGCGGTTGTCGCGAAAGCTCTTGATAGAAACTGGATAGGAATTGAGAAAGATAAAAAGTATGTTGATTTGGCGAATAAAAGAATAATGGCGTTTGTAAAAAAATAGTTTATGAATAATGATTTAATAACAATTCTCGGTTTTGTGATTGGTATATTGGGTTTAGTTGCGACCCTTGTTGGAACATATTTTGCTTATATTTCATTTATAAACCCGATAACACGGTTTAAAAAATATTTGAAAAATCCTGAAAATTGGGAAAAATTTCAAGGCATAGAAAATCATCTTTCTTTTTACCGCCACAAAAAATATCCCAATTTTCAGATTGTTATCGATTGGGATAAGGAATTAGTGGAAAATTTTCATGAAGAATGGATAAACGATAGTCTTTATCCCGACAAAACAAACAATGCTTCGTATTATGTCAGATTAGAAGCAAACGCAATGTTGCTGGATAAGGAATTATTTGTTTCTTTGGACGGACATCGTTATTTTGTGCCTGTGCCAAAAGTATTGAGCGTAAAAAATGACGAGAGAGAATTTTATTACGATAAACAACAAATTCAATTAGCAAAAATTGTCGGAAAACATCATTTTGAAAAAGATATTTACGAATTTGCGAAAGAGTGTAAAAAGCCTATACTGGTTAAGGAATAAAATTTTAGGTGGCGCGCCAGTTTTCAATTGGCACGAAATTCGGAAGCGAAAAAGGAAAGGTTCAAAAACCCGCCCGCATTCCTCCCCAGACCCCTCCTGCGGGCGGGAAGAAAGCCGAGGCGGGGCAATT
>JAQTVW010000024.1 GCA_028706655.1 Dehalococcoidales bacterium | reverse complement strand
GCGCATCCCCGAGTATTTCGGCATGGCTTTACGCCAGGCGACCGAAGGGCAGCCCGGTCCCGTCTTCCTGGAATCCCCCTGGGATATCCTCGGCGGCGAAATTGATGAAGAAAAAGCGGTCAAAATGGAAAATTACCGCACGACTGCCCGTCCCGGCGGCGACCCCGACATGATTAAAAAAGCCGTCGAACTCCTGCTCAAAGCGAAGAGACCGCTCATTGTCGCCGGCTCCGGCGTGTGGTGGTCGCAGGCATCCAAAGAACTGAGAGAATTTATCGAGATGTTCAAAGTGCCGCTGGTACTTTCCCAGATGTCCCGCGGCTCCGTGCCGGAAGACCATCCCTACTGCTTCGGTCCTACCCGCGTCGGCACCCGCAATGCAGATGTCGTGATGCTCATCGGCGGACGCCTGACCTACGCCCTCAACTTCGGACGGCCGGGGCTGTTCAGCTACGACCAGAAATGGATACAGGTCGATATCGAAGCGACCGAAATCGGCAAGAACCGCCCGATTGACATCGGCATCGTCGGCGATGCCAAAATGGTGCTCCAGCAGATGATGGACGAGGGCCGCGACCGCACAAAGAACCGCAAGGAGTCCGATTGGATTAAGGAATGCCAGGCATACCTCAAAGGACGCGTGGAGAAAATGGACGTGTTCGCCAACTCCGGCGAAACACCGATTCACCCGGCGCGCCTCTGTAAAGAAATCCGCGACTTTGTCGATAGGGACGCCACCATCATCATGGACGGCGGCGAAATCACCATCTGGGGCGGCGCCATCCTGAGAGTCTTCGAGCCGGGGCACTGGATGGACAACGGCCCCACCGGCTGTCTGGGACCCGGCATGGGCTTCGCCATGGCAGCCAAGCTGGCAAGACCCAATACCCAGGTGCTGGAACTCACCGGCGACGGCACGTTCGGCATCAACGGCATCGAAATAGAAACGATGGTTCGCCATAACATCCCGGCAGTTTCCGTGATTGCCAACGACGGCGCCTGGACGATGATCAAGAAACTCCAGGAAACCCAGGGACCCGGGCGCATTATCGGCACCACGCTCAAAGCGGGCACCCGCTACGACAAGATGGCGGAAGCCCTGGGCGCCTACGCTGAGCTCGTCGAGAAGCCGGAGGACATCCGCCCGGCGCTGCAGAGGGCATTTGCCTCGGGCAAACCGGCAGTCCTCAACGTCATCACCAAAAGCTGCCCGCGCACTCCGCCCACGCTGAACGTGGGCACCACCCCCGGCGGCGACCCGCTGCCCTTTATCCTGTAAAGAAAACCCGCTTAAAAGCACTCGCAAGAGGAGGGGATAAAACCCCTCCTCTTTTATTACCAACCGTATTGACAATCGGCGGTCTGCCAATTATCTTTATATTGTACCTTCTTGTCATGAGACATATTTCAGCATTGCTCATGACAACACAATAAACATGGAACAAAATACGAATAATACCGCACCGAATGGTTGGTTCACCGTCTTCGATAGCCTGGAGGCTTTTTCCGCCGCCGTGGAGAAGGCGACTGGAACCACGATTGATTTTGCCGCGGTTACAGGGCTGAACACAGACTTTCTGCAATCGACAGATAACTACCTACTGCTTAATATCAAAGAGTATTATGGCGAAGTTACCAATAACCTTCTCTTTCTCACCGACGACAGAGCATACATCTTCGCCCGGACCCACCCTGATTACGAAGCTGCCCGCGACTTCGCCGGCGTACTGAGTAAACCCTGCGGCAAGAGCACGATGCTCGCCTTCCTCGTTCTGGATAAGGTCATCGAAAGTCACAAAAAGTACCTTGACGACATCATTAGCCGTACCAGACAGCTTGAGGATAAGTTCGAGCATAACGCTTACCGTCATCTGGTATTGGAATTTGAAAGCCTCAATGACCGGCTGGAGGAGTTCCACGATATCCTTCTCCGGCTTCAGGAAACGCGATACAAAGAGGTCACGCCGCGTTATATTCCCTTCGACTACAATGTGCTCATCGCCGAAAGCACCAGCCTCCAGGGCAGATGCCGGCGCCGGCTGAACTCCCTCCGGGAAATCCGCCAGGAGCATGAAATGGCGGCTACCGAAGAGTTGAACCAGAAAGTAGTCAAGCTCAACGAGGTGGTTAAAAGGCTCACTGCCTTGACGGTTATCATGATGCTGCCCACCCTAATCGCCAGCCATTTCGGCATGAACTTCGTCTTTATGCCCGAATTGAGAATACCCTGGGCGTACCCCGCCGTTATCATCGTGCAGGTAATCCTGATGGCAATCTCCGCACTGATATTCCGCAGGATGGGTTGGCTGTAAATTCAGCGCCGGTTCTGTTCATTCCTGGTAGTCCATTCCTCTTGCCAACCTCACCCCCCTGTATCCCCCGCTCCACTCTTGAAAATACCGCCAAACCTTTGTTCTTTATTTGGAGCGGGGGAGAGATTTTAAGAGAGGCGGCTTAGCCCCCTATTTTTTTATTCCTTCTGGCTCAATTCATCTCCGGCGTAAAAAATGACTGTAGCCGGAGAGGGCAGGGTGAGGTAAGCAGTATCCTTCACACCATCATTGGACAGAACTCAGGCTGCGGTATCGCCCTTTTGGCTGGCGAATAATATATTCCGCTCACCCTGAGCATGGCGAATGGTCTCTGGGTGGTGGAGAATATTGATTCACAGCCCACCCCTCACCCATGTATTCTTCAGTAGTTTCACTCCTTCAGAATTACAATGCTGCGGGATTTCGCCAGGCTGTTTGCAGTCATCCGCCAGTTGCGCTATCCTAGAATGAAATCATTTTCTGTCATTGCGAGGAGCCACGGCGACGAAGCAATCCCAATCGGGATTAAAAGAGATTGCTTCGCCTTCCCGCCGGAAATGGTCTCGCAATGACAAAGTGAAAACATGAAAAGCTACATACTGGCGTTAGACCAGGGGACGACCGGAAGCACCGCCCTCGTCTTTGACGGGGAGGGGCAAATCGTCAGCAAAGCCACCCATGAAATCCGGCAGGTCTACCCGCAGCCGGGCTGGGTGGAGCAGCACCCGCATGAGCTTTTCAGTAACTCCGTCGCCGTGCTCCAAGAGGCGATTGAAAAATCCGGCGTAACCTTATCACAAATCAGAGGGTTGGGCATCACCAACCAGCGCGAGACAACGGTGCTCTGGGACCGCAAGACCGGCGAGCCGGTGAGCAACGCCATCGTGTGGCAGTGCCGCCGCACCGCGCCCCTCTGCGAGAAGCTCAAGCGGGACGGCATGACCGAATCGATTCGGGAAAAGACCGGACTGCCTATCGATGCCTACTTCTCGGCGACCAAGCTGCGCTGGTTATTAGAAAACGTTCCCGGCTGCCTCAGTCGCGCGAAAGCGGGCGACCTGCTTTTCGGCACAGTGGACAGCTGGCTGGTCTGGAAACTCACCGGCGGCGCGCGCCACCTCACCGATTACTCCAACGCCGCCCGCACGATGCTCTTCAATATTCAAACCCTCAAATGGGACAAGGAACTGCTCGATTGCCTCGATATTCCCGAAGCGGTCTTGCCGGAAGTAATGCCTTCGAGCCAAGTCTACGGCGAGACTGCCGCCGGGCTTCTGGGCGATGTGAGCATACCCGTTGCGGGAATCGCCGGCGACCAGCAAGCGGCGTTGTTCGGGCAAGCCTGCTATACACCGGGCACGGGCAAGAACACCTATGGGACAGGTTCTTTCGTGCTTATCAACACAGGCGAAAAGCCCATCGCTTCGCCGAGCGGATTGATTACCACGCTGGCGTGGGGATTAAATAACAAAGTGACTTACGCCCTGGAAGGCAGCATCTTCGTCACCGGCGCGGCGGTACAGTGGCTGCGCGACGGGCTGGGCATCATTACCACCGCCGCCGAGAGCGAACCGCTGGCGAAATCCGTGCCGGATAACGGCGGCGTCTACTTCGTCCCGGCGCTGACCGGGCTGGGCGCGCCTTACTGGGACATGTACGCGCGGGGCGCCATCGTGGGGATTACCCGCGGCACGACCAAAGGACACCTCGCCAGGGCGACCCTCGAAGCCATCGCCTACCAGTCGCGGGATGTTATAGAAGCCATGAGCGCCGATGCCGGGCTGGCGATTCCCCTGCTGCGTGTGGACGGCGGCGGCACCACCAACGACCTCCTGATGCAATTCCAGGCGGATATCCTGGGTATGCCCATCCAGCGGGCGCGCGTGGCAGAGACGACGGCGCTGGGGGCAGCCTATCTCGCCGGACTGGCGGTCGGCGTGTGGCAGAACACCGAAGAAATCGGCAAGCACTGGCGTGCCGGTAAGACCTACGAGCCGCAGATGTCCGCCGACCAGCGCGAGACACTTTACAACGGCTGGAAGCGCGCCGTGGCGCGCAGCCGCGATTGGGCGACTAATTAACCGTCATTGCGAGGAGTTAAAGCGACGAAGCAATCCCAAACGGGATTAATAGAGATTGCCGCGCTCCGCTCGCAATGACAGCACGAAAGAAGGGAATGAATTTGAAAAGAGACTTTGATGCTCTGTCCAAAGAGAGCTTCGATTTAATTGTCATCGGCGGCGGGATTATCGGCGCCGGCATCGCCCGTGATGCCGCCCTGCGCGGCTTCAAGACCCTGCTGCTGGAAAAAGAGGATTTCGGCTGGGGCACCACCTCCCGCTCCACGCGCCTCCTGCATGGCGGACTGCGCTACCTGCGCCAGTTCCAGTTCAAACTGGTGCGTGAAGACCTCAAAGAGCGGGAAATCCTGCTCAGGATTGCGCCGCACCTTTCCCACCGATTGCCTTTCATCATCCCGCTGCTGCGCAGCCAGCCACTCTACCGGCTGTCTCTGCCCTTCGGGATGAAGCTGTACCAGATGCTATCTTCGGGCAAAGATATCCCGGCTTACCGGCACCTCTCCCGCAGCGATGTGTCGCGTATGGAACCGGAATTGGGCAGTGTCCGCGACCTGACCGGCGGCTATCTCTATTACGATGCCGAAGTGGAGCTCATGGAACGCCTCTGCGTGGAGAATGTCATCTCGGCAGAGGAAAACGGAGCCCGCGTCCTGAACCATACCCTCGTGACGGGACTCACGATGCGCAGCAGCACAGTAGAAGGCGTCGAAGTACAGGATAACCTTACCGGAGAAAAATACCAGGTCAAGGGGCGCCTGGTGTTCAATGCGGGCGGACCCTGGGCAGACCTTGTCTGGGAAAAAATGAACCTCAGCGCGACGAACCGCTTGCGCCGCACGAAGGGCGTTCACCTGCTGACGGACAAGGTATCCACCAATGCTCTCGTCCTGTTCGCGCGGAGCGATGGGCGGCTGTTCTTTGTGATTCCCTGGCAGGACTACTCGCTCATCGGCACCACCGATACCGATTATACCGGCGACCCCGATACCGTTCATGCCGGAGCGGAAGATGTCAATTACCTGGTTAACGAGGTAAGACATTACTTCCCCGCAATCAAACAGGAAAGCATCCATTATGCCTTTGCCGGGCTGCGCCCCCTGGTGGCGAGCGGCAGCAGCAAGGCATCGAACACCTCGCGGGCGCACCGTCTCATTGACCACAGCATCGAGAACGGCATCGAGGGTTTCCTTTCTGTGCTGGGCGGCAAAATCACCGCTTACCGCGGCGTGGCGGAAGAATCCGTCGACCTGATTGCCCGCAAGCTGGGCAGTAACGCCCGCTGCACGACTGCTGAGACCGCTCTCCCCGGCGCGCCCGCCGTTCTCCCCCATGCGTTAAAATTGGCGGCGCAGGAAAACAGCATCCCCGCTGCTACTGCCGCACACCTCGCACGCATATACGGGTCGCGCTTTGCGGCGGTGCTGGCGCTGGCGAAGAAAGATACGCGTCTGGCGCAGCCGCTCGGCGAGGGCTGCCCGGATATCCTGGCGCAGGTGCATTACGCCGTCAATAACGAATATGCCCTGACCGTCGGCGATTTCCTTTTGCGCCGCACTGATGCCGGGCTGAGACCCGACCAGGGGCGAGACGCGGCTTTCATCGTGACGCAGGAGATGGGCAGACTGCTGGGCTGGGACAGCGCGACACAGCAGCGCCAGCTAGAAACTTACCGGTCAGCGGTAGACCTGATGCGGCTTTTCCGCAAGCAGATAACCTGAAATCCCTTATGGGACTAAGAAGGATTTTCGTGCTAACCCCTTCAGCCGCTTGCCCGGATATGGTAAACTAAATTAGTAGAGGCTCCAGTCTTGGCGGAGTCAATAAATCGGGAGGTGGTGAGATATGTCTAACCGGACTTGCTATTTCGGCATCGGGTTGGCTATCGGCGCGGTTGCAGGAATTGTCGCAGCCAGTTTTTATTCTCCAAAGCAACTGCAGGAAACGAAAAAAATAGTGGAAGAAAAACTGCTGGACGGTGCGGCAAAGCTCCTGTTCCACGTGAGGTGGCTGACCATGACCCCGCGCGAAAGATATACCTTCCTCTGGCAACGAGGCGGTTCCCTGCACGATTGGCGCACCCAGTATCATGCCCCGGAGCATGCCGCCAAGAGTTAATCTATTACCGGAATCATTGAACCCATAAGAGGGGGCGTTAAGCTCCCTCTTTTCTTTTGGTAGACGATTAATCATCTTCATGGTTACCCCCTATTCACTCTTTTTTATTATTGTGCTATATTAAGTATCACCTTAAACGAAATGAGGAGGCATAGCACATGAAAACAGGCACGCAGTACCGCAAAGAACTTTCCCGGATGCGAGGCAACATCCACATCGGCGGAGAAAAGCTGAACCGGGACGACCCCCGTCTGGAGCAGCCCATCAACGTCGTCGCGGCTACTTTTGACGCCGCCCTGGAACCGGAAAACAAGGGGCTGGTCACGACACTATCCAAGATTACCGGCGGCGAAATCAACCGTTTCTGCAACATCCATTGCAGTACGGAAGACCTGCTGAACAAGCAGGCGATGACCCGCAAGCTCTGCCACCGCGTCGGCGGGTGCATCCAGCGGTGCATGGGCATCGATGCCACCAACGCCCTTTCCGTCATTACCTGGGACACCGACCAGAAATACGGCACCGATTATAACAAGCGCTTCATGAAGTGGCTGGAGTATTTCCAGACGAACGACATCGTCGCCAACTGCGCCCAGACCGACGTCAAAGGCGACCGCAGCAAGCGCCCCCATGAGCAGGTAGACCCCGACCTCTACGTGCGCGTCGTCGAACGCAAGAGCGATGGCGTGGTCGTCCGCGGGGCGAAGGCTCACAATACCATCGCCCCTTATGCCCAGGAAATCATCGTCCTGCCCACCCGCGCGCTCACCGCAGAGGAGAAGGACTGGGCAATCGCTTTCGCCATTCCCGCCGATACCGAGGGCATCCACCAGATTGTCCGGCTCGCCAATATCCCCCAGCGGGTGCACCTCGAAGCGCCCATCGCCCACTTCGGCGATGCCGAATCGCTCACCGTGTTCGATAACGTATTTGTGCCATGGGACCGCATCTTCCTCAACGGCGAGACCGATATGGGCGGGCGGCTCGCCTTGCAATTCGCCGAATATCACCGCCACAGCTACACCGGCTGCAAGCCTTCCATTACTGATATCGTGCTGGGGATGACCTCCCTGGTCGCCGAATACAACGGCGTGGGCAAGGCGCAGCACATCCAGCATAAACTGGCGCACCTCATCGGCGTTGCGGAACTGGTCACCGCCGCCGGGATTGCCGCCTCGGTCACCGGCAAGAAGACCGGCTCCGGCACCTACATCCCCAACGCTATTTACGTCAACGTGGGCAGGCGGCTCGCCGGGGAAAACATCTTCCACGAGTATGAAATCCTGTGCGATGTCGCCGGCGGGTGGTACGCCACCCTGCCTTTCGAGGAAGACTGGTTCAACCCGGAGACGAAGGGCTACCTGGAGAAGTACACCATGCGCAACCCGCGCATCTCCCCGGAGAACCAGCACCGCCTCTTCCGCATGATAAGCGATATGATGACGTCCCACTGGTTCGGCGTAGAACTGGGCGGTCAATATCATGGCGGCGGCTCGCCCATCATGGAGACCATCGGCATTCTACGGGACTACGACCTCAAGCCCAAGATGGACCATGTGAAATACCTGGCGGGCATTGCCCTGGACGACCCGCACGGATGATGGACTCTGTCATTGCGAGGAACGGAGTGACGAAGCAATCTCTTTTTGTCCTTGTCAGGGATTGCGTCGCCTTCGGCTCGCAATGACAGAAGAATAAATGTCATTCTGAAAGAAGCGGAGCGATTTAAGAATCTCGTTGTTCACTGCTGAATAACGAGACCCTTCGCTCCGCTCAGGGTGACATCTACTGTAATCTTATATAGAGAGTTATCTCGTCTCCACTCTGCGGCGCAAGCCGGCCAGTATGAACTGGATTTGCGTGCTGTTCAGACCGAAACGGTGCAAAGTGTGCCGGACGACTTCCAGGCTGCCTTCGAAGGGAGGCAGGACTACCTCCGCGACACCCATTCTCTTGAGCAATGCCGCTTCCTCATCATCGTTCACCGTAGCCACGATATCCAACTTAGGATTGATTGCCAGCGCATTGCGCACCAGAGCTTCCACCGAGATAAACTCTGTAAAAGTGCAAACCAGCACCCGCGCCTTGTCCAGTCCGGCGTGAGCCAGTATTTCCGGGTTGGTCGCATCGCCGTAGATGCAGGGAATGCCGCGCTCCCGCAGCCGTGAGACGACATTCGCATCCAGGTCGATGACCAGGTAGGTGAACTTCTGACGTTCCAGTACCGCCCCCAGCCTTGCGCCGAGGTCGCCATAGCCGCAGATGACCGTATGGTGGGACAGGGCAAGGTCTTTCACCCGGGGATACGGCTCGACTTTTGATGAAAGCATGAAGTACATCGTCTTGTGCTGGCTCAGCCAGAGATACAGCCGTGAGCCCAGGCTCAGAGTGAACGGCGTCAGCAGCATGCTCCCCAGCGCGACGGCAATCAGCATGGACTGGACATAGGGAGAAAAGACCGATGATTGAAAGCCGGTCAGCACCATAATGAAGCTGAATTCCCCGAGCGGTACCAACCCGATGCCTACCAGAAGAGCGTCTTTGAACCCCGCGCCGAAAACTTTCACGGCAAAACCGGAGATGACCGCTTTAACGACAATGACAATGAGCAGCAGCCGGATAAAATCAAACCAGTACTGGACGAGGAAGCTCACGCTGAACAGCATCCCCAGCGAGACAAAAAAGACTGCCGCAAAGCTGTCCCGCAGCGGAATGACTTCGGCGAGGGCTTGACGGGCAAAGACCGATTGGCTGACCATCAGACCGGCAACAAAAGCGCCGAATGCCAGCGAGAGCCCGAAATAATACGTCCCGAAAGCCGTCGCCAGGCAAAGCGTGACCACCGAGAGCATGAACAGTTCCCGGGAGTGCTGCCCGGCAATTTTACCCAGTATCCAGGGCAGCGCCCAGAGTCCCAGCGCGACCGTCACCGCCACAAACAGAGCGGCTTTGAGCAGCATCAGCAAGATATCGACAAACTGCACCATACCGCCGGCTTCTCCACCGAGCGCGGGCATGATGGCCACCACCGGAACGATGAGCACGTCCTGAACAACCGACAGCCCCATCGTAATGCGCCCGTGGTGTGAATCCAGTTCGCCGCGTTCCATCAGCAGCTTGAGTATGACCGCCGTGCCGCTTTCCGCGACCGCCACGCCGAACAGGGCGGCTTCTATCCATGAGAAATTGAATAGACGGCAGGCGCCGAAGATGATGGTGATAACCAGTACCATTTGCAGGACGCCGCCCCACACCGCCACCTTGCCGACACGCCGTATTTCCCGGACGGAGAATTCCAGTCCGAGCGTGAACAGGAGTAAGACGATGCCGAGGTTGGCGACCGCATAAATCGCCTGCTCTTCATGCACCAGTCCCAGGACGGAGGGACCAACGATAATGCCGCCGGTGAGGTAGCCGATAAGCAGGGGCAGCTTGAGACGCCGGGCGATAAGTCCGCAGGCAAGAGCCGTCCCCAGGACGATGATGAACTCTAATCCCTGACCGATTCCCGGCATACCTCTCCTCAGCACGGATTTGCATAGCACCAGCGTGCCAATGTGCCTCTCCCCTGTGGAGAGGACTGAGGTGAGGGCGAGTACGACTCCCACCCTCACCCTACCCCCCCAGCGATGGAGAGGATTGTCTACTTCAGGATGGAAGACACATCAGGCGGGAACGCCTATTTTACGTCAGTACTGCGAGCGATGCAGGGCGCTTCCGGCGCCGGGGTAATCTGCAGCCGGCAGCCGCACTGGAAGCAGCGCCGTCCTTCAAAGACAGCCGCGGTCTCTTCCAGACCGAGTTCTACTTCATTGAAGTTGCCCGCGCGCTGCGCTACCGGCAACTCGGGCATCTTCACACGGTCGAATTCAGGGAAGCCTTCCACCAGCCCGCACTGCATGGTAAAGCGACGGTCCTGGGTCAATTCCTCATCGATTTCGCCGGAGCCGCCCAGGTATTTATCGATGGCGCCGGCAGCTTTTCTGCCCGCCGCGATGGCGCCGATGACGGAAGCGGGACCGCTGACGGCATCACCACCTGCCCAGACGCCGGCATGGCTTGTCGCCATTGTATCGGCATTAGCTTCGATGATACCGGACTTGCTCGTCTTGACCTGGAACCCGGCGGGAATATCGGTCGCCTGTCCGATGGCGCCGATGATAGTGCTGAAATCACGGGCGAACTCGCTGCCCTTGACCGGTACGGGACGCCGCCGCCCGCTGGCATCCGGCTCGCCGAGCTCCATGCGCTGGCAGACCAGGCTCAGCTGCCCGTTGCTGCGGGAAATCTTGAGCGGCGCCGCCAGGATGACCAGCTCAATCTTTTCTTCCAGCGCCGCTTCCACTTCTTCGGGGCTGGCGGGCATTTCATCGCGGGTACGGCGGTAGATAAGGCTGACCTCTTTCGCACCCAGCCTCAGAGCGACGCGGGCGGCGTCAATCGCGACGTTGCCGCCGCCGATGACCGCCACCTTGTCCCCTGCATTTACCTTTTCCCCGAGGTTGACGCGGCGCAGGAAAGATGCCCCATCGAGCACGCCCTCGGTCTCCTCACCCTCGACGCCCAGCTTCATGCCGCGGTGCGCGCCCGGCGCGAGGAAGACCGCCTGATAGCCCTGGGTAAACAGCGAATCTACCGAATCGATGCGGGTGTTGAACTTGATTTCCACGCCCGCTTCTTTGATTATGTCAATTTCATTGTCCAGCACCGCAGGCGGCAGGCGATAGTCCGGGATGCCGACGCGCATCATGCCGCCGGCGACCGGGAACTGCTCGAACACGGTGACGCCGTGCCCCTGCTTGGCAAGGTAATAGCCTGCCGTCAGACCGGCGGGACCCGCGCCGATGACCGCCACTTTCTTGCCGGTGGCAGGCAGCTTGCGGGAGTATTTCTTCCATTCGCCGGTGTCACGGTCGGCGACGAAACGCTTTAAAACTCTGATAGAGATAGGGTCATTCAGCGAACCACGGCGGCAGCCGCCCTCGCAGGGATGGATGCAGACACGCCCCAGCGCGCCGGGGAACGGTACCTTTTCGCGGACAGTCGCCAGCGAGTCCTGGTATTTACCCTGGGCGACCTGGTAAACATAGAGCGGCACGTTGATACCTGCCGGACACTTATAATGACAGGGCACCGCGACCGCCTCGCGGCTGAGCTCCGGGTGCTCCTTGGCGGCTTTATCAAACAGCGCGCCGGTGGGACAGACCTCGACACACGCGCCGCAGAAACGGCAGCTCGATTCTTTAAGGGTGCGGTTGAACGCCGTGCCGACCGTGCTTTCGATACCCCGTTTGATAAAACTGTAAATGCCGATGCCGCGCACGTCCGCGCACATCTGCACGCAGCGCCCGCAGAGGATGCACAGGTTATAATCGCGCACAATCAGCGGGTCGCGGTCATCGACGGGCATACCGCGGAATTTGTACGGCAAAGCCATCTCGCCCACGCCGATATAATCGACCAGCCGCTGGAATTCGCAATGCTGGTTGGCGGGACAGGTCACGCAGCGCTCGGTCACCGCGACGTTGCGCAAACAGATGTCATTGGGACCACAGCGCTCGCGCCGCTCGCAATCGAGGCAGGCATGGGGATGTTCGGTGAGCAGGAGCTGCAGATAGTCCCGGCGCAGGTTTTGCAGGTTGGGCGTATTGGTCTTGACGACCATACCTTCCGCCGCCGGAGTGGAGCAGGAAGTGGGCAAGCCGCGCATCTTTTCGATTTCCACGATGCAGAGGCGGCACCCGCCGAACGGCGTCAGGTCCGGGTGGAAGCAGGCGGTGGGGATATAGACGCCCGCCTTCTGGGCGGCTTTGAGGACGGTCGTGCCTCTCGCTACCTCGACGTCGACATCATCAATTTTAAGCTTTATCATATCTGCCATATGCAACAAAAGGCTACCTCTCCTGTAGAGCTAGCCACCCTCCTGTCTATACGAAATCTAAGACACGGCGCAACACCAATTAAAATATATCACTTACAACGTAAAAAAGCCAAGTGAGGAAGGATTTGTCATTATCGGGCTTAACCCGAGAATCCAGAAGACATCCTCTCTGCTGGATTCCCGCTTTCGCGGGAATGACACAACCAAGATTAAAGAGCCGAGGTAACCTTGCCTGAGAGGAGATGGATTACCTTTATTTCGTCAGCCGCTTCCGCATCGTCACCAGCGCCAGCAAGAAGAAGCCTGTCGAAAGCACCACCAGTATCCCCAGCGAAAGGAACGGATTGGGCTCGAACACGCCGCTGAATAATGAGCGGGTCAGGTGGATTGCCGGCGCCAGCGGCGCTATCCAGCTCAGGTTTTGCACCACGACCGGGAAATTGGACAGCGGGAAGAAAGCCCCGCTGACGAAGAACATGGGGTTGATGAACAGGGTATAGAAATAGTTGAAGCTGTAAATCGCCGGGGCATAGGCGGTAAAACACATCGCCAGCGCGGAAAACAGGATGCCCTGTAAAAAACAGACCGCCGGAATCAGCAGCGCCCACGGCGAATGCACCAGCTGGAAAGCGGCTGCCGCAATCAGGATTGCCGTGCCGGTCAGCATGGCGCGGGTCGCGCCCCAGAAGATTTCCCCGGCAATGATATCCTCGGCATCGAGCGGCGTGGCGAGAATCGCATCGAAAGTATTCTGGAACTCCATGCGGGCATACGTGCCGTAGGTACATTCAAAGATGCCGCTGAACATGGTATAGCCCGCCACGATACCGGGCGCAATGAACTCGATATAAGTCTCCCCGCCCAGCCCGGAAACAAAAGTGCCCAGTCCCACCCCGAAAGCCAGCAGGATAATGACCGGCTCGATGGTAAAACCGGGCAGCTCGGAGCGCCACAGCCGGAAAAAGACGTCCCGGTTACGCTGCCAGAGCCGGATAAAGCGCCAGGAAAACATCTTCATTCGACGAGCGACCCCTTCGTCAGGCGGAAGAAGACGTCTTCCAGCGTCGCCTGCCGGGGCCTCACCAGCAGCTTGCGCGCCAGGTCGTCGCTATCGACGTGAAATGCCTTAATCATTGCGCCGACTTCTTCATGTTCGATGTGGTGGCTCTCCAGTTCCCGGATTATCTCCGCCCGCTCCTGCGGACTGGCAGGCTCGATTTCCCACAGCTTTTCGCCGACATACTGCGAGATGAGATTGAGGGGAGTATCCACCACGACAATCTTGCCGAGGTGCATGATGGCGACCCTGTCGCAGAGGAGCGCCGCCTCTTCCATGTTCTGCGTGCAAAGCAACTGGGTGATGCCCTGCGATTTCAGCTCCTTGAGTTTTTGCCATAACAGGTGACGCGTCTGCGGGTCGAGCCCGACCGTCGGCTCATCGAGAATCAAAATCTTCGGCTGGTTTATCAGTCCCCGCGCGATTAATAACCGCCGCTTCATGCCGCCGGACAGCTCTTTGATTTTGCTGTTGCGCTTCTCGGTCAATTGAAACGTTCGGAGCGCCTCCATGCTGCGGCGCTCCGCCTCTTTACGCGGGATTTCAAAATAGCGGGCGAAGGTGAGCAGGTTTTGCAGCACCGTTAAATCGGGGTCGAGGTTATCAATCTGGGGCACCACACCCAGAAGCGATTTTAACTCGCGGGAATTTTTTTTCAGGTCTTTTCCGGCAACCCATACTTCACCAGAGCTGATGGGCGAGATAGCGGTTATCATCCTGATGAGCGAGGTCTTGCCGGCGCCGTTGGGACCCAGCAAGCCGAAACACTCGCCGTCCTCTATCTCCATGCTGACGCCATCGACCGCCACGAGGTCGCGGAATTTCTTAATCACGTTTTCCGTCTTGATAACCGCCATATTAGTATCATATCAGGTGCACGAAGAAATGGTAAAGAGGGGGGCATGCTTTAAGCAATGTTGATTTCTTGCAAGTCATGGACTAGGATTAGATAGTTCATCAGTGTAAACTGGCATCTTACCAGAGAAAGTGTAGCCTCTTGGACAACCGTAAACCCACAACGGGAACCGAAGTAAAACAACCGAAGTTTTTCTATGGTTATACTATTGTGGTTGCATCCTTCGTTATCCTGATGATTGTGTGGGGTGCCCAGTATAGCTTCGGCGTGTTTTTCAAACCCGTTTTGAACGAATTCGGCTGGACCCGGGCGGAGACCTCGGGAGCGTATTCCCTGAATATGATTCTCATCGGAGTTTTCAGCATTTTTACCGGCAGGTTGAGCGACAGGTTCGGCGCGAGATTAGTCGTCACTGTGCTCGGCTTTACCATGGGGCTGGGCTATTGCCTGATGTCTCAGATAAACTCAATCTGGCAGATGTACCTCATCTACGGCGTATTGCTGAGCCTGGGCATATCCGGCATGTGGGTTCCGCTGATATCGACAATCGCAAGGTGGTTCGTCAAAAGACGGGGGCTGATGAGCGGGATTGCTGCTTCAGGAGTAGGAATCGGCACAATGGCTCTGCCGCAACTGGCAAACTACCTGATAACCAACTACGAGTGGCGTACGTCTTATATCATTATCGGTTTAATTGCCATGGCAACAATAGTTATCGCAGCGCAATTTCTCAGGCGTGACCCGGGCGACATGGGGCTGTCCGCTTATGGTACTGACGCCGTAAAAACAGAGAATAACCAGTTGAAAGCCCGGGAAGTATCTGCGCCGAGAGCAATCGGCGGCAGCACGTTCTGGTTAATCTGCGTTGTGTTCCTTTCCGCCAACTTCTGCATACAACTGGCAATGGTGCATATTGTCCCCCATGCCACGGACATCGGGATTTCCGCAGCGGTAGCCGCCACTATCGTGTCGGTTATCGGCATCGTGAGCAGCGGCGGCAAGGTTGTACTGGGCGGCATTGTGGACAGGATCGGCAGCAAACGGGTGGCGCTTATGTTCCTGATACTGCAATCCTTGTCTTTCCTGTGGCTTCTGGTTGCCGGCGAAGTCTGGATGCTGTATATTTTTGCAGTTGTTTTTGGGGTAAGCTGGGCGGGATTCGCGGTGGTGCAATCGCCCCTTATCGCCGATTATTTTGGGCTGAGAGCGCACGGGGCAATCTTCGGACTAGCTATCTTTGTCGCCAACATCGGCGGCGCCGCCGGGTCTCTCTTAGCCGGACGGATATTCGATGTAACCGGCAGCTATTTTTGGGCTTTTATCTCCTGTGCCGCGTTGGGAATTGCAGGTCAAATCGCATCAATATTGCTGAAGCCGCACAACAAATAAGAACAGGGAGGTTATGACATGGCTAAACTCAGTGAAGAAATCAAAACGGCAATCGGTACCATCCGCCCGTCGCTGGTAGCGACGGCAAGCAAGACCGGCAAGCCGAATGTCTCGGCGAAGGGTTCGCTGCGCATCCTGGATGACGAGCATGTCCTTTTTGCCGATGTCGCTTCCCCGCGCACTGTCAAGAACATTAAGGAGAACCCGCAGGTCGCCATTATTTGCCTGGACGCCAAAGAGCGCAAGGGCTGCCGCATCTGGGGCAAAGGCGAGGTACTCAGCTCCGGCGAGATATTCGATAAGGTTGCCGCCGAACTTGCCGCGAGAAATATGAAACTGAATAACGTGGTCAAAGTGACCGTGGAAGAAGCAGAGATTATCTAGTTATCTCTCACTCAACCAGGTTTGTATCAAAAGTAGCTTATTGCTGTCATTCTGAGCGTAAGCGAAGAATCCGTATGATTCGTGACAGGTACGGATTCTTCGTCATTCACTCCTCAGAATGACATTGGATGCAAAAGCAGATTAAACCAGAGCCAGCCCGCCGGCGGCGATGGTCCGGGCTGGCTCTGACACATTCAATGAGGAAGGGTTACAGCAGCGGCAGGTATCTCTTTATCTCGTAATCGGTGACCTGCGTGCGGTAGTTGTCCCACTCTATCTTCTTGTTCTTGATAAAGGCGTTGAAAGTATGCTCGCCGAGAGCCTCGCGCACGAGCTTGCTCTTCTCGGTGAGGTTCACAGCGTCAATCAGGCTTGCCGGCAGCGTGCCGATGCCCCGCTTCTTTCTCTCCTCATCGCTCATGTGATAGACGTTCTCTTCCACCGGCTCCGGCGGCTCCAGCCCCTCCGCGATACCCGCCAGACCGGCTGCCAGCATCACGCTGAAGCAGAGGTACGGGTTGGCTGCCGGGTCCGGGGAACGCAGTTCGAACCTGGTGGCGTTCTCTTTGCCCGGTTCGTATTCCGGCACGCGGATAAGGTCGGAGCGGTTGCGCCGCGCCCATGACAGATATACCGGCGCTTCGTAGCCGGGGACCAGGCGCTTGTAGGAGTTGACCCACTGGTTGCACACCGAGGTAAATTCGGGGGCGTATTTCAGCAGTCCGGCGATGTAGCTCAGGGCTACCTTTGAGAGATGGTATTTGCCGTTCTTATCGAAGAAGGCATTGGCATTGCCCTTGAAGAGCGACTGGTGGACGTGCATGCCGGAGCCGTTGATGCCGAAGACCGGCTTGGGCATGAAGGTGGCGTAAACATCGTACTTCATGGCGATTTGCTTGACGACGAGCCGGTAGGTCATGACATTGTCCGCCATCGTCAGGGCATCAGTATATTTCATATCGATTTCGTGCTGGCTGTTGGCGACCTCGTGATGTGATTTATCGACATCAATGCCCATCGCTTCCAGGGTGAGCACCGTTTCCCGCCTCAGGTCGGTGGCGGCGTCCAGCGTCGTCTGGTCAAAGTACCCGCCCAGGTCGAGAAATTCGGTGCTTAACGAATCTTTGAAGTAGAAATACTCCAGTTCCGGGCCGACATAGTAGGTATAGCCCAGGTCTGCCGCCCGCTTCACGTTTCTCTTGAGGACAAACCGCGGGTCGCCCTCGAACGGCACGCCGCCGGGTTTTAGAATGTCGCAGAATACGCGGGCGACTGCCGCATGTTCCCGGGGACGCCAGGGGAGCAATTGGAAGGTATCGGGGTCGGGCATCGCCACCATGTCGCTCTCGTCAATCCGGGCAAAACCGGCAATTGACGAACCATCAATGCCCTGTCCGTTTTCCAGGGAAGCCTCCAGTTGCTCTATGGGGATGGCAAAGTTCTTCAGGACGCCGAGCGTATCCGTAAACCACATGCGGATAAACTTGACGTCGTGCTCCTTCGCCATCTTGAGGACATACTCCTTTGCCTCTTCTCTGCTTTTGCCTTTGGTTGCCATTTTTGTGCCTCCTTTTTCCCTATGATATATTTACCCGATTGGTGGGGTGTTATCTTAAATTGCGTTCATCCCTTCTTCGCCGGTGCGTACCCGCACCGCATTTTCCACCGGGATGATGAATATCTTGCCATCGCCCATTTCGCCGGTGCGCGCGCAGCCGGCAATCGCATTAATCACCCGGGGCAGGTCTTCATCCAGTATCACGACTTCAACTTTCAGCTTGGGCAGCAGGTCGACGCGGTATTCACCTACCCGCCATTGCAAGGGAATCCCCTTCTGCCTGCCCCGCCCGCTCACCTCGCTAACCGTCATGCCGAAGTAGCCGTACTCTTCCAGAGCTTTACGCACAGGCTCGAGTTTTTCTTCCCGGATAATCGCTTCTATCTTTTTCATCGCAGCAGACCTCCGTATGCCCTCTCGCCGTGCTGGGCAATATCCAGACCGACGGACTCCTCTTCAGGGCTCACCCGCAATCCGGTGACAACCTTCACCAGCTTGCCGAGCACCATGGTCGCCCCGAAAGTAAATCCAGCGACAATCACCACGGCGATAAGCTGTTTTACAAATTGCATCGGGTTCCCATACAGCAGACCGTTCGCGCCCGCCGCGTTGACGGCGCTGCTGGAGAAAATGCCCGTCGCCAGGGCGCCCCAGATGCCGCCCATGCCGTGACAAGCCCAGACATCGAGAGATTCATCGATGCTCCATTTGGAACGCAGGAGCATGGCATAATAGCAGACTATCGCCCCACCCATCCCGATGGGAATCGCCATGATGGGTTCGACAAAGCCGGCTGCCGGAGTGATTGCCACCAACCCCACTACCGCACCGGTCGCCACGCCCAACATCGTAGGACGGCGGTAGAACCAGCTCAACAGCATCCAGGTAAAAGCGGCGGCGGCGGCGCTGAGGTTGGTCGTTACAAAAGCGCTGGAAGCCAGTCCGCCGGCGGTCAGGGCGCTGCCTGCATTGAAGCCGAACCAGCCGAACCAGAGGATGCCGGCGCCGAGCGCCACCATGGGTACATCATGGGGTTCCATAGGAGCGCCTTCACGGAACCCTTTCCGCGGCCCCACCAACCTGGCGAGCGCCAGCGCCGACATCCCGGCACAAATATGGACCACGGTGCCGCCGGCAAAGTCCAGAGCACCCAGCTTTGCCAGCCAGCCGCCGCTGCCCCACACCCAGTGTGCCACAGGCGAGTAAATCAGAGTTAACCACAGAGCCGAAAAGAGCAGGGTAGCACCGAATTTCATGCGTTCCACCACTGCCCCGGAAATTAGCGCGACGGTGATGACAGCAAACATCGCCTGGTATATCATGAAAGCGAGGTGCGGGACGGTAGTAGCATAGACCGTAGAAGGCTCCTGCCCCACTCCCTTCAACCCCAGGAAATCCAGCCCGCCGATAAATCCGCCGACGTCCGAACCGAAACTAAGGGTGTAGCCGTAAAGCACCCAGAGCAAACCCACGAGCGCCATGGCGGAAAAGCTCATCATGAAAGTGGCAAGGACGTTCTTGCGGCGCACCATTCCGCCGTAAAACAAAGCTAACCCAGGCGTCATTAACATGACCATCGCCGAAGAAATAAGCAACCAGGCGGTATCTGCTGCATTAACGTTCATATCCAACCCCTTCCCTGTTCCAGATACTCTCAGTCTAAAGGAGAAATGTTACGGCAAGATTACGGGAAGGTTAAGTTTATGTGACGAACAAAAACGATACGAAACGAGTTACGGGAATTTTCAGTTGTCGTTGCGAGGAGCGCAGCGACGCAACAATCCCATACGGAATTAATCGAATTTGTTTCGCTTCGCTCGCAATGACAGAAAAATAAGATTGAATTAAGGAGTTTATGACTCGATGAACCGATAGCCGATGTTGCGCACCGTTTCAATGAAGTCGTGGGCAGGGTCTTCAATTTTGCTGCGCAGGCGGCGGATGTGAACATCGACGGTGCGGTCCCCGCCATAGAAATCGTAGCCCCAGACACGGTTCAGCAGGGCTTCGCGGGAATATACGCGCCCCGGATGGCTTGCCAGGAATTTTAATAGTTCGTATTCGCGGTAGGTCAGGTCGGTCAGACGTCCGTCAACGGTGACTTCGCATTTCCCCATATCAATCGTGAGGTCGCCGCTGGTTATCATTTCTCCGGAAGCGGCGCGCTGGGTCTTCTCCAGTAATTTTATAATGCGCAGCGTCAGTTCGGCAATGTCAGCGGGTTGAACGATAAAATCATCGGCATCCAGTTGTCCGTTGAGGCGCGCTAACATTTCGCGGGGAAGGAGCGCAATGACCGGCACCGGCTTTGCCTGCTTTATTTGCTGTGTCAGTCCGTGAATCCGCTCCGGTTGAGAGGTCTCGATAAGCACCAGGTGCGGCGCTTCTTCCGCTACCCGCTCAGAGATATCGGCACCATCCGGCGGAACGACGCATCCAAAACCGGCCGCCGCAAGTCCCGCCTGAATACGGGCGGCTTCAGTTCCCGCTGCCGCAATTAAACATATCCGGTGCATCTTTGCCCTACTATTATACGCCATTTCAAGGGGCGTTATCCCCCAATACGGCATACGGTTTCCGTATGCCATTATTTTAACGCACTATGAAGTTTTTTGTCAAATGCCTCATATAACTGAATCAGGAACAAGGCAAATTACTATATTGAGAAACAAATGCCCGATGGAAAAGCCCGTCGGGCACAGTGAGTATTGCCATTATTGCGGCAGTTTAATATATTATTTTGCCGCTTTAACAATTTCAGGAAATCATCGGAGTATTCCCAAAACAAAAGCCCCTTCCTCAGTTAAAGAAACGGGGTTAAAAGATAAGAACCGTTTACTGCTATATAATATTAGTCGTTAATCCTTGACCATCAGTAAAATAATCCCGAAGATTAAAAAGCCCGCGCCCAGGCCGATGGACATCCCCTGCACCATATAACCCATCAACCAGCCGATGCCCATGCCGATGAACAGCCCTGCCGGGATGAAGAGTGCGCCGGCGCCCTTGCGTTTTCCTTTCGCGGTTTCCGGTGCCTGGTCAGCCATATTAACCTCCTGCAAGAATTCTTTTGGGATTATTGTAGATTGATAAAGCCGTACTGTCAAGATAAAAAGGCGCCCATAAACAAAAAATCCACCGCGGTCATAAAAACCACGATGGATTTTCCTAGGATTTCTAATATCAATTCTGAAACAGGTCAAGCCCTCGGTCATTAGTACAGCTTAGCTGAACGCATTACTGCGCTTACACACGCTGCCTATCAAGCAAGTAGTCTACTTGCGACCTTACTCCTTCCCCTTGCGAGGAAGGATGGGAGATCTAATCTTGGGGTTGGTTTCGCACTTAGATGCTTTCAGCGCTTATCCAGAATAGACATAGCTACCCAGCAATGCTCCTGGCGGAACAACTGGCACACCATAGGTCTACCCCTCTTGGTCCTCTCGTACTAAAAAGAGATCCCCTCAAATCTCCGGACGCCCACTGCGGAGAGAGACCGACCTGTCTCACGACGGTCTGAACCCAGCTCGCGTACCGCTTTAACCGGCGAACAGCCGGACCCTTGGGACCTGCTCCAGCCCCAGG
>JAQTVW010000107.1 GCA_028706655.1 Dehalococcoidales bacterium | reverse complement strand
TGGGGCAATCATTACGCATTTATCGGGTGCCGGTAGGCGTTCTGGAGGTACTGCATGACCATGCGCTGGGCGTTGAAATGGGGGCCGTTCAGGGCGATGGCGTAACGCATCACCGCGATATAATCAGTAGGGGCTTTGTAGTACATCGGGAGAATCACCTTCTCCAGTTTGTTGTAGAGCGAGGCGATTTCTTCCTCCCGGTTGCTCTGTTCCCGCCATCCGTCGTCAATAGACCAGCCGGTGACGCTCTCGACGTGCCCTTCAGTCCACCAGCCGTCCAGGATACTCAGACTGGGGATGCCGTTGAGCGCGGTCTTCATGCCGCTTGTCCCGGATGCTTCCAGCGGCTTCAGTGGCGTGTTCAGCCACAGGTCTACTCCCGAACAGACATACTTTGCCAGCGCCATGTCATATTCTTCCAGGTAGACCACCGGGATAATGTCCTTGAGTTCGGCGCCGGCTTTGAAAATGTTGCGGATAAGTTCCTTGCCGCTCCCGTCGTTTGGATGCGCTTTACCGCCGCACACAACCTGGAAACGCCCTGCCTGTTTGGCAATCTGGCGCAGGCGCTCGAGGTCGGCGAAGATCAGGTCGGTGCGCTTGTAGCCGGTGGCGCGCCGGGCAAAACCGATGGTCATTACTTCAGGGTCGAGGATGACGCCGGTACGCCGTTTTATTTCATCGAACAGTTCCTGCTTGGCGGACTGGTGCGCTTTCCAGATGACGTCCAGCGGAATACCGACGGCGTATCTCAGGTAATGATTGTCCCGCCGCCACTCAGGGATGTAACGGTCGTATACTTTGCTCATAGCGGAAGAAGTCCAGGTGTTCGCATGGACGCCGTTGGTAATCGCATCAATGGGATGCTCCGAATATTTGCAGGGTGTGACATCGTCGCGCAAAACGGTCGTGCCGTTAATATAACAATGGTTGTTATCTATGGAACGATTGCAGTACATGCACTTTGAGACTGCCTCGTGACGCATGGAGACGCCATTGACATAACGTGAGAAATCAACCGCGAGGTTACTCATGTTCAGGGCATTGTTGCGGCAGCCCCCGGTCGTCAGCAGGTAGTCGGTACGCTCGCCGCCCAGTACCTCGCGCACCAGCGGCACCGGAAACTCATCATGTCCGGCGGCTATCGGAGTATGAGTGGTAAAAACGCAGCACTGCCGTACAGCTTCCTTGTCTTCTTCCGAAGCGGCGCTCAGGTTATGTCCCCACATGCGTTCTTCGGTCAATGCCAGAGTCACCAGAGCAGAATGTCCTTCGTTCATATGGTAGGAATGGATTTTTCGGTAGCCGAGGGCGCGCAGCATGGCGACACCGCCCAGACCCAGCACCGCTTCCTGGGAAAGACGGTACTTCGAATCGTTGCGGTAAAGTTGACCGGTCAGGCTTTGTTCCCACTCAGGGTTCTCCGGTACGGCAGTATCCAGGAAAAAGACCGGCACATCATGTCCTGAATGTCCGTGCACCAGGTAGCGCCATGCCTGAATCTGGATTTGATGCCCGCCCAGGTTAATCAGGACGCGGGTAGGCAGCAGTTGCAGAAATTGTTCCGGCGCCCATTCGGCGTTGGTCTCGGTCTGGTTACCGGTGCTGTCAAGATGCTGCCGGAAATAACCCTCGCGATGCAGCAGCGATACACCGACCATCGATAGCTTGATATCCGCCGCCGCGCGTATCGTATCGCCTGCGAGGATGCCCAGACCGCCGCTATAGGTAGGCATGGCGGGTTCCAAGCCGAACTCCATGGAAAAATACGCGACATCCAGATGCTCCGATGACCCTAAAAATTCAGGCATCATAAATTACGTCCGTATTGCAGTGTGCGGCAGGGTATTTTGATCATAAGTAAATTAGAAGATGCTTCTACCATTATATTACCGCAACATAATTGGCGATGCAATTCAGACAGGTCAGAGACTCCGTGAGTCAGTCGCCGGAGTATATCTCTCCTGTCTATAACGTCCGGCAGAAACGCGAGAAAATCTGCTTTGCTTACCGTACTTACCGAGACATGAGACATCAATCCTAGTTATTAAGACACAACGCTTGCAGTACTAACGAGTTATTGAGTGGTCATTGTCTGTGATAGAGAATACTAATGAAGATGAGAAATCATAATGTTATTGTGGCTTATGGTGGCTGGTATGAGGATTAATTCGAAAGGTAGTCAACAAGGATTTGCGATATTAGAAACGATAGTAGCCCTGGCTATCCTTGGTTCCGCCGGTGTTGCCTTGTTATCCGGAGCCGCTTCCGGAATGAAAGCTACCAGTATAATACAGGAACGAACTATCGCCCAGAGCCTGGTCCGCAGCCAGTTGGAATTCGTCGAAAATCACGCCTATTTAACTTACCCCTCAATATATCCCATAAATCCCGGACTAATCATGCCGCCAGGCTGGGAATTATCTTCATCCAACGTTTCACTGGTACATGCCACGGATGATGGACTGCAGAGAGTGAATGTTGTTGTGAGGCACAACGGTGAACCGATATTCTCTGTTGAGACCTACAAAGTAAACAGGAATTAGCAATTGAACAACCAATCAGGTTATCTCCAGATTGAAATCATTGTAGTGTTGGCTATATCTGCCATATTAGCTATCGGTGCCGGAATGACTACAATCCAAATGATTCAAGTCACCGGGAGTAGCGATGAGCATATGACGATAGCGCGCAACACACAGAATTTAGGTTACTGGGTGAGCCAGGATTTACAGATGGCTATGACGGTAAACACTACGGATGACCTGGCGACTCCCGAAACTGAGTTTATCAAAATCGGCTGGAAGGACTGGCAAACCGGAGATATGTACGATGTTCGGTATTCGTGGGTCATCCCGAATGATGATTACAAGAATGTGCTGAGGAAGATGACAATCCTGAATCTGGATGGAGCGCCGGTAAACAGCTATTCCAGCATGGTCGCATATAATATCGACTCGGCAAACATATCCCTCTCCCAGAGCGACCTTAATACAGTTAGAATCAACGCCCTTTCCGGCGAGAGAAACGCAGCCAGAGAGTACGTAATCAGCGCACGTCCCGATTAATAGGATGATGTTGATGTTAGGCAGGCTGTTGTCCCGACTGGCTAAAAATGAAAGAGGCCAGGTTTTGCCCATCATGCTGGCAATGCTGGCTTTGGGTAGTCTCATAATCATCCCTTCCCTCGATTACGCTTCAACCAACCTGACAGCAGTAAAAATAGCGGAGAAGAAGGCTAAGGCTGTCTATACTGCTGAAGCCGGAGTCGCCGATGCGATATGGCAAATACGGTATACTTCTCCAACCATGCCGTATACCTATCAAATAGACGATATTAACGGCATGTCTGTAAGGGTAGCTGTTGAAGGGGTAACGACGATCGCAGGTCAGGAAATCGGACCGACGGGTGTTCATGGTGGGTGGCTGAAGATAGAAAAAACCGTCAGCTACGCATCCGGTGTTTATACCATTACTCTTACGATGACGAACAACGGCGATGGCAATATGAGAATTGACGAAGTCCTCGTCGTGATACCTTCGAACCTGCAGTATCTTGAAGGATCAACCTCCGGTCAGCTGACCACTCAGGACCCGGAGGTAATCGGCACTCCGGACCTGGGCATTACTATTTTCTGGTCACTACAGCCAGACTACTACATTATTAATAAAAATGACTCAGCAGTCCACACTTACCAATTAACGGGATTGCCGGACATACCTGGCGCAGAAGGCCATTCAGTTGTGAAAGCGACGCGAGAAGACGTAGGGACAGTATGGGATGCCGATAGCCGCCCGTATTCTATTACTGCCCAGGCGAGGGACGCTGCTGATGCTATTTTAACCACGCTGAAAGTAGGTATATGGGCGGGTGTCTCCGGAGTGGAGATAAGCTGCTGGCAGTTGAACCCATAGTATCCGGAGCAGAACAGAGTCTTTATTCTCATAGATTTTCAATCTTCAATTCCCGGTATTAGTAAATCTACGTAATTGTTTAGATATTGTTGCGTAATTTACCTCTGAATTTGATAATCACCGGTAACTTTTTGTCATTTATCACGTTTTAACATTCAGGAGGGACCAAAACATGAAAAAACTAATTGGTACAATTATCGCCGTTGCGATGGTTATCATCGGAATACCATCGACTGTGGCGATGGCGCAAACTGAAGTCCTGGACCATGTTGTCATAAGTCCACTTTCCGCGACAATCCCGATTGGGGATAGTCAGCAATTTACCGCTGCAGGTCAAGATTCCGATAACCTTTCCGTAACCGGAATCACATACACGTGGAACGTTGTAGCCGGCGGCGGTACGATAACGGATGACGGGACATTCACGGCGACCGGTGCTGCGGATACGTACACCAATACAGTCCAGGTTACTGCGGTCAAAGACTCCATCAATAAGACAGCCTATGCTTCGGTAACTATCTCGACCGAAGATGACGACGATGACGATGAGGACGAAGACGGGGAACTTGATCCGAAAGGTTGGTCCCATGGCAAGAAAACAGGGTGGGGAGATAAGGATACACAGCCGGGCTGGTCGCACGGCAAGAAGACAGGCTGGAACGGTGAAGTAAAACCGCCTTCCTGGTTCAAAAAGTTGACCGCAAAGCTATTCGGGCAAGATAACGACTAAAAGGAATACCTCAAAATATAAACTGAGAGGCTGGACTAAAATCCAGCCTCTTCCTTTTGGGACGCAGACCCCTACTTAATTTGTAATTTATAATACAGTTATTGCCCGATATTACTAAATGGTGATTGGCAAATCTAACTCTGGATAATACAATAAATCTGCAATGAAAAGCTACCAAAAAAGACGCCGACAATCCATAAAAAACGGGTTCTAAATTAGTAGACAAGCCGGAACGCCTGATGACGCTTTTAAACCTTATTTGAAACCAAGGGATATTTCCTTAAAAAAGGCCGCCAGAATATTAGTCAGACTCAATTCCTTTGAAT
>JAQTVW010000023.1 GCA_028706655.1 Dehalococcoidales bacterium | reverse complement strand
ATATCGAGCAGCGCGGCTTTCTGGTCGAAACAGAACATCCCGTTATGGGGAAACGGCTCCTGCCGGGTGTTTTCGCTAAACTAAGTAAAACGCCGGGGGCGGTCAGAACGCCCAGCCCGCTGCTCGGCGAACACAATGAGTGGCTCTTTAACGAATTCCTGCCCAAAATCAAGGATTGAGCAGAATTTTCTGATACGCACCGGATAAATGAGAGGGGCTGCCTAATTCGTCACCAATCGGGAACAGCCCCTATCTGCTAACCAGGTAATATTTTATAGTTCCGGTCCGAATATCATGTTGGGAATCCACGTTGCCAGTCCCGGGATGAAAAGCGTGAGGAAAAGCGCGATTGCCTGGATGACGATAAACGGCAACGCCGCCATGTAGATATCGGTCATGGTGATTTCCCTGGTGGCAACACCTCTCATATAGAACAGGTTGATGCCGTAAGGCGGCGAAAGAAATCCCATTTCCATATTGATGATGAACAGCACCCCGAACCAGACGGTGCTGAAGCCTAATGCCTTGACCACCGGAACAAACAACGGCGTGCACAGCAGGATAATCCCGGAAACGTCCATGAACATCCCCAGGATGAAAAGCACCAGCTGCATGATAAGGATGATCATGATAGGTGGAATCTCCAGGTTCATCAATCCGTTTTTTATGAGTTCCATCGCACCGGCGCGGGTGAAAATAGTCGTAAAGGCGGTAGCGCCAACCACGATCCACATCACCATTGCGGTGAGAGAAAGGCTGCGGGAAAGGGCGTCCATCATGCTTTTCCAGGTGAAGCGGCGGTAAATGAGCGCGCAGATAACCGCGCCGGCGGCGCCTACTGCCGAAGCCTCGGTCGGGGTGGCAAAACCGGAGAAAATGGAGCCCAGGACGAAGACGACCAGCATCGCGGGTAATATTATTGATTTAACCGAGGCGAATTTTTCGCTCCAGCTGACCCGCAGCTCTTTAGGCAGCGCGGGTCCCATTTTGGGATTCACATAACAGACAACCATGACATACGCGATAAAAAGGCTGGAGAGGATAAAGCCCGGGATAATACCGCCGGCAAAGAGTCTGCCGACTGATTCCTGTGCCATGAAACCATACAGTACAAAGGAGACACTGGGTGGTATCAGGATGCCCAGCGCACCGCCGCCCATGATGCACCCCATCGCCAGCCGTGCGTTATAACCACGCCGCAGCATGGCGGGAAGAGCAATCAGTCCCATTGTTACGGTAGCGGCGGCGCTGACTCCAGTACAGGCGGCGAATATCGTGCAGACAATGACTGCTGCTATTGCCAGTCCGCCCCGTATTCTGCCTAACCAGTTCTGGGCGAACTTGAAGAGGTCTTCCGCAAGCCCGGAGACTTCAAGAATATTGCCCATCAGGATGAACATGGGGATGGCAATCAGGATGATGGTTTTGATATTGGTCAGTACCGCGACGAACATTAAAAAAAGCGAATCGAAGCCGCGGGTCGCAATACCGAACATGACAGCCGCGCCGCCCATGGCAAAAGCTACCGGCAGCCCCAGGGCTAACAGCAGCACCATTAGTCCGAAGAGAATAATAGTCAAGACGGTAATTGTCATTTCGGCGGCTCCTTCCCGGTAGCGGCAAGGATAATATCGCGAGTCATATTTGCCAGTGATTGCAGTAACAGCAACAAGGAACCCACAAATACCAGAAGCTTCAATGGCCATATGGGCGGACCCCATGCCGTAAAGCTCTTTTCGTTCTCCATGATGGAGATGACTGTTTCCCGGCTGCCGACATAAACCATGGCAAATAGAAAAATGAGAGTGACAATTGCGGTGGCAGCCTGTAATCCCGCCCGTGCGCGGGGGCGCAGTTGCTTTAACAGAATATCGACGTTGACCATGCCGCCGTACCACATGGCAAATCCCCCGGCGACCGCAAAATAGAGGCCGAAAACATATTGTGAACCTTCATGTGCCCACTCGGTAGGGCGGTTGAAGACGCCGCGCGCGATTACCTCATAGCACAGGATGAAGACAAGGACAAACCCCACCCACCGCAAGCCTAACCCGATATACTTATTGAGGTTATCAACAGCACGGCAGCATCGCCACATCAGATTAATAATCAACGCTACGCTCCTTCCTGGGTGCCCGCCCGGCAGATTGCTCCACCGGGCGGGTGATTTTGAGCAAACGGCAAAAACTAGTTGATGTAGCCTTTCTTCTTCATGAAGTTGATGAAAACATCGGCAAGCTTGCCGGCGCGGGCGCTCTTGGCGCCGTAACTCTTGAGGATGTTCACCCCGATTCTGGTCATCTCCTTCTGAAGTTCGGGGGTCATCTGTACCACCTGGATTCCGGGCTTGTTAAGCACTCTCATCTTAAGGGCGCTGAAGTACTCCCGGAACATCCACCAGTAATACCAGGCAAAGGTACCTTCATGCTGGGTCAATAATGCCTTCAAATCGGCGGGCAGTGCATTGAGATGCTTGAGACTGATAAGGTTATCGTCGGTGCATGCCGGTACCACCGCGGGTGCCATGACATACTTGGCGACCTCATAGTGCTTGAAGGTATCATACACGGCAAGTGATGTCGCGTAAGCGGAAACGGTGCCCAGCTGTAGACCCATGAAGCTCTCCTCGTGGGGGATATAAACGACAGCCGCGCCAAGTTCTTTGAACATGTTGGCTGTCTCACCGACCGCCCTGATTTTCAAGCCCTTGATATCTTCGACTTTGGTAATCGGTTTGGTCGCCCAGTAGCTATGTTCATTGCCGGGGCAAATGGAATGCAGGTAAACGCCCTTTTCGGCGTAAGCTTCACGCGCGAGAGCCATGCCGCCCTCACCGTACCAGACCTGGGTCGCTTCTTCGGCGTTAGAGAGAATCATCGGCATTCCTGCTTCGATACCGCCTTCCGGCATGAAGCCCATCCAGTAGCCGCCGTACGAATTAGCGGTTTCAATAACGCCCTCGCGCAGAGCATCGAGCACGTCCGCGGATTTGACGATGGCTCCGGGCGGATACAGCGTGAAATCAAATCGGCCGTTAGACCATTTTTCGATGTCCTGCTGCCATTTATCTACAATAATATAGATGATGTCACCGGGTCCGGTGGTGCTCTGCCCGGACCACTTGTAGACTTGAGCAGGCTGTGCCGGCGTGGGAGCAGGGGTAGTTGGCTTGGCAGTGGTGGGGGCTGAGGTTGTCGGCTTGGGTGTAGTTACTCCGGGTGTGGTTGGCGCCGGTGTAGTAACCGGGGTTGCCGATTTAGTACAAGATGGAAGTAATATTGAGATAATCAGAATTGTGACGAGGCAGATACATGCTGACAGCTTCAACAGACCTTTACCTTTCACTTGGCTCCTCCTCAATGTAATTCATTCATGAAGGATTTATGGGTTTTATTGCAGTAATATTCACCTCCCTTTCTGATTGATTAACGATGGAGCGCAAACGGAAATAGCCTGATATATACTATATTTCCCAACAAGACTGATTATTATATTAGCGTGAAATTTGTTTTGTCAATATCTGCCATTCGTGCATGGAAGTAGTGTAGCCTATTGTGCTGTCTTGAGACCGGTTTAGGGCATACTTCAGGGGTGTTTTCTACTGTCACAAGGTTATTGGCAAAACTGTTTTTATAGGGTATGATTCTCCTAATTACGTGAAAGTAACATTCATTTGCGCTCAGGAGATATAAAAGTAGCTCTCTCGGCTATATTCTTTATAGTATGTGAAACCGGCAATCACCATTAAAATTGCATTAGGGTACAATTTTTGAAGGAGGAAGTAGTGAACAAAAAGCTGTCCTTTCTTGTCCTGAGTATTTCCACAATCATCGTTATCCTAGCCTCTCTGGTTCTTGGCTGCGCCAAGCCGGCAGCACCAACTGCAACAACCCCCGCACCCACTCCGGCAGTATTGACCGTAATTCAGCTAAGTGATACAATGGAGCGTTGCGTGTAGGCTCAATAAATGTCCGCATACGTAATATCCAGAAACTGATACTGCACGTACAATTTTACGTATTTTAGAGAGATTCTCCGGAGGGTGGGACAATGAAGCAGCAATCAAAACAGAAATCAGAAAAAGAGATTCTGGATGCTGTGGAACTGCGGACCTCTGAGTTGATGGAGAAATACCATGGCTGCGGACAGTGCGGTTTACTCGCCATCAAGGAAATCCTTAACCTGGGTGACCCGCTTTTGTTCAAGGCGGCGAGCGGTCTTTCCGGCGGACTGGGTGGCCTGCGTTCCGTGTGTGGGGCATTGAGCAGCAGTGCTCTTGTCCTGGGCTTAAAATACGGCAGAGAAGAAAAAGACCTGGAAGTATCCTGTGATTACGCCATCACCAAGGAGAAGGAATCTCTTGTACCGGTAGCCAAGCTTGCCAAATGGTTTGAAAAAGAGTTCGGCAGCATCATCTGCCGGGATATCCGCAAAGGCTACCTCGGCGTCGAACTGGATACAAGCGTCGAATGGCAAAAGCAGATGGCGGATGAATTGGGGATAGGCAACCATTGCCGGGTGCTAGCCAGCAAGACGGCGCGCAAGGTCACTGAAATGCTCCTTCAGAACCAGTAAGATGACGTCCCCTCGTTACTTCGGGCTCTCGTCTACGTCATAAGGCCAGGCGGTAATACTGCCTTCGACAAAGCTTACGTCGGTAAAACCTTCGCCTTCAAGGGTGCGCTGGGCTTTATAAGCCCGGATGCTCGTCCGGCAAAATGTGATTATTTTCTTGTTTTTCGGTAAAGAGCCAAGCTGAGTTCTAAGCACGCTCGCCGGCAGAAGTTTCACCTGTAAAGCGTCAATGCGCCGTGCCTTCCATTCCGCAGATTCCCGGACATCCAGGAAAACGAAGTCCTCTCCCTTATCGATCAGCTCTTTGACTTCCATCGGCGACAGCGCTTTCGCCAGTCCTGATTGCTTGTTGCGGATGACGTTGGCGGCGTTATGCAGCGGGTCGAGAGCGGAGTTATAAGGCGGGGCGTAAGCCAGGTCGATGTTCGCCAGGTCGTCGACAGAAGCGCCAAAGGTAAGGGCGGTCGCCAGCACATCTATGCGTTTCGCTGCATCGCCCGGTCCCGCCACCTGCCCGCCGAGCAGACGCCCGCTGCGCTTGTCCGCTACCACTTTGACCAGTATTTCCTTGCCGTTGGGGTAATATGAAGCGTATTCATTACCCGGGATAAGCGAGGTCACCACATCAAATCCGGCGGCTTTCGCCTGTGATTCATTCAAGCCTACCCGTCCCACGTTGAAATTAAACACCTTGGCGATGCCGGTGCATAAGACACCCGGGAAAGTCTCTTCTCCCCCGGTAACGTTGCTGCCGATGACCCTGCCATGTTTGTTTGCCGTCGAACCGAGCGGAGTAAGGACTTTGTGCCCGGTAATCAGATTGGTATTCTCCACGCAGTCTCCGCCGGCGAAGATATCGGCATCGGAGGTGCGAAGATGCGCATCAACCTCGATGCCGCCGGTCGCGCCTGTCTTCAGTCCTGCTTCTTTAGCTAAAGTCACGTTGGGCTTCACCCCGATAGCCAGCAGAACCAATTGTGCTTCGATGGCAGAATCGCGGGTAATGACCTTGCTGACCCTTCCGCCGGCGTCATTTTCGAACCCGGTGACGCGCTGACCAAACAGCAGGTCAACGCCTTTCGTACGCAAATGTTTACCCACCTGCGCGGCAATCTCGAAGTCAAGCAGAGTCGGCATGACCCAATCAAGGGCTTCCACCACCGTCGTTTTCACCCCCCGGGTCACCAGAGCCTCGGCGACCTCCAGCCCGAGCGGACCGGCGCCGATAACTACCGCATTTTTGACTTTACCCGAAATCAGAGAGTCATGAATCGCCTTGGCATGATCCAGGTTTTTCAGAACAAAAATACCGGGTAAATTCACACCGGGCAGGTTCGGCACAACCGGGATACTGCCGGTTGCCAGGACGAGCTTATCATAAACGATATCTGATTGACGGCCGGACTTGAGATCGGTGCAGGTTACCTTATGAGCGCTGCGGTCGATTGATATCGCACGCGTGCTGCTGAGCACATCAATGCCCATGACATCTTGGAAGTGGTCGTTCTTCCGTTGAATCAGGTCGTTCGCCCGGCTGATAGCTCCTGAAATGAAATACGGGAAGCCGCAGGTTGCCAGCGACAGGTTTTCTTCCTGTTCGATGATGGTTATCTTTGCCGAAGGGTCACAGCGGCGTGCCCGGGCAGCAGCTTTCGGGCCGCAGGCAAGTCCCCCGATGATTACAATCTTTTTACGTTCTGTCATGATATTACTCCTTTTTATGTCCATGGTTTGGGTCTTCGAAAATGACCCCGGTATGTTCGCCGAAAAGCGGGGCGCGTCCCCTGACTTTACCGGGGGTCCGGCTCAATTTGGCGAAGACACCGGGCAGTTCGCGAGTGCCGACCACCGGGTGGTCAAGGTTGACATAAAACTGCCTGGCTTTAAGTTGTGGATTGGCATGAAGCTGCTCGTCATTATATACCGGGCTCGCCGCGATATCCGCCTTGCGTAATTTTTGAGTAATATCGCCGCAGCTATGCTGTTTAGCCCATTTGCCGATGATTTCATCCAGCGTAGCCTGGTTTTTCCAGCGGCAGAAACTGTCCTGGAAGCGGCGGTCTTTTATCAGTGCCGGCATTCCCATAACACGGCACAGCCTCCGCCATGCCCTGTCGTTGTCTACGGTAATGGCTATCCATTCGCTTGCCTCGCGGCACTGGTAACAGCTATGCGGCATCATGCATTCATCTTTATTTCCGTGTGCCTGCGGAACCCGACGGTTAAAAGTGTATTCCATCACTGCCTCCGGCATACAGGCAAGCGCGGTCTCCACTTCGGATAATTCGATGTATTGCCCCTGCCCCGTCAGGTTGCGGTGGTGCAGGGCAGCCAGGGTAACATATGCCGCAGAGATGGCAGCGATATGATCGGTAATCATGATACCGCACTGGTTCGCCTCGCCGCCGGGATAAGTCAAAAGCGAGCTCAAGCCACAGTACGCTTCCAGTACCGGCCCGTAGGCGACACAATCGCGGTCAGGTCCGTTAGCGCCGTATCCGGACAGCGAAACCATGACTAAATCCGGCTTATGTTCTCTGAGAATGCTGTAGCTCAGTCCGAGGTTTGCCATAACGCGCGGGGCATAATTTTCAATCACGACATCGCTTTGGCTGACAAGACACTTGATTTTCTCGATGTTTCCCGGCTGTTTGAGGTCCAGCACGCAGTCTTTTTTACCGCGATTGAAAAACGCGAAGAAGCCGCTTCTTTCGCCTCCAGTCTTATCGCCTTCGGCAAAAGGCGGCCAGCCGCGTGAAGCATCCGGCACCTGCGGGTTTTCAATTTTAATTACTTCGGCACCCATGTCTGCCAGCATCATGGTGCAGACCGGTCCTGCCCAGGCAGTCGTGAAATCGATGATTTTCACGCCTTCGAGAGGGAGAAGGTGTGTCCTGCCGGTTGCGGTCAAATTATCTCTGCCTCGTACAAGCCCACCAGTTCACATTTGCTGTACCCCATTTCCCGGCCATACACTTCCTCGTTGTGCTGTCCCGGGCGCGGTGCCGGCATCCGCAGCGACCACGGCGTTTGTGATAGTTTATAAGGCGCGCCGGGGTAGATACAGTCTCCGGTTTCAGGGTGTTTGATGGTCTCAAAAAAGTGACGTTTCTGCAGGTGGAGGTTATTTACCACTTCCGCCATCGAATTGGCGGGCGCCATGGGTACTTTAACCTCCTTTGCCATTTCAAATATTTCCTGCTTGGTGTGCCGGAGCGTCCATTCGGTAATCAACGGAATCAGAGCTTCGGCAAGCTCTCCCCGCGACGTGCCGGTCTGGAAAAGTGGGTCGTTCGCCCATTCCGGATTGCCCATCATTGCCACAAAACGCCGCCAGTGGTGCTCGGCGGGATTGACCGCATGCAGGAAAACCTGTCCGTCTTTGCATTGAAAATGCTGCTCCGGGAAATAACCTCTCCGGTCTGCCCGTGAAGCGCTCCGGTGTTCAAAAGGCCAGTAAGCGGAGTAGAAACCGGCGGCGACAACCAGTGCTTCAAGTTGCGAGACATCCACTTCCTGTCCCAGCTTATCCCGCCTCTGGGCATATAAGGCACACATCACTGCAACGGCGGCGGTGATGCCGGCGATGAAGCTTGCCATTTGTAAGGGTCTCAACGGTTCTTTGTTATAATCCCCGATGAATCGCGGGGTGACATAACCGGGTCCGCCTCCTTGCCATGCCGTCAGGTCTGAACCGCGGAAATGCCGGTAAGGGCCGGTCTGCCCGTACGGCGTCACCGAGGTAATGACGAGTTGCGGGCTAATTGATTTCAGCCGCCGGTGTCCCAAGCCCAGTTTTGACAGTTTGCCAGGTTGAGTATCTTCGATGAGGATATCAGCTTGCGAGACCAGCTTCTTAAAAATAGCCTTGCCGGTTGCGGTCTCAATATCGAGGGTGACGCCGCGCTTGTTCGTATTTAAATAAAGGAAAAGCCCGCTGCGGTCCTGCCCCGGTATATCGTCCAGGAAAGGACCCCGGAGCCGGGCGCAATCGCCTCCGTGCGGCTTCTCTATCTTGATGACATCCGCGCCAAGATCGGCGAGGAGTTTACCGCAAAAAGGAGCGCTGATGAACTCACCGTATTCAATTACTCTAACATCATGCAAAGCTGAGTGCACATGGTTCTCCAGAACGTAGGATTTCAGAGCATCGCGATATTGTCACTATTATTAGGATTAATCAGACTAGCCGGGAATCAAGGAAGCCGGACATTCTTACACCAGACCGAGGTGTCTCAACCGGAACCACATGACCGATTCCGGCACATCGAACATTGCAGCCATGGTAGCTACATCCCGGCTCTTGAACCATTGTTCTTTCGCCCATGCCGTCGGAATCAGGACATAAGTCGCGAAAGTATCTGCCATTCCCTCGATGAATCTGCCGCGCGCATGTGCCCCGGTGTGTTTATCAATCCCGAACTTGCTGCGTGCCATCATGTGGAATGCTTCATGAAAAAGGGTAAAACGCTTCATCTGGTGAGTGTCCTTTTTATTCAGGTGTACTACCCAGCGGTTGGTACAATACCAGGCGGCGCCATGCACTGTTTTTAACGGTATCTGGTATATTTCCAGTTCCCGGTTGATATCCAGGCGGTGTACCAGTCCATCCGGCACTGGAGGGCAATGGATATTGGAATCGGAGATAAATTTGTTAGCCATCAGTTCCAGGGGCAGCGAGAGCTGGCTGTAGTTGCCGTGCTCATGGCGGGGAAGGGAATTGGCACGTTCATCAAGCCGGGCATTATCCAGAATCTGGCGTACCGGCTCCTGGTAGTCATCCCAGCACCACCCCTGCTGTTTCCGGTAATTGCAATCCTGATACAAAGGATAATGCACTCCATCGCCCCGGGACAGGCTGTACCAGAAATCAGACTCCCAATTACTTGTGTTTCTTGCCACCGGTCCTCAGACTCCGCAGCTCGATTAAATGCTCAATCATTGTGATGATATCTTCATCCAGTTCGTTAGGATACTTCTGGCGGGCATACTCGCGGAAGGCGGGTAATTCGATATTTATATAAGCCCGGTAGGGGATTTGTCCCGAGACATAGAGTATTTTTTCCAGTGAAATGCCGGCAAACTCGGCAATTTTCTGGCATGATGAGGCGCTGGGAATATCTTTGCCGGATAGCCACCGGCTGACGCTGGCATGGCTTACGCCCAGCTTGTCTGCCAACTGCCTCGGGCGCAGCCTTTTGCGCTGCAGAATTTCGTTAAGAATACCGGTAATGCTTTCTTTGCGCGTCTTCTTTGTACTCATGTGTAAATTATATTGCCTTAACGTAATAGTGTCAATTTTCCCGGTACTTACTTCTCCCACACCTTGAAGACTTCCAGGGGCAATCGCCATTTTACTTCAAAAGGCATGTTCTTTTTAGATTGTTCCATCTCTTCCAGTGCGGACTGGCGCTCGGCGCTTTTCTGGTAGTCTTCGTAGTCCCTCTGGCTTTCGAACTGATAAGCCACGACGTATTTTGGCTGGTCATCGGAACGGTCGAGCACTTTGCCGCGCCAGACTGATTTCAAACCCTTGAATTTCATCAGCATGGGGATATGGACTTCGTTAAACCATTTGTTATACCTGTCATCATCCCCCGGCATACAGTCAGTGGCGCCCAGTACAACAACTCCGCCTTTTCTCATATTGTTACTCCTTGCCGTGATTGATGCTTACTATAACCTATATTCATTGATTAGGCAAGGAGGATTATTCCAAATACCATTTAGCCTGTGAGTCAATTTTTCTGCGTGCAAAGTAGGATTATTTGCGCGTTGACCATGATAGCGAACGATGCTTCTGGTATAATGATAGTCGGCATAAGACCGTGTTTTTCAAATCATTCTCGCGCCGGTGGTATTTGTTTGGAAAAATAATGATAACTGATATTGCGGCAATCGCTAACAAAGCTCTGGAGACCGAGATATTTGCTGCTGCCATTTATCGCCATCTCGCAGATAGTTACCCCGATAATAATACGCGCAGGGCTTTTCAGGAATTGGGAGAAATGGAGAAGAGACATGTTAAATTCTGGGCTGATTTCCTGAAGAAGCGAGGCATCGCAGTAAGAACATTGAAGCATTCGGGTCTTAGATTATTATTATACAAAATTATGTTCAGGCTGATTGGCCGTGGACTCACACTGCGCATGATGGAAACAAGTGAAAACCAGGCAGTGGAACTCTACGGTTCGGTACTCGAAGGTTCAAATCTGGATGATATAGAGCGGCAAGGCATCAGTAAGATTCTTGAAGACGAACTGGTTCATGAGAAGCTTTTTTTACAGGAAGAAACGAGGTTTGAAAGTTTCATCGCCCATGTCAGAGAAGCCGTGCTCGGCATGAATGACGGGCTGGTCGGCACGCTTTCGGTAACAACGGGACTGGCAGGCGCTTCAGGATCGCCGATGCTCGTTGCTATTGGAGGATTGATTGTCGGTATTGGCGGCGGTCTTTCCATGGGGATTAGCAGCTACACCAGCGCCCATGCTCAGCAGCAGGTACATGAAGGTATTCTCAAAAGGCTCGTTTCTGCATCCAAATTTGTGGCGCATGTATTCCGGGACCGCGTCATCGGTAATCTCACTAACCGCGGTTATAGTACTCAACTGGCTGAAAACATGGCGGAGGAGACTGCCCGGGACCACCGTCTCCTTTCCCGGTTTATCGCCGCGGAAGAGTACGGTCTCAGGGAGGAAAATCTCGGTAATCCCATCCGTTCGTCAATTTATGCGGGCTGCGCCAGTATTATCGGGGCTGCTGTCCCGTTGCTTCCCTATTTTTTCGCTCCTGATATTATTACAGCCCTGATACTTTCCTTAATCTTTGCGGTGGTTACTCTGGCTATAACCGGTTTTCTCGTTGCCCTTCTGGCTTATATTTCGCCGGGGAAGAAAATCAGCGAGATGATAATAGCTGGTTTAGGTTGTGCCGGCGTAACCTACTCAATCGGTTGGATTGCCTCCACTCTCTTGAACGGTAGAAATGTTTAACTTATCTCTGAATAAGAAACGATTTCCTTACGCTGCGCGTAGACTTGGCAAGAAACAAAGCCCGGAAATAACCTGGATATCTATCAGACTAAGCAGGGATTACCCGAGTTTATTGCCTGCAGGCAAGGTGAAGAAAAAAGTGGAGCCCTTGCCGGTTCGGGATTCTACCCAGACTTCCCCGCCGTGCGCTTGTACCAGCTGCTTGACGATTGCCAGTCCTAATCCCGCTCCGCCTTCGCCCCGGGAACGAGATGACTCTACCCTGTAGAACCGTTCAAACAGATGGGGTAGGTGCTCGGGCGCGATTCCCTCACCAGTATCGGCGACAGAGACCAGCAAACTTGGCTTCAGGACTCCGTGAGTGGTATCCGATGGTATCATTTTTACCGAAACGGTGATATTACCGCCGGATGTATGACGGATGGCATTCGCCAGCAGATTAGCCACGACCTGCTCGATTCGCCGGGAATCAATTGATATCTCAGGTATTGCAGAGGGAGTATCCAGTTTAAGCTGGATGTTTTTGGATTTTGCCACCACCTCAAATTGAGACAACTTGTGTTTAAGGAGACTTACTATATCGGTGGGGGCATAGTCCAGTTTTAATTGACCGGATTCCGCCATTGAAATTTCTCTCAGGTCTGTTACCAGCCGGGTGAGTGCAGCGGTCTGTTCTTTAATCACATTCAGATGTTCGCGGTCAGGCGGGAAGACCCCGTCGATTATGCCGTCGGCGGTGCCCTCAATGATGGTTAGCGGCGTCCTGAGTTCATGGGCGACATCGGAGACCAGTCTCCGCCGTGATTGTTCGCTGCTGTCGAGACTGGCTGCCATAGCGTTGAAAGACCGGGCTAACCTGCCCAATTCGTCACCGGAATAAGCCTTGACTCGATAGGCGAGGTCGCCCTGAGAAATATGTTGCGCCCCCAAGTTAAGCGCGTGAACAGGGCGGGTAATCTGGCGGGTGAGTAAAATACCCAGTATGAGGGCGATTGCTGCAGCTATCAAACCCGCCAGCCAAAGATAGCTGTTAACCCGGCTCAGGAAGTCACTTTCCGGATTTACTATGGTGGTCGGGGATGTACCCATCATTCCCATGCCGCCCATATAGCCTCTTCCCGGTGCTGTGCCGGAGAAATATGAATAGAGCGTGCCTGCGTTTTGTCCGGAACTGGTTATGGCAATACCATTGTTCAGCTTGAGTTCTCCGGAAGATTTGCCCAGCCATTCATTGGACGTATCGCCTACAATCTTGCCTGAACTATCGGCAAGGACGAGACGCTCATTTGTTGAACGCAGAGACGCATCCAGGATTTCCTGGACACCCGCCCAACTTTTGTTTTGAGTATAGTACCGCTCCAGGTTATCAGACAGTCTCTGGGTGTACATCATGCCGCCGCCCTGGAGGTATTGCTGAAACTGCGCTTCAGTATTCCGGTTGGTCAGATAAGCCATGACCCCCACCGAAACCAGCACCACCAGGAGCAGGGCGCCTCCCAGTTTCCATCTCAGGCTAAACAATTACTTCCCCTCCATCTTGTAACCGATGCCGTAAACTGTGATGATATAGCGCGGATGTTCCGGGTCAATCTCGATCTTTTTCCTGAGATTCTTGATATGACTATCGATAGTTCGTTCATATCCCTGGTAGGCATCGCCCTGTACTTTGTCAAGAAGCTGCATCCGGCTGTAGACGCGCCCCGGATTTTCCGCCATAACCCGCAGCAGGTCGAACTCCAGGGGAGTCAGTTCGATAGCCGCATCGCCCCGGCGTACCTCTCTTTTCTCTACGTCGATGCTCAAATCGGCGACATTCAAAGCTTTACCATGGGTTACCTTGCCTTCAGCGCGGCGCAGGATGGCTCTCACCCGCGAGACCAGTTCTTTGGGGTCAAAAGGCTTGGTAAGATAGTCATCGGCGCCCATCTCCAGTCCGATGATTTTATCGGTGACTTCGTCACGGGCAGTCAGCATGATGATGGGGACTTCTGACTCTTTGCGCAGGATGCGGCAGACATCCCATCCGGAAACCCCCGGGAGCATCAGATCAAGGACGATCAGGTCAGGACTCTGCCTGCGGGCGAGTTCCAGCCCGGTCTTGCCATCGTAAGCGGCAATAACCTGATAGCCTTCCCTTTCGAGATAGGCTTTCACTATCTCGACAATCCGCTTCTCATCATCGACGACCAGAATCTTCATATTTATAGTCTATCTCAATAATTAACATAAATCTAGCGTGTTATACGGTTAAATAGGGAAAGGGGGCAGAACATATCTGCCCCCTTCTTTGGATCCAGAATTTCCTGCGCTATTTGGCGGCTCTGCCGGATCTCATGCCGCCCGCTCCGTTACAGGTGCCGGTGCCGTTGGCTTGATTTCCCCTCTGCCCGCCGCGAGCCATGATGCCGCCGCAATTCCCGGCGCCGTTCTGGCGGTTGCCGTTAGCCCCGCTCCATGCCGGAGCGCCAACGGTAGTGCGGTTGACGGCTTCTTTGACTCTCTCCGTCATGAATACCAATCTCTCGTCTGCCTGTGCCTGAGTGATTGTGCCTGCTGTGACCAACTGCTGCAAGGCTGCCTTTTTATCAGTGATAATGGCGTTTATCAGGGTCTCCTCAGAAACACCCTGAGCCGCAGCAATCTGTACCAGGCTCTTGCCGTCTGCCCGCTGCTCGCGTATCTGGTCACTGGTCAGTCCCAGGAGTGCAGCGATGTCCTCATCGCATCCCCCGCCCTGTCCACCTGCGCCGCACCAACCCACTTGCCCGGCATTATTAGCCGGAGGGTCAGCCGCCAGAGCAGTGCCGGTAAAGGCTACCAGCAACAGGCTAACCAGACCAATTACGATAAACCATCTAGACTTCCTACCCATTTTCTTTCCTCCCTTGTGGACGTGTTCCTCACATCCGCTACTTTCATAATAGAATAGCAATGTGAAGAAATTATGGAGAAATCCTGTGGAATTTGTGTAATTTCTGCTATCATGGGGACTTTGGAGTACCCACTGGAACTGTCTTGACTTAATAATTATAATGATATAATCAAATAAAGAGCCGAGCCCTGTTTGTGAAGCGGTATAAGGGGGACTGATGCCGGCAATAAGAAAGGGCATAACAACACCGGGTAATAAAAGGCTATCCGCCTCCTACCTTCAGGAAATCATAAATAGCCTGGAAGATGAGATGCTGGTCATCGATAAAGACTATCGCATCGTAGAAGCTAACACGGCAGTACTGAAGAGACACGGGTCGGTTAAAAGGAAAGACGTTATCGGCAAATACTGCTATGATGTCGCCCACGGATTATCTGAAGTATGCCATCCTCATGACTCCGGTTGTCCTATCAGAACGGTCTGGGAGACCGGCAAGCCGGCGAGAGTCACCCACGCCCATGTTTATGACGCGCACGGCGAACCCCGGCAGAGATATCTTGATATTATCGCAACGCCCATCAAAGACGCCCGCGGCAGTGTCACCTTGATTGTAGAATTGATGCGCGATGTTACCGAGGCAAAAGAGTCAGAACTAAAGATGACCGAAGCCCATCACAATCTTCTGACCTTTAACGCAATCTCCACCACGGTGAGCCAGTCGCTGGACCTGGATATGGTATTAAGCAGCGCCCTCACCAAGACCCTGGAAATAATGAACCGCAATACCGGCGGCATCCTGCTCTGGGACGAGGAAAAGCGGGCGCTCTGCTACCGGGTGCATCACGGGCTTTCTCCGGGGTATGTTCAGAGTGTCTGCTATCTGCCGGGAGAAGGAATCGCGGGCAGAGTCGCTGCAAGCGGCAAACCGATACTGGTGGAGGATGCCTCCAATGATCCCCGTGTCGCCTACGCCGACCTGATGGATTCCGAGGGGCTCAAGGCTTTTGCCAGCGTCCCGCTGCGGGCTAAGGGAAAAATCCTGGGCGTATTGAACATCGCCAGTCATTCGCCAAGGCGGTTCTCCAGAGAAGATATCCAGCTTCTGGAAGGCATCGCCGCCCAGGTCGCCATTGCCGTTGAGAACGCCAGGTTACACCGAGAGGTGCAGCACAAAGACGAGATACGCGGCGAGTTGTTGCGGGAGATATTTTCCATTCAGGAAGAGGAGCGCAAGCGGATTGCCCGCGAGTTGCATGATGAAACGGCACAGTCTCTCGCCAGTCTTGCCGCCAGTCTTGAAGCAGTCACCAGTATGGTGCCCGCAGGCAAAACCATGTTGAAAACTCAGTTGAACAGGCTGCAAAAGCTTTCGATCAGCGCTCTGGACGAGATTCATAAACTTATCTATGAACTGCGCCCCAGCCTGCTGGACGACCTGGGTCTGGTGGCGGCAGTCCGCTGGCTGGCGGATAATAACCTGGGCAGCACGGGAGTGGCGGTCAATTTCCGTACTGCCGGCAGGGCAAGGAGACTGCCGCCCAAGCTTGAAACCACGCTGTTCCGGGTTGTCCAGGAAGCGATTAACAACATCGCGCGGCATGCCGGGGCGAAGAATGCGGAAATCGCTTTGACCTTCCGGAAGGGCAGTATTGAAGTCAGGATAAAAGACGACGGCGCTGGTTTCGACGTGGAAGAAGCGATAAGCTCACGGGACAGACCGAGGGGTCTGGGCTTGCTGGGAATGAGGGAAAGAGTCGAGATTTTCAATGGTTCCTTTAATATTCGCTCAAATCTTAAAGGCGGTACCGAAATTAATGTGAAAATACCGGTTAAAATCGAGGTTGCCGGTGGCTAAAATCAGGATATTGGTAGTCGATGACCACGCCATCATGCGGGAAGGCATCCACGCTTTGCTGGGGATGCACAGCGACCTTGAGATAGCAGGTGAGGCTTCCGATGGCAGGGAAGCGCTGGAAAAGGTGCAGGAACTGTCTCCTGATGTTGTAGTGATGGATATTTCCATGCCCAACATGGATGGGTTGGAAGCAACCCGCCGCATCGCCAAGAAATATCCCCGGGTCAAGGTGCTGGTGCTGACTCAGCACGATAACAAAGAATATATCCTGTCAACCATAAAGGCGGGCGCCGCCGGTTATGTCCCCAAGAGGGCACTCGGCTCGGAACTGGTCTCTGCCATAAGGGCAGTGCACCGCGGCGATTCTTTCTTGTATCCTTCTGCGGCAACGGCATTGATAGAGGAATACAGGGACCAGGCAAAAGCTACCGATCCCTATGACCAGCTAACCTCACGCGAGAGGGAAATTCTCAAGCTCGTTGCCGAGGGTAAAACCAGCCGCCAGATTGCCGATATGCTCTACATCAGTCTTAAAACTGTCCTGGGGCACCGCGCCAAGTTGATGGAGAAACTTGACCTGCATAACCGCACCGAGCTTATCAAGTACGCCATGCAAAAGGGCTTGCTGAACATCGGCTCTTAAAAACCCGTCTTATGACTATTCCGCAAGCCCCGGTATCAGCCGGGGCTTCTTGTTTCCTGCAAAAACAGGTAGTTTTCAACCAAAAAACAGGTACTATATAACGCTGTATTCCGCTATATTCCCCTTGTCGTTTTGATACTGCGAAGGTGATAATAAAAGTGTAGTCACTGGTAGTCTCCTGATATACAGGTGAAGGGAGGGGGAGGAGAATATGAATAGCGTATTTAACACAATCCTGGCGCTTATTATAGGATTAATGGCTCCGGTATTAATATGGGTCGGCGTGGCAAATGCCCTGATGGAAGCCCGCAAAAGAGCCAAGCTCAGCAAGACATCCTGCGCGATTGACTCTGATTGTCCTCCCGGATTTGTCTGCTATGACGGGCGCTGCATGCCCCAGCATTAAAACCTTTTGATTGCCCTGCTGAATCTCTCCGACTCAGCAAAAGACTGCCGCTTCAAGCTAAATCATCTCTGCCTTTAGCCTGGAGCGGCAGTCCTGTTTCCTGGATTGGCTGTCTCCGGAGCGGGACTATTATTTTGGAACTGAGTCGGAGAGAACTCAATTTGTAATACCGTTTCGGAAGACAGCCGTTTCCAAGCAATTTTAATACCGGTTATTTCTTGTAAAAGCCGGTATCGGTGAGAATCTGGCGGAAAGTAGGGACCGGTTTCGTCTCGGCTCTTGCCGCAATTGTTTTCTGATACAAAGCAACGCCCAGGGCGACCCAGATCAAGACCGGCATCAACAGGCAACCCAGGATTGCCAGGAAAACCTTCCCGATACCCTTCATCGCTCTCATCAACTTCTTCATGTTACACCCCCTGGTCAACAACCCTTCTTTTCTATCCACTTTCAGAATAACAGGAGTACCCAATGTCTGCATCCGTCTCCAGACCTGTTTGATGGCGGGTAAAATATTGTGTTGTTGTTGAAAAACAGTAGGTATATTTGCCTACTGTCGATGGTAAGACTATTACCCGCTTGAAGAAATCGGTTGAAGTAATTAGCCGGACGGATTATACTGCCACCAAGAGGAAATTTTATGGAGAAAATCAGGATTGTCATCGCCGACGACCATGCGGTAGTCAGAGAGGGTACGCGCACTCTTCTGGAACGAGAACCGGACATGATGGTACTCGGGGAAGCCCGGGATGGAGAAGAAGTGGTGCAATTGATCAAGGACTTACGTCCGGATGTGGCTATCCTGGATATCTCCATGCCTAAACTGAACGGTATTGAGGTCACCCGGCAAATCAAGCCGCTCTGTCCCGCTACTGCGGTACTGATTCTCACCGCCTATGATAACGATGAGTATGTCTTTGCCCTTCTGGAAGCCGGCGCTGCCGGATATCTCCTCAAGGATGCCCGCGGCCGTGAAATTATCGATGCGGTGCGGGCGGTGCACGCCGGAGAATCGGTACTGCACCCGGTTATCGCACGCAAGGTAATCAATCAGATGCTGCCCGCCGCCTCCCATCCGGCGAAAGAGAAACCGGAGACGGATTTGAGCGAGCGGGAGGTAGAGATTCTAAAGCTGGCGGCGAGCGGACTGGGCAATAAAGACATCGGAGAAAAGCTTTCCATAAGCGTCCGGACGGTACAGGGTCACATGAACAGCATCTTTAACAAACTCTGCGTCGGTTCCCGCACTGAGGCGGTATTCCAGGGCGTTAAGAGAGGGCTGTTGTCTTTCAAAGATTTATCTTGAAGCAAGCGCAGGAAACTATATAACACGGAGTTCAACTTGACGAAGCAGACTCCTGAAAAAACTATCCATGTTGTAATCAAGACGCTGGGCAATCCCCACCTCTGGGCAGTATCGGCGTTTCTGGCACTGCTGGCAATCATGCATTACAGCGAGCCGCTTGCCGTGGTCCGGATTTTCGAACGGATTAATTCCATCGTAAGGTTTGACATGGAGCGCCATACCTTCGAACGTATTATGTTTCTCGTGCCGGTGACTTATGGGACTATCAAACTAGGTATCGGGGGCGGCATCAGCATCGCAGTTCTGGCGGCTGCCATCATGTTTCCCCGGGTCTTCCTGTTTTCTTTGTGGCCCCGGGAGGCTTTTTTTGAAACCTGCGGGATTATTTTCAGCAGCGCTCTGATTGTCTGGCTGATTTACGCCTTGCGGGAAGGGCGCCAGCGGATGGCAGCCATGGAGACGGCGCAGCATCGGCTTAACCTGCACATCCGGAGATTAGGCATGCTGCATACGATTACAAGCACGCTCAGCCAGTTTCTGGAGTGGGGCCGGGCTATGGATATCGATACCGCTATCCGTAAGGTCAGCGAGACCATGGATGTCCAGGCAATCTGGCTTTATCTGCTGGATAAAGATAAAGATGAACTCAGGCTAGCGGTGTGCAGGGGACTGCCTGAAGCGGCCTTGAAGAGTACGATCAAACCCGGTGAGGGACCGGATGGCAGGGTAGCCCTTTCTTTGAAACCGGTAGTTATCGGGAGTCCTTCCACAGAGGAATCAACCGCCGTGGAACTATCCGGCTATCAGGGCATTCAGGGCATGGTAATCATCCCGCTGATATTCAAGAGCAATGTTATAGGTACGCTCGGCTTCGGGAGCAAGGTGCCTTATCTGTTTCAGCAGGACGAGGTAGACTTTCTTACCGCCGTTGGCGACCGCCTGTGCATGGCGATTGAAAACGCCCGCCTGTATGATAAAGAGCATGCTAATGCGGAAGCCCTGCGGGCATCGGAGAAAAACTACCGCGATATCTTCGAAGATGCCAGCGACGCCATCTGGGTACATGACCTGAGCGGGAAAATCACTGCCGCCAATAATGCCATGGCGAAGCTTACCGGGTATACCACAGCGGAACTGGTAGACGCCTATGTCCACTCTTTATTTACAGAAAACGGCATGGCAAAAATCGAAGAGGAAATACATCAAAAAGTGTTCCGCGGAGAAACCGTAAACAACCATGAACAGGAGTTAGTCCGAAAGGACGGCAGCACGGTCGTCGTACAAATTGGGACCAGGCTTATTTACCGGGGCGGTAAACCCTGGGCTTTTCATCACATGGCACGGGATATTACCGAGGAGAAAGCAGTCCAGGACAATCTGAAAATGTATGTGCGGAAGGTGAATGAAGCGCAGGAAGCGGAGCGCAAACGCATTGCGCGGGAACTGCATGACGAGACCGCCCAGGCGCTGGTGGTGATTTCACGTAATCTGGATGATTTAGCCTCCGGGAATTCAAAGCTTTCCATCGAAGATATCCGCCAGCAGATTAAGGTATTACTTGAAGGAGTGCGCCGCTTCAGCCAGCAGCTCCGCCCGTCCATTCTGGACGACCTGGGGATGGTGCCGGCGATGAAATGGCTGGCTGCCGACCTGACGAAAAACTACGGCATCGATGCCACTGCTGAGGTAATCGGTAACCAGCGCCACCTGTCCCCGGAGATAGAGCTGATACTGTTCCGTGTCGCTCAGGAAGCGCTCACCAATGTAAGAAGGCATGCCAACGCCCACATGGCTTTCCTGGTTGTGGAATTTACCGATTCCGGCGTCAAACTGACCGTACAGGATGACGGCAAGGGATTCGATATCCCGACACGGGCGGGTGACTTAGCCCGTATCGGCAAACTGGGACTGGCGGGCATGTACGAACGGACGCGGTTGCTGGGCGGCAGCTTGACGATTAACAGCGTGCGTGGCAGAGGGACCCGCGTAACAGTAGAAATACCCGGGTAATTACCGTTTGCAGAGATTATTATAATTCCGGCACGTTTATTTACGATGCTCCTATGTAAAAAGAGTGTTGACTTATTTTCAAATAAGTCATATTATTGCCGATAAGTAATAGAAAAAGGAGTATATTCATCAATAGCAGCCGCGCCGTCTTCAGCGCAGGGGCACGGCAATTGAATAAATATAAAATACCGCTCTAAACGTCCAAGGAGGACTGTATGGAACTGAGTCGGAGAGAATTCCTGAAAGCCTCTGGAGTCGGTATCGGGGGTTTTGTCTTAGCCGGAACGCTTGACCCCGGTATGGCTGTGGCTAAGCCTTTCAAGGCATTGCCGCTGAGAAAGAAGATCGGTGAGACCGCCACCATCTGCCCTTATGACGGTTCAGGCTGCGGCTTTATCGTCGCCGCTGAAAACGGTAAGGTAGTCAATATTGAAGGTGACCCGGACCATCCCATCAATAAAGGCGCCGCCTGCGCCAAAGGGGCGTCGCTGCGCCAATTATCCGCGGATAATCCCTGGCGTCTGAAAAAAGTACTTTACCGGCGACCTGCCGGAACAGACTGGGAAGAGGTTGATTGGGACTGGGCGCTGGACACCGTTGCCCGCCGTATTAAAGACACCAGAGATACCGGTTTCATTGAAAAAGACAGCGGCGGCAATATTGTTAATCGCACAGAAGCGATCGCCAATTTGGGCGGCTCTGCCCTGGACAATGAAGAGTGCTACCTGTTATCGAAGCTGACCCGCGCGCTCGGCATTGTCTACCTGGAGCACCACGCCCGCATATGACATTCCCCCACTGTCGCCAGTCTGGCGGAAAGTTTCGGGCGCGGCGTCATGACCAACCACTGGAATGATATCGCTAACAGCGATTGCATCATGGCAATCGGCTCCAATCCGGCAGAAAATCACCCGGCGGCTTTTGCCTATATCACC
>JAQTVW010000106.1 GCA_028706655.1 Dehalococcoidales bacterium | reverse complement strand
CGCATATCACCGTCGAGGACTGTGACCGGCTTCTAACTGTTCACGGCTTTGAATTGAGAAAAGGCGGCGGCAGTCACCGGGTCTATCACAAGAAAAGCGATGCACCCGTTACAGTGGTTAGCCCCAAGGATAATAAATACGTAAAACCCGGATATGTTAACCTGATCATCAAGCGCTTGAACCTGGAGGGATAAGATGACGACAGACGAAAAACGAAAACCGCTTGACTATTACCTGAAACTCCAATACCCGGTCACCCTGATTCCGGATGAGACTGGCGGCTATGCCGTCGAGATTGAAGACCTGCCCGGTTGTATTTCTCAAGGCGAAACCGTTGAAGAAGCGGTCAAGATGATTGAAGAAGCCCGCTGCCTCTGGCTGGAAGTCGCTCACGAAGAAGGTGTGAATATTCCCTTGCCGCACTGTGACGAAAAATACAGCGGCAAGTTCTTCATCCGCGCGCCGAAAAGCCTGCACCGCAAGCTGGACGAAATGGCAGATAAAGAAGGCGTGAGCCTTAACCAGTTTCTCGTCGCCACGCTCTCCAAAGCTGTAGGGGTACACGAAGGACGCTCGGAATATAAAGCAACCCGGACAAAAAAAGCCCGAGCAAAGCAATAAACTTTATATCTTCGCCGCTCTCTTGTGCCATTCGGTCGCCTGCTCATAGGCATAGGCAACCCTGAAAAGCGTCTCTTCCGCAAAGTGTTTGCCGATAATCTGCATGCCTACCGGGAGCCCGTTGGCAAAGCCGGCCGGGATGGAGATGGCAGGCACCCCGGCGATATTGATGGGCAGGGTGCAAACGTCGCTCAGGTACATCTGGATAGGGTCGGCTGCCTTTTCGCCGATTTTGAAGGGGACGGTCGGAGATGTCGGCGTCACCAGTGCATCGTATTTTTCAAAGGCAGCATCGAACTCCCGACGGATGAGGGTGCGCACCTTCTGCGCCTTGAGATAATAAGCATCATAATAGCCCGCGGACAGGGCGTAAGTCCCCAGCATGATGCGCCGCTTCACCTCGGGACCGAAACCGAACTGCCGTGTCTTTTCCATATCTTCCCACATGTTAGCGCCTTCTTTATGGGAATAGCCGTACTTCACGCCGTCATAGCGCGCCAGGTTCGCCGAAGCCTCAGAAGGGGCGATGATGTAATACACGGCGAGGGCGTGGGGCGTGCTGGGCAGTGAAACGTCCCAATCGATTTTCGCGCCGAGGGTCTCAAGCTGCGCGATGGCGGTCTTCATCGCCGCCGCCACTTCCGGCTGCATCCCGGCGACAAAATACTCTTTCGGGATGCCGATGCGCATACCTTTGATGCCCGCGCCCAGGCAAGCACTATAATCCGGCACGGGATAGGGCACCGAGGTAGAATCGCGGTAATCATGACCGGCGATAGCGTTCAACAGCAGGGCACAATCGGTAACATCGCGGGTGAGCGGGCCAATCTGGTCGAGCGAACTGGCAAAAGCGACCAGTCCGTAGCGGCTGACCAGTCCGTAGGTCGGTTTGAGCCCGACGACGCTGCAAAACGAAGCCGGCTGGCGGATGCTGCCGCCGGTATCGGAACCCAGCGCGCCGGCTGCTTCTCCCGCGGCTACGCTGACCGCCGAACCGCCGCTGGAACCGCCGGGCACGCGGTCAAGGTCCCACGGGTTGTGCGTGACGAACAGCGCCGAGTTTTCCGTCGAAGAGCCCATGGCAAACTCATCCATGTTTGCCTTGCCCATAATCACGGCGCCCGCCGCATTCAGTTTCGTTACCACGTTAGCATCGTAAGGCGGTACGAAATTCGCCAGCATCTTCGAGGAGCAGGTCGTCCGCACGCCCTTAGTGCACATATTGTCCTTGATAATCATGGGGATTCCGGTCAGCGGATTAATGTCTCCGGAGGCTATGCGCGCGTCTGACTGCTGCGCCTGCTGCAACGCCTGTTCTTCAATAACGGTCACGAGGGCATGCACCTGCGGTTCGACTTTGCGGATGCGTTCCAAATAGCTCCTGGTCAGTTCCACCGAGGAAACCTGCTTGCTGAAAAGCAGCTTGTGTGCTTCGTGAATGGTCAATTGGGTATGATTAATCAATGTCAGCCTCCTTACTCCAGCACCGGGCGGACTTTGAAGTAGTCATCTTCACGCCGCGGAGCATTCGCCAGGACGTCTCCCGGAGGCAGCGAGGGCGCCACTTCATCTTCCCGCATGACGCTCTGGAGGGCAACGGACTGGGCGGTGGGCGGGATTCCCGTGGTATCTACCTGCTTGAGAATCTCAAAGTTCTCCAGGATATTGGAAAGCTGTTCGCCCATTGGGCCGATTTCTTCTTCGGACAGTCCCAGCCGCGCCAGGCGGGCAATATGCAGTACTTCTTCCCGGCTCAATTTCATATTTTAACCTCTTTAACCTTGCCTGATTCGCCAAATTATAACATCCAGCTTCAGCCAGCCGCAAACCGGGCAACAGGTATGGTATAATAAATGTAACCTCAAAAATTAAGGAGGGAATATGGCTGAGCGCATCATGATATTCATCGACGGCAGCAATCTGTATCATTCACTGAAAAAGCACTTCGGCCGCACCGACCTAGACATGGGCAAATTCTGCCAGCGATTGGTGGGACGGCGCCAGCTATCCCGCGTTTATTATTACAACGCCCGGGTCGGTATCAAGGAAGAGCCGGAACGGTATAAGCACCAGCAGGCTTTCTTCAACAGCGTCAACTCCATCCCCTACACCGAACTGAGGCTGGGGCGCCTCGTGTATAACAACTGGCCTAACACGCCGCCGTATGAGAAAGGTACCGATGTCCAGCTGGCGACCGATATGCTCACCCACGCTTTCAAAAATAATTATGACGTCGCGATACTGGTCGCGGGAGACAATGATTACGTCAGTGCCGTTCAGGCAGTGAAAGACAACGGCAAACATATTGAAATTGCTCTTTTCGGGCAGGAAGGCACTTCCCGCCAGCTGCGCGCTGCCGCCGATAAGGTTATTCCTATCAATCGCAGCCTGCTCAAGGGATGCTGGAAGCAGATCAATCCCCCCAGCCATGGTCAGCGACACGAATCCCGTCCCAATCAACCAAACCAGATGAATCATATTCAGAATAACCCGAGCAATCAGAATAACCAGGTCAATCAAAACAATCATTACGCTCAAAACAACGAAAACAACCAAAGCATCCAGAGCAACCAAAACCCCCAAAACTCCCCCGACTTTCTGGAAGAAGAATAGCCCTTCCCTCCGTGAAGACGGTGCGATAGTCAAGGACTGGGGCGGAAGGCTGCCCGTTGCCCTGGTCTATCCCAACGCTTATTTTCTCGGCATGTCCAACCTGGGGATTCATGCCATCTACAGTCTGCTCAACCGCCAGCCTCATGTTGTTTGCGAGCGCGTCTTCCTTGAAAACGGCGGCATTCTGCCGCAATCGGTAGAATCGGGCAGGCCGCTGACCGATTTCGCGGTAATTGCCTTCTCCGTTTCTTACGAACTGGATTATTTCAACGTAGTGCAGGTGCTCAAAGCCGCCGGTATCCCGCTTTACTCCGCCGAACGCGATGAGAAATACCCTCTAATCATCGCCGGGGGACCGTGCCTCACCGCCAATCCTTTGCCGCTCGCACCTTTTTTTGACGCTATCGGTATCGGAGAGGCGGAAGCCATCCTTCCGGCGGTACTGCCGCTGCTTTCCGAAAGCATCAGCGAGCCCCGCAACAGGCTGCTCCAAAAACTGGCAACGCTGCCCGGCATTTATATCCCGCGCATGGCGCAAGCTCCGGTAACGCGGCAGTGGGCGCGCACCCTGGCGGATTTCCCCGTGCATTCGATAGTGCTGACTACCGACACGGAACTGGGCGATATGTATCTCATCGAGGCGGAGCGCGGCTGCGGCTGGGGCTGCCGCTTCTGCCTGGTGAATCAGACCTTCAGCCCGGTGCGCTTCCGCACCGCGGAAAGCATTATTGACCAGGCGCGGGAGGGTTTGCCATTCCGAAGGCATATCGGGCTGGTCGGACCGGCGGTCGCCACGCACCCGCAAATCGAAACTATTCTGGACGGACTGCTGGAAATCGGGGCGTCCATCGGTATCAGTTCTCTGCGCATCAATACCTTGACGGATGAGTTGCTCACGAAGCTGGCGCGGGGCAGGATGCAGACCATTACACTCGCGCCGGAAGCAGGCTCGCCGCGGTTGCGCCGCGTCATCAACAAAAACATTACGGACGAGATGATTCTTTCGGCAATCGTCCGCGCCGCGGAGCACGGCATCCGGCAGATTAAGCTCTATTTCATGCTGGGGCTGCCCACGGAGACTGATGAAGATGTGACAGGCATCGTCGACTTGATTACGCAGGCGCAGGAGCAACTCGGTAAAAGCGGTACGCGCCTGACACTCAACGTCGCGCCCTTTGTACCCAAGGCAAACACGCCCTTCCAATGGCTGCCGATGGAATCAATCGAGACGCTGGAACGCCGGCTATCGTCATTGAAAGACAGGCTGCCAAAATCGGGCGTGCGGCTCAAAAGCGAAAGCCCGGCCTGGAGCGAGGTGCAGGCAGCCCTCTCCCGCGGCGATGCCTCTGTTGCCGAGGTGCTGGCAGAGATGAAGGAAATGACGCTGGCAGACTGGCGGCAGACGGCAGAGAAACAACAATTAGACGTTGATTATTATGCCCACGGAAAATGGGAGACAACGCAAAAGTTACCCTGGGACATCGTTGCCGCCGGCACCGGAGCGGAAAAGCTGGCAACCGAATTGAAGGTATCCGGGCTAGCTGATTGAAGACTAAATTTGAACTCGTGATTCAGAGCGTCTATAATTAGGATAGATGAAATTCAACTCCTCTTATACTGAAATTCCTGGGGAATAGCCGCAAGGTTTATTCCCCGTATTTTTAGCCAGGTTGGTTGGGTTTGGTAAGGGGGAAGGAATGAGGATTCTTGAAGCGTATTTGCGTACTCGGGGATACCCATATCAAACACTGGCACCAGTTATCCACGGCAATTAAATCTGAATTCTCAAGTTCCGACTATATTCTGCACC
>JAQTVW010000022.1 GCA_028706655.1 Dehalococcoidales bacterium | reverse complement strand
CGAATTTTGTGATAACTTCATGGATGCTGCGCAAACGCTGTCTGCCCGGGTTTATAAAAGACACTCGGCGGTGACCTACCGGCAGCATACCGTTCAGGTACAGCCGTTTCCCATCAGCGTGGACTTCACCGCAATCGCTGCGGCGGCGAGGAGTAAAGCGGTTGCCGGGGAAATGGCGAGGCTGCGGAGCGAGTTGAAACTGGATGGTAAGCACATCGGTATCGGTATGGACCGTCTTGATTACACCAAAGGCATCCCGGAGCGTTTGCGGGCATTTCGCCGTTTTCTCGCTGATAATCCGGAATATCACGGAAAAGTAGTCTTTATCCAGGCGGGCATGCCCAGTCGCACTCAGATTGAGAGCTATCGGGAACTCGATCATGAAATTGAAGCTCTGGTGCAGGATACAAACACCGAATTCGGGGAAAATCGCTGGCAGCCGGTGGTAGCACTGAGCGGGCAGCAGCCTCCGGAAACACTGGGCGCGCTGCATCGGCTGGCGGACTTCTGCATCGTCAGTTCACTTCAGGATGGCATGAATCTGGTCGCCAAGGAGTTTGTCGCGTCACGGATAGACGACGATGGCGTGCTTGTTTTGAGCAAGTTTACCGGAGCCGCCGAAGAACTCGCGGAAGCGCTGCCGGTCAACCCCTTCGATGCCGGCGGATTTGCGCAGGCAATTAAAGCGGCAATCGAGATGCCTCGGGCGGAAAGAAAGCGGCGGATGCGGGCAATGCGCACGGTGGTTGCGGAGAAGAATATCTACCGCTGGGGCGCCGATATCCTAACGAATCTGATGGCGCTGGCGGAGGACTAGTGCGATACCTGTTCGATGCTTGGGCATCGTTCGCGAAAGAAGTCTGTGCCGCGGCGCACGTTTTGCTGGTCTCGGACTATGACGGCACGTTAACCCCTATCGTCAATCGACCGGAAGAAGCGCTGCTTTCGCTGGTTGTTAAAAGCAAACTGGAATTGCTGGCAACTCGTCCTGCTTTCAGTCTCGGCATTATCAGCGGGCGCGCCCTTGCCGAAATCCGGGCGATGGTGGGGATTGAGGGAATTTACTACGCGGGAAATCATGGAATGGAAATTACCGGTCCCTGTTTGAACTTCACCAATCCGGAAGCAGCGAAGGCGAAAGGGATTATCCGCCAGCTTGCCGGGGAGCTTTCCGCCAAACTGTCGCAAATCAAGGGAATCATCGTTGAGGACAAAGGATTCGGATTAAGCGTGCATTACCGGATGGTTGCGCCGAGCGAAGTAAAGGAGGCGGAAAATATTTTCCAACAGCTTTCCGAACCCCTCGTTGCGGCGGGTAAAATCAGGATGACCGCGGGTAAAAAGGTATGGGAGATCAGACCTCCGTTCGATTGGAACAAGGGGAAAGCGGTTGCGTTGATTATCAATGATGTCAAAACACGGCTAAAGCCGGACAGCCTGCTCGTTATTTATCTCGGTGATGATGCCACTGATGAAGATGTCTTTCGGATGCTGCGCGGGGAGCGTGAGTGGGGAATCTTCGTCAGGGGTGAAAAACAGTCCACAAGCGCAGACTATTTCTTGAATGATACCGGGGATGTAGAAGATTTACTTGCCCGCCTGCTGAAGCTGAAATAAAGGCGGTTACTGGCGGGGTTGAACCGTTTCTCCGCTGGGGATTATCATGCCGGGGAAGTCATGTTTCGTCACGCCGGTATGAATGACGCAATTTCGTCCAATCTTGATGCCGGATGGTATTTTGGCGCGCTTGCCGACGAGGGTGATACCGCTGGTCAGCCGCGGGTCCAGTTTATTCGGCTGATGGTCGGTGCCGAAACCAATGTGGCAGCCATCGCCGATGACCGCTTCTTTATCGATGATTGAGTAGTTTACGGTGCTGTCGTAGCTGATGATACTGTCTGACATAATGATGGAATCTTTGACGACGGCGCCGCGTGCGATGCGAACTCCCGGCGAAAGGACGGAATGTTCCACTCGCCCATCTATGGTGCAGCCATCGGAAATCAGGCTGTTGACGATACTGGCGGTGCTGGAGACAATCGTCGGGGGGCGTTCTTCTTCGCGGGTACGGATAGGCCAGCTTTCATCGGAAAGGAAACCGGGCAGGCTTTCCAGAAGGTCCATGTTGGTCTGCCAGTATGCCTGGACACTGCCGACATCGCGCCAGTAGCCGCTAAAACTATAAGCGAAGATATTACATTTGTCTTTGACCATGCGCGGCAGCACATTTCTCCCGAAATCGTGGTTGGATTCTTTGTCCCCTGCATCTTCCGTCAGATATTGCTTGAGCAGTTCCCGTTTGAAGAGGTAAACTCCCATTGATACCATGGTGCTCTTGGGCTTTCTTACCTTCTCCTCGAAACCGGTAACGCGCCCTCGTTCATCGGTCACGACTGTGCCGAATTGATGCAGCGTGTCCGAGGGCATGGGAGTAATCGCCAGGGTGGCGTCTGCCTCCGCTTCTTTGTGCAGTTTGAGCATATCGGCATAATTCATTTTGTAGATATGGTCGCCGCTCAGGATGAAGACCAGTTCAGGTTCATTTTCATCAATATAACTTATGTTCTGGTAGACCGCGTCTGCCGTCCCTTTATACCAATCGCTGGTGGGTTCGCGGGTGAGGTAAGGCTGCAATAACCGGATTTTCCCGCTGGGCTGGTTCAGTCCCCACGGCATGCCGATACCGATATGCTTAATAAGCGAATGGGGCTGGTACTGGGTCAGCACGGCCACATTACGGATTTGAGAGTTGACACAGTTGCTCAGGGTGAAATCGATGATGCGGTATTTGCTACCGAAGACGACCGAGGGCTTGGCACGGTTCTGTGCCAGTATGCTCAGACGTTCCCCCAGTCCTCCAGCCATGATGATGGCAAGGGTGTTGTTTTTGATCATAGTCAGTACAATATCTTAGCCTTCCAAAATCAAGATGTCAAATAAAATCTGCGTAATAAGCATTGGGAAACAGTTGGCAGTAATCACGGTAAAGTTGTAATATTATTATAACGAATGAATAATCAGTGGAGCGCTTTTTTTACCAACATGTCCGTGACGATGCCGCTGCGCCGGAAGATTTACCTGGTCTTGCGCAATAACTTCATCAAAATATGCAAACGGCAGTCGTGCTGCGGGCATCCCGGAGAGCCGGGCTGCTGACAGTCGGCTGTCTCCCCGTCGGGGAGCGGACACAATCACCGGCATGATTAGCATGAATTATGAACTATTTTGCTTATGCCAGCAACCTGAGTAAAAAACAAATGCACGAGCGCTGCCCGGGCAGCAAGCCCCGCTTCACCGCGATTCTGCCCAACTACAAGCTGGTGTTCGGGGGATGGTCCCGGCAGTGGCGGGGCGGCACCGCCAGCCTTATCCGCTTCCAGGGCGGCAAAATACCCGGCGCAGTCTACGAAGTTACGGAAGATTGTCTGAAACGGCTGGATGGCTACGAAGCCGGCTACAACCGGCTCAAGGTCATTGTCTTTGATGAAGACGGCAACGCCGTCGAGGCAATCACTTATGTCCGCTCAACGCAGGTCGAAGCAGCGCTCCCTTCCAAAGAGTACGCCGCTATTATGCAGCAGGGTTACCGCGAATGGGGCATCAGCTAATCTTGAATTTGAGATGGTTCTAATGTATCATTCACTACGTGAGCCACACTTGTCCGGCCTTCATTCCAAACTGTCTCTCTATTGTCGCTTAAGGAGAAATCATGACTTCCAGCTATGACGTTAAAGACATATCTCTGGCGGCGGCAGGCAGGCAGCGCATCGAGTGGGCGTACCGCGAAATGCCGGTGCTGCGGCTAATCCGGGAGCGTTTCGCCGCTGAAAAGCCGTTCAAAGGGGCGCGCATTTCCGCCTGTCTCCATATCACCACGGAAACCGCCAACCTGGGGATTACTCTGAAAGAAGGCGGCGCTAACCTGGTCGCCTGCGCCTCCAATCCGCTGAGCACTCAGGATGATGTCGCGGCGGCAATGGTGGAGTACGGCATTCCGACCTACGCTATTAAAGGCGAGGATGAAAATACCTACTACCGGCATATAAACGCTGCTCTGGACCATAAACCCCAGCTTACCGCGGATGACGGCGCTGATCTGGTGACCACCCTCCATAACAAGCGCAGCGACCTGATTTCCGGTGTGATGGGCGGTACCGAAGAGACTACCACCGGCGTGATACGCCTGCGCAGCATGGCGGCGGCAGGGAAATTGCCCTATCCGCTTATCGCGGTTAATGATGCGGAAACCAAATATCTTTTTGATAACCGTTACGGTACCGGACAGAGCACGCTGGACGGTATCATCCGCGCAACCAATGTGCTGCTGGCAGGCAAGAATGTCGTCGTCTGCGGCTACGGGTGGTGCGGCCGTGGCGTGGCGCTGCGGGCGCGGGGCATGGGCGCACAGGTGATTGTTACCGAGGTGAAGCCGGTGCGCGCGCTGGAAGCGGCAATGGACGGCAACCGGGTCATGCCCATCGCGGAAGCGGCGCAAATCGGCGATATTTTTGTAACCGTGACCGGCGATATCAACGTTATCGATGCGGCGAATTTCGAAGCGATGAAAGACGGCGCCATCCTCGCCAACAGCGGGCATTTCAACGTGGAAATCAACATCCCGGCGCTGGAGAAGATGGCAAAGAGCAAGCGCAATATCCGTCCTTTCGTAGATGAATATACCCTCAAAAACGGGCGCCGCATCTATTTATTGGGTGAAGGGCGGCTCATCAACCTGGCGGCGGCGGAAGGGCATCCTGCCAGCGTGATGGATATGAGCTTCGCCAACCAGGCGCTGTGCCTGGAACACCTGGTGAAAAATAAAGGCAAACTGGAAGCCAGAGTTTATTCCGTGCCGGAGGAAATCGATAAGCAGGTCGCCCGGTTAAAACTCAGGGCGATGGGTATTGATATTGATACCCTGACCCCCGAACAGCAAAAATACCTTGCCAGCTGGGAACAGGGTACTTAGAGAGGAGAAAACATGGTCAACTGTTTTGAAAGCTCACCCAAGTTCATGTTCACTTCGGAGTCAGTTACCGAGGGGCACCCGGATAAAATCTGCGACCAGATATCCGATGCCGTCCTGGATGCAATTCTAAAGGATGACCCCATGGGGCGGGTCGCCTGCGAGACGGCGGTGACTAACGGGCTGGTCATAGTGATGGGCGAAATCACCACCAAGAGCTACATCGAAATTCCCGAGGTGGTGCGGAACGTCATCCGCGATATCGGCTATACCCGTCCGGAGTACGGCTTCGAGTACCGCACCTGCGGCGTGTTGACCTCCATCAACAAGCAATCGCCGGATATCGATATGGGCGTCAGCAAGTCCTGGGAGGCAAAGCAGGGTTCCAAAGATGAACTGGACAAGGTTGGCGCCGGCGATCAGGGTATGATGGTGGGCTATGCCTGCAACGAGACGCCGGAACTGATGCCGATGGCGATTTCCCTCTCACACAAGTTGACCCAGCGGCTGGCGCGGGTACGCAAGGACAAAGTCCTGCCTTATCTCCGCCCCGACGGTAAATCGCAGGTCACCGTCGAATACGCTAACGGTGTGCCCAAACGGATTGACAGCGTCGTTATCGGCGCGCAGCACGACCCCGAAGTGAGTCATGACCAGATTGAGAAGGACATCATGACCTGTGTCATCAATAAGATTATTCCGGCCAGGTTGCTGGACAGTGATACTAAATATTACGTGAATGCTACCGGCAGTTTCGTCACCGGCGGTCCGGTAGGGGACACCGGCTGTACCGGTCGCAAGCTACTGGTCGATACCTACGGCGGCTTCGCCCGGCATGGCGGCGGCTCATTCTCCGGTAAAGACCCCACCAAGGTTGACCGCTCGGCAGCTTACATGGCACGCTACATCGCCAAAAACGTAGTAGCGGCGGGACTGGCGGACCGGCTGGAAGTGCAGCTTGCCTATGTTATCGGCGTGGCGCATCCGCTTTCCGTCTCCGTCGAGACTTTCGGCAGCGGCTGTGTGCCCCACGAGCTTATCCTGGAGCTGGTGCACAAGCATTTTGACATGCGCCCGGCGGCAATCATCCAGAATTTAAACCTGCGGCGTCCCATCTACCTCCAGACGGCCGCCTACGGGCACTTCGGGCGGACGGATATCGACCTGCCCTGGGAGAAGACGGATAAAGCCGCCATCCTCAAGAAAGAAGCAAAAGTAAAGAAGTAGCATCGGCTTTTAACTTAACATCAACAGGGGGTAAGATTTATGGCTAACCCCATCAAATTCGGTACGGACGGCTGGCGCGCCATTATCGCTGAGGACTATACCTTCGCCAATGTCCGCGCCTGCGCCCAGGGCGTCGCCGATTATCTCAGGGAAGCGGGGCTCGCCGACCGCGGGCTTATAATTGGCTACGACACCCGGTTTGCTTCGGAAGACTTTGCCGCCGCGACGGCGGAAGTAGTTGCTGCCAACGGCATTCATGTCTGTCTCTGCCCCAAAGCCACGCCGACTCCCGTTATAAGCTACGGCGTGCTGGCGCACAAGTGCGGCGGGGGGGTGATTATCACTGCCAGCCACAATCCGGGCAATTACAACGGGTTCAAGTACAAGACCGAGCTAGGTTCCAGCGCACCGGATGAGACCACCGCCAAAATCGAGAAATACACCAACCGCGCGGTCGCCGCCAAGAAAATCGAGCGGCTGCCCCTTGATGAAGCAATCAAGCAGAAAACGGTGGAATACATCGACCTGGATGCGGTCTATTTTAATCAGATTAACAAGTTGATTGACGTTGAGCCGATAAAGCAGGCAGGATTGAAAGTAGTGGTGGACTCGATGTACGGCGCCGGGTCAGGCTATCTCAAGAAGCTGCTCTCCGGCGGCAAGACCGAAATCGTGGAAATCGATTGCGAACGGAATCCCCTGTTTCCCGGTTTCTCCCGCCCGGAGCCGATTGCCGCCAACCTGGCACAGCTATCCAAAGCGGTCATACGCCGTAAAGCGGGCATCGGGCTGGCGACCGACGGCGATGCCGACCGCATGGGCATCATGGACGAAAACGGTGTATTTCTGACCCAGCTCCAGGTGTTCGCGCTGCTCTGCCTCTACCTACTGGAAGTGCGCGGCGAGCACGGCGCTATCGTTAAGACTATTACCACTACCAGCATGACCTACCGGCTGGGCGAGCTGTTCAAGGTGCCGGTCTACGAAGAAGACGTCGGTTTCAAGAATGTCGCGCCGGTGATGCTCAGGGAGAAGGCGCTTATCGGCGGGGAAGAGAGCGGGGGCTACGGCTTCCGCGGGCATGTTGCCGAGCGTGATGGCATTCTGGCTAATCTGTATTTCCTCGACCTGATGGTGAAGACGGGCAAGACGCCGTCCCAATTGCTGGCGTATCTTTATGAAAAAGTAGGTCCCCATTATTACGAACGGGTAGACGTCTATTTTCCGGAAGAAGCGCGCCAGGCAGTCATCAACCGGATAAAAGAAAACTTGCCGAAGGCGATTGACGGCGTCAAAGTTGTGCGGCTGGATACCGCGGACGGCTTCCGTTTCATCCTGGTGGACAACAGCTGGCTGCTCATCCGCTTTTCCGGCACCGAGCCGGTGCTGCGCATCTACAGCGAGGCAGGCTCTACGGTAAGAGCCCGCGATATGCTGGACTTCGGGCGCAAGCTGGCAGGTGTATAAAAAGAGAACATGTGGATATTGAATAATTCCTCTCCCTCGATGGGAGAGGTCAGGTGAGGGTGAAATCCCGGTGTAATCCAAATTCCCCCTCACTCTAGCTCTTTCCCGCGCTGGGGAGAGAATGTAACGGTATAAATCCAGATGGTAAGGGGTAAATTTATGACTGAAATCAATCTGGATGTCCCGGCAGTCTATCAAAGATATGACCCCGGCGACATGCTGCGGCGCATCCACGAACTGCCCGCTCAGTGCGAGCAGGCGTGGCAGGAAATCTCAACGTTCAAACTTCCGTCAGACTATGCAAATGTAGATAAGATAGTAATTTTGGGCATGGGCGGCTCGGCAATCGGCGGCGATTTGGTCAGCAGCCTGGCTTCTCTTGAAGCAAAGGTTCCCGTTACCGTTAACCGGGACTATCTCCTCCCCGCGTATGTCGATAAAAAGACGCTGGTTATCGCTTCCAGCTATTCCGGCAACACGGAAGAGACCCTTTCCGCCTTCGCGCAGGCGCAGAAAACGGGCGCCAAGCTGCTGGCGGCAACCACCGGCGGCAAGCTAAAGAGTATCGTCGAGGAGCAGAAAATTCCGGCATTTATCTTTAATTATAAAGCACAGCCCCGCGCCGCCCTCGGCTACAGCCTGCTGCCGCTCCTCGGATTCCTGCAAAAACTCGGTTTTATCGCGGACAAATCAACAGATGTCGCCGAAATGCTGCGTATCATGCGCAGTCTGACGGAACGTATCAGTGAGAATGCCCCCACCGCGGGCAATCCCGCCAAACAGTTAGCCTGCGACCTGCACAGGAAACTGCCTGTTGTCTACGGTGCGGGTATCCTCGCCGAGGTCGCCCGCCGCTGGAAAACGCAGATTAATGAAAACAGCAAAGGCTTCGCTTTCCATGAAGTCCTGCCGGAATTGAACCACAACGCGGTGGTGGGCTACCAGTTTCCCGCCGAATTGAGAGACCGCATCAAAGTAATCATGCTGAAATCGCCGCTGCTGGAGCCGCGGGTGTTATTGCGCTACCGGATAACTAGTGAGCTTCTTGATAAAGCGGGTGTGGCGCATGGAGCGGTGGAAGGGGAGGGGCGCAGTGCCCTGAGCCAGATGATGAGCCTGGTGCTTCTCGGCGACTATGTCAGCTACTACCTGGCGATACTTTACCAGATTGACCCTTCGCCGGTAGAGGTTATCAGCTACCTCAAAGACCGCCTGGCTAAAGGATGACATAATCTGTCTTGAGTTGCTACCTGAAAAATGAGAGCATAAAAAAGAGGGGGCATTTCGCCCCCTCTCGTTTTTCCGGTGGACTGGTGATTAACGCTTGGTGTACTGCGGCGCCTTGCGGGCTCTGCGGAGACCCGGCTTCTTTCTTTCCTTGGCGCGGGCATCGCGGGTGAGCAGCCCGTTCTGGCGCAGGGCGGACTTGAATGTCTCGTTTACCGATACCAGAGCGCGGGCGATCCCCTGAGAGATAGCGCCGCTTTGTCCGGTGATGCCGCCTCCGGCGACCTTCACCATGACGTTGAATTTGCCCATGTTTTCCGTCACGACGAGCGGCTGGACAATCACGCGCTGGTGCTCCAGTCCGGGGAAGCGCTCTTCAAATGGCTTGCCATCGATGATGATGGCGCCGTTGCCCGGCATCAGTCTCACCCTGGCGCTGGCGGTCTTACGCCGCCCGGTTCCGGTAAAATAGGTCTGTTTTTCCATAATTCAGTTCCTTATTCGGCTTTCTCTGCCGGTTTCTTGATGTGGGTCAGGTTAGCGGGGACATCCCCCGCGTAAACGTGGAGCTTCTTTATCATGCGGGCGCCCAGCCGGTTGCGCGGCAGCATACCTTCAACGGCATGTTCAATGACGCGCTCCGGGTGCTTTGCCAGAACTTCATCGAGAGTCTGCTGGTGCAGTCCGCTCGGATAGCCCGAGTAGCGATAGTAAATCTTCTTGCTGCCCTTGCTGCCTGTCGTGTGTATTTTTTCGGCATTGGTGATAACGACAAAATCGCCGGTATCCTGATTGGGCGTGTAAATCGGTTTGTGCTTGCCCATCAGTAGTTCGGCTACATGCGTCGTGAGTTTGCCCAGGGTCTGCCCCGAGGCATCAATCACGTGCCATTCCCGTTTAATGTCCGCCGGTTTGGCGCTAAAGGTTTTCATCATTTTCTCCCCAAGGAACTGGATAGTTTATTTCCATCAGGCACAGTCCGCAGGCAGGAGCGGTAGGTCCCGCCAGTCCCGGTGTTTTTGCCTGAACTATATTATTAAATTCTTCTATTGTTAACTTCCCCAACCCCACCCGTATCAGTGCTCCCACCGTATTCCGTATCTGGTGGGGCAGAAAGGCGTTGGCGACCATTTCCAGTGTCACCATATCGTCGTTCCTTTTTACTTTCGCCCGGTAAACTTCCCTTACCGTTTTCAGGTTTTTCTCAGCGCGCGTAGCGAACGAAGCGAAATCCTTCTTGCCTATCAGCGCCTGACAAGCCTCGTTCATACTTGCGGTATCCAGTTCTCCGATAACCCAGTGGGCGAAGCGCCGCCACAGGGGCGAACGCGCCGGGCTGTTGATTATCGAGTACCGGTATTCCCGGCTGACCGCGTTATGCCTGACATCAAAATCCGGCTTGACGCGGAAAGCTTGCTTTACCGCAATATCCTCGGGCAGGTGGAAGTTCATGCCCCGCACATAAGCGAGGAGGGGCAGGGAAGAACCGGTCCGGAAGCTGATGACCTGTCCCCTGGCATGGACCCCGGCATCGGTACGGCTCGCCATGAGGACCCGGAGTTTTTCTCCGGTGAGCTTGTTGAGAGCACCCTCGATGACTTCTTGTATGGTGACTACGCCGTCCTGCCACTGAGAACCGTGGTAGCTGGTACCGTCATATTCAATTATTAAAGCAACTTTGGTAACTGGTGCCTGGCCGGAAACCGTTGTGTATTCCTCCGCTATTCGACGAGCTCAAGTTTGACTGTTGGCGCGGCGTCTCCGACGCGCGGTGCCAGTTTGGTGATGCGGGTATATCCGCCGGGGCGCTGTTCGTAGCGCTTCGCCAGGTCGGAAAAAACCTTCTCTGCGACAGTCTCATCAAGGACAAACGCCAGCGCCTGCCGGTAGGAGTGCAGACCGCCTTTTTTGCCCAGGGTAATCACCTTCTCCGCCATGCTGCGGATTTCTTTCGCCTTGGCTTCCGTAGTGGTAATTTTCTCATGTTTGAGCAAGTCTGTGACCATATTTCGGTACAGCGCTTTACGATGACTGCTGGACCGGTGCAGACTTCTTCCGGTAATTTGATGTTTCATGATTGTGATTCTCCAGCTTCAGCTTCTTCAGTAGGCTCGGCTTCGGCGCCCTCGGTTCCGGTGTCGCCTTCCGGCGACAGCGACAATCCAATTGCCGTGAGCCGTTCTTCAATTTCCTGGAAGGACTTCTGCCCGAAGTTGCGTAGCTTCATTAACTCCTTGGGACCCTTGGCAATCAGTTCGCCGACAGTAGTAATCCCGCTGCGGCGCAGGCAGTTCATAGTGCGTACGGACAGGTCGAGCTGCTCGACGGGCATATTAAATTTTTCGTCCGGGATAGTCAGGCGGATGAGCCGCTCTTCTGCCTTCATCTGGGAGAGTTTGGCGTAGTTCATGAAAGGCGTAAGCTGCTCTATCAGGATGCTGGCGCCCTGGCTTACCGCATCGGTAGGGGACATCGTGCCGTCCGTCCACACGTCGAGGTAAAGGCGCTCACGGCTGGTCTCCTGTCCCAGGTGAATGGGTTCGATAGTGAAGTTCACCTTGCGGATTGGAGTGAAAATGGCATCCACCGGGATAGTTCCCGCGGGCAGGTTTTCACTGGAACCGGCGGGGACAAAGCCGACGCCCATAGTTACGTCAAACTCGGCGTAGAACTTGGCATCCGGCGAGTCCAGCGTAATCAGGCAGAGCTCGGGATTGGTAATCTCGAAATCCGCCGAAGGTTTAATATCAGAAGCGCAGACCTTCTTCTCGCCTTCCGCTTCCAGGATGAGTTTGCCGGGCTGCCCGGCGACCGGCTTGATTCTCAAACCCTTGACGTTGAGCAGGAATTCGATAACGTCCTCTTTGGCATTGGGTATAATGGTGAATTCGTGTTGAATACTTTCAATCCGGACATGCGTAACCGCAGCTCCGGGCAGGTAGTTCAGGAGTATCCGGCGCAGCGAGTTACCCAGGGTGACGCCGAACCCTTTTTCCAGCGGTTCGGCAACGAAACGCCCGAAGTTGGCAGCACTCTCAACACAGTCAATATTGGGGATTACCAGATTAGACAAAGTACCTCCTTACCAACTGAACCTATCTTGAGTAGTACTCAACTATCGCTTTTACATCGAACAGGGCTTCGATATCTGCCGGAGCGGGCAGAGATAAGACCTGTCCCGTCATGTTGGCTTTATCCAGGCTGAGCCAGCCCGGAGTCATCTTGGCTTCGATGCCGGCAAGCGCAGTCTTGAAATATTCGGTCTTTTTGCTGCCTTCGCGCCAGCTGATTTTATCGCCAGCCTTGACCAGGCTGGACGGTATGTCCGTCTTGCGGGTGTTCAGTATAATATGCCCGTGCTGGACAAGCTGCCGCGCCTGATTGCGGGAATCCGCGAATCCCAATCGGAAAATGATGTTGTCCAGGCGCCGTTCCAGCAGCACCAGCAGGCTGTCTCCTGTAACGCCGGGCTGTGATTCGGCTTTCAGGAAACTCTGTTTGAACTGTTTTTCCAGCATACCATAAATATAACGGGCTTTTTGCTTTTCCCGTAGCTGAGTGCCGCGGTCTGAGAGCTTGCGGCGCCGTCCTCCCGCCATTCCGGGCGGCTTGGGGCGCTTGTCTTCGCCGCACTTGGGCGTGAAGCATCTCGCTCCCTTGAGCATAAGTTTCTCACCGCTGCGGCGGCACAATCTACATACTGGTCCTGTGTATCTTCCCATTAACTTCCTCTTTTATACTCGTCTCTTTTTCGGAGGGCGGCAGCCGCCGTGCGGAATCGGAGTAACGTCCCGGATGCTGGTGATGTACAAACCGGAGCTTTGCAGGGAGCGGATAGCTGCCTCGCGGCCGCTGCCCGGACCTTTGACGTACACTTCAACCTGACGGAGACCCTGAGCCATTGCCTTCTTGGTGGCATCACGTGCTGCCATCTGCGCCGCATAGGGAGTACCTTTGCGGGAACCCTTGAATCCGGCGGTGCCGGAACTGCCCCATGCCAGCGTATTGCCGGCGGGGTCAGTCAGGGTAACAATCGTATTGTTAAAGCTGGACTGAATGAAAGCTTTACCGGTCGGAATAGACTTGCGTTCCCGTTTGCCCCGTACTTTGGCGGGTTTCGCTGCCTGCTCTTCCGGCTGCTGCGTTTGCTCTTGTTGTTGTTTTTCCTGCTCTACCAAGCTCTTCTCCTTAGAACGAAGCTAATTACTTCTTCGCCGTGCCGCGCTTTTGACCTCTACCGGCGACTGTCTTGCGCGGGCCTTTCCTGGTGCGGGCATTCGTCCTTGATCGCTGGCCTCTTACAGGGAGGCTGCGGCGGTGACGCAAGCCGCGGTAGCTGCCGATTTCAATAAGGCGTTTGATGTTGAGGCTGTTCTCTTTCCTCAAATCGCCTTCGACCTTGAACTGTTTATCGATAACCTCACGGAGGCGGTTGATTTCCTCCTCGGTAAGCTCGCTCATTTTCTTGTCCGGCTGTATCTTGGTCTGCTCCAGAATTTTAAAGCTCTGATAGCGCCCGATGCCGTAAAGATACTGCAGGGAAACCCACGCCTGCTTGTTTGCCGGTATATCAACTCCAGAAATACGTGGCATATGTCTACTCCCTAACCCTGTCTCTGTTTGTGCTTGGGATTAGTGCAAATGACCCGCAGCACGCCGTGACGTTTAATAATCTTACATTTTTCACATCTAGCCTTGATTGACGCTTTAACTTTCATTGTTTGTCCTCGCTCTATTTCAGCCGGTAGGTAATCCTGCCCCGGCTCAGGTCATAAGGGGAGAGCTCGATTAGTACCTTGTCACCAGGCAGGATTCTGATGTAGTGCACTCTGATTTTTCCCGAGATGTGCGCCAGTACCTGGTGCCCGTTCGCCAGTTGTACGCGGAACATGGCGTTCGGGAGAGCTTCTGCTACGGTCCCCTCAACTTCAATAGCCTCTTTCTTAGGCATAAATCCCGCTGGTCAACACCTCCGCTTGAGCATCGGTGATAGCAATGGTATGTTCAAAGTGCGATGAGAGACTGCCGTCTGCCGTTCGCACTGTCCAGTGGTCGTCGTCGGTCTTCGTCCGCCAGTCGCCGTTGGTGAGCATCGGTTCGAGGCAAATGGTCATGCCTTTCTTCAATACAGGACCGGTGCCCGGTTCGCCGAAGTTCGGGATAAGCGGTTCTTCATGCATCTCCCGCCCGATGCCGTGCCCGGTGTATTCCCGCACTACCGAGAAGCCACGCGATTCGGCGTAGTTCTGGATGGCTGCCGAGATATCGCCGAGGCGGGCACCGGAGTAAGCGGCCGCGATGCCGGCATCCAGGGCACCTTTGCCCGCGGCGATAAGCTGTTCCGCTTTCCCGCTCAGATTGCCCAGCCCAACGGTTACTGCCGCATCGCCCTGGAAATCGTTATAAATGGCACCAAAGTCCAGAGATACGATGTCGCCCTCGCGCAGCACCCGCTGGCCGGGGATGCCGTGCACGATTTCATCGTTCACGGAAACGCAGACCGTCGCCGGGTAGCCGTGATAACCCTTGAACGACGATTTTGCGCCGCGCTTTTCCAACTCTCTGGTAGCGATAATATCCAATTCCTTTGTTTTCATTCCCGGTTTCATTTGTTGACTCAATATATTTAATATGGCGGTGACGATTCTGCCGGCTTGCCGCATACGGGCGACCTCATCGGCAGACTTGATAATAATGCCCATTGCCTTATGAGTGTCCCGCCTTCAACGCCGTCACGATGCGGCTGCTAATCTCATCTATTTTGCCTTCGCCGTTGATTTCTAACAGCTTGCCCGCCTTCTTGTAATAGTCAATTAGCGGCGCGGTCTGGGCAAAATAAACCTCCAGACGTTTTTTCGCCGTCTCAACGGTATCATCGGCACGCTGATAAAGCTCGCCGCCACAGGCATCGCACTTACCCTTCACCTTCGGAGGTGAATCGATAATGTGGTAAGGCGCCTGGCAGTTGCGGCAAATCCAGCGCCCGCTCAATCTCTTGAGCAGTTCTTTTTCCCCCACCTTGATATAAGCTACCTTATCGATAGCCTTTTCCTGTTTGACCAGGGCTTTGTCCAGTGCCTCGGCCTGAGCCAGGGTGCGGGGAAAGCCGTCAAGTATTATACCAGTTTGCTTGCCCAAAGTGGAAATTTTATCCAGCACCATGCGTATCGTAATCTCGTCCGGGACGAGTTGACCCTTTTCCATATATGATTTTGCCAGCTTGCCCAGTTCGGTGCCCTTGTCCAGCGCCTGCCGGAAGAGGTCGCCCGAAGCAACATGCTCTAGCTTCATTTCTTTGGCGACGACTGCCGCCTGTGTGCCTTTGCCGGCTCCGGGAGCACCGAGAAAAATTACGTACAACATCCGCTCCTATTTAATGAAACCTTCGTAGCGCCGCATGACGAGCTGTGCTTCAAGCTGCTTCATGGTATCCAGCACGACACCGACGACGATGAGCATACCCAGGCTGGAAAGCTGGATGACCTGGACATTGGAAACCTGCCGGGCGAGGAACGGCATCACCGCCACAAACGCCAGGAAAAGCGCGCCCGCCCAGGTGATGCGGTTGATTACGCTGTTCAGATACGCGGAGGTGTTCTTGCCGGGACGGATGCCCGGGATAAAACCACCCTGCCTCTGTAATACGCCGGGCAGGTCCTGCTGCTGGTAGACTACCATGGTATAGAAGAATGTAAAGCCTACGGACAACAGGAAGTAGAGTACCCAGTATACTGCGCCCATAGGCAGTGGCGAACTGGGGCTGAAAAGCTCCATAACCGTATCGGCAAATCCCGGTTGTCCGGGGTTGACGAAATAGCTGGCCACGATACCGGGGAACATCACGATGGACATGGCGAAGATGAGCGGTATCATGCCCGAGCTATTGACGCGCAGCGGGATATGGCTGGAACCGGACTGGCGGTACATCCGTCCGCCCTTGAAGACACTACGGGCGTATTGTACCGGGATGCGGCGGTGCGCTTCGGTGAACAGGACGATCAGCGCTACGGTTCCTACGGCAATTATAATATAGACTCCCAGTCCGAGGAAGTTGTTGCTTGCCAGGAAGCTTTGCCCGATGAGTTCCGGCAGACCGGCGACGATTCCGCCGAAGATGATAATGGAGACGCCGTTCCCGATGCCGTACTCGGTAATCTGTTCACCGAGCCAGACCAGGAAGATGGTGCCGCCGATCATCGAAATGACCGAAGCGGTGGTGGCGAGGAAATTCACATCGGTGACCACGCCTTGGCGCTGGAGATAGACCAGTTGGCCATAGCCCTGGATAGCCGCCAGCGGGACAGTCGCCCAGTGGGTAATTAGGTTAATTTTATTCCTGCCGCCTTCGCCCTCCTGGGAGAGCGCCTGCAGCCGGGGTATAATCGGCACGAGCAACATGATAATAATTGATGATGTGATATACGGGTAAACTCCCATCGCCGCGACGCTGAGCCGGCGCATGGCGCCGCCGCTGAACAGGTCCAGCATGCCCAGCAAGGCATTTCGCTCGAACAAATCCTGCAGCGCGGAGAGATCGACTCCGGGAAGCGGTACATGGGCGATAAAGCGGAAAATAACCAGGATGCCCACGGTCATCAGGATGCGGCGCCTCAGATCGGGGAGGCTGAAGGCATCCGTCATTGCCTGGAGCAGTTTCGGCTTAGTCTGCCTTGGCTGCATGCGCTACCTCCTCAGCTTTGCCCCCGGCCGCTTCAATCTTGGCTTTGGCGGACGCCGAGAATTTTTCGGCTTTAACCGTCAACGGGCGGGTAAGCTCGCCGTCCGCGAGGATTTTAATCGGTTGTTTCGTTGATTTAATCAGACCGGCGGCAACCAGTTTTTCCGCGGTTACCTCGGTATCTGCGTCGAATACGTTTAACTGTTCGATATTTACCGGGGCGTATTCCACCCGGAAGATATTGGTAAAGCCGCGCTTTTCCGGCAGGCGCTTGATCATGGGTAGCTGGCCGCCTTCAAAACCCGGGCGGGGACCGCCGCCGGCGCGCGATTTCTGACCTTTGCAGCCGCGTCCGGAAAAGTTGCCGTGCCCGTTGCTATCGCCACGCCCCACTACTTTTCTAGCTTTCCGGGAACCGGGGGCTGAAGTGAGATTATTCTGACTTACCACTTGCTTCCTCCACCTTGACCAGATGTCTTACCTTGTTAATCATTCCGCGCAGAGCCTGGGAGTCATCATGGACGACGCTCTGGTTAAGCCGCCGCAATCCCAGCGATACGAGAGTCCGCCGCTGGCTTTCCGGACTGGCAATCTGGCTCTTTATCCAGGTAATCTTCAATTTAGCGTTAGCCACCGGAAGCCTCCTCTGCCTTCTCAGGCTTGGTCTCTTCTTTGATGGCAGGCGCCGCTGCGGCTGTTGCCGTAACTACTACCGCCTTGCGGCGGGCAATTTCTTCCTTCGGGTCGCGAAGCTGGCTAAGGGCAATGATGGTTGCTTTGGCAACGTTGATACGGTTGGTATTGCCCAACGACTTTGTCAGGATATCTTTGATGCCGCAGGCTTCGATGACGGGGCGCACACTGCCGCCGGCAATCACGCCGGTGCCCGGCGCCGCCGGTATGAGCAGGACTTCCGAAGCACCGAATTTCACTTTGACCTGGTGGGGAATCGTGCTGCCTGCCATCCGTACTTTGATAATACCTTTTTTCGCCTGGGCGCCGCCTTTGCTGATAGCGACCGGCACCTCGTTGGCTTTTCCGATGCCGATGCCGACATGCCCCTGACCATCACCGGTCACGACCAGGGCAGCGAAGCGCAGGCGTTTGCCTCCCTTCATCACCTTGGCGACACGGTTGATGTAGATAAGGTTGTCATTAAGCGTAAGTTCCGTTGTATCGATTCTGCTTACCGGTTGTTTCATCAGAATTAGCCCTCTTTCAAAACTTGAGTCCCGCTTCGCGGGCAGCCTCGGCCAGGGCTTTAACTCTGCCGTGATACTGGTAGCCGCCGCGGTCGAAAGCGACCTGTTTGATTCCATTGCTGATGGCGCGTTTGGCGACTGTCGCGCCGACCAATTGGGCAACGCCGGTCTTGTTCTTGCCGTCAGCCCCGCTCTTTACTTCGGGGTCCAGCGTCGAAGCTGCCACCAGAGTCTGACCTTTGATGTCATCGATAATCTGGGCGTAAATGTGGTTCAGGCTGCGGAAGACGCACAGGCGGGGTCGTTCTGTCGTGCCGGATACCGTCAGTCTGACTCGATGATGTCTTTTTTGCCGTGCCAGTTTTGGATTAGTCTTTGCCATCGCTATTTCTTACCTACTACTTTGCCGGCTTTGCCCGGTTTCAGGCGAGCGGTCTCGCCGGTGTATTTGATGCCTTTGCCCTTGAATGGATCACGCAGGCGCATCGAGCGGATTTTATCAGCCTGCTCACCGACTGTTTCTTTATTGGCGCCTTTGACATGAATCTTGGTGGTGCCTTCGGCAGCCAGGGTGATACCGGGCATGGGTACTACTTCCAGGGGGTGAGACAGACCCACACGAAGGATCAGTTTGGGCCCCGATTGTTCCACGCGGTAGCCGACACCTACGATATCCAGGCTCTTTTCGAAACCGTTAGTCACACCCAGCACCATGTTATTGACCAGGCTCCGCGTTAAACCGTGCAGAGCGCGGTGCTGCTGGCTGTCACTGGGGCGGGTGACCTTGAGTGTATTATCTTCCAGTTTAATCTGCATCTCCGGGTGCAGGTCGCGGTTAAGTTCTCCTTTGGGTCCCTTAATCGTTATCCTGTTTCCTTCGATTTTTGCCGTTACTCCGGCGGGTAATTTAATGGGCAGTCGCCCTATTCTAGACATATCTTGCTCCAGACTTTTTTACCAAATATAGCATAATAGCTCGCCGCCGCTGCCCAGCCGCCATGCTTGCTGACCTGTTTTCAGCCCTTTGGCGGTAGACACGATAGCGATGCCGAGCCCGCCGTAGACGCGGGGGATTTCAGTTCGTTGAACATAGACCCTCAGACCGGGCTTGCTCACGCGCTTCAACCCCGAGATGGCGGATTGTTTGTTCTCATAGTACTTCAGGCGGATTTTAATAACCTTTTCAGGTTTGCCGCGTACCACTTCGAAATCGCTGATGAAGCCTTCTTCCTTGAGAATGCGGGCGAGGGAGAGCTTCATTTTCGAAGCCGGGACTGCCGTCGAGTCATGGCGCGCCATGACGGCATTCCGTATTCTGGTTAACATATCTGCGATTGGATCCGAAACGACCATATCTGTCCTGTCCTTCTTACCAGCTTGACTTTCTCACGCCGGGTACCTGACCGGAGAGCGCCAGTTCGCGGAAGCAAATCCGGCAGATACCGAACTTGCGGATATAGCCGCGCGGGCGTCCGCAGCGCAGGCAACGATTATGCTTCTGTACTTTGTATTTTGGCGTCTCCCGGGATTTTAATATTTTAGCCAGTTTAGCCATACTTTACTTTCCTTTAGTCCTTCGAGAACGGCATGCCCAGCAGTTCGAGCAGCTGTTTTCCTTCTTCATCAGTGCGGGAGCTGGTGTTGATAATAATTTCCAATCCGCGTACTTTATCAACTTTATCGAATTCGATTTCCGGGAAGAGGGTCTGTTCTTTGAATCCCAGCGCATAGTTGCCTCTGCCATCGAAAGATGTGGCGGAAACACCCTGGAATTCATGAGAGCGCGGCAGGACGGCGTTGATAAGCCGGTCGATAAAATCGTACATCCGCTCGCCGCGCAGGGTGACTTTCAAGCCGATTTGCATGCCGATTCTCAGCTTGAAGTTAGCGATTGACTTCTTGGAGCGGGTGATAACCGGGTGCTGCCCGGCAATTGTCGTCAGGTCAGTCTGGGCGGCTTCCAGCGCCTTGGAGTTCTGGATGGCTTCACCCATGCCGATATTGAGTACCACTTTCTGCAACCGCGGCACCTGCATAATATTCTTGTACCCGCGCTTTTCCATCATGGCGGGGACAACTTCTTTGATGTATTTCTCTTTTAATCGTGACATTTAATCAATTACCTCGTGGCAGACCCGGCAAACGCGGACTCTCCTGCCGTCTCCAAGGAAGGTCATACCCACGCGGGTGGGTTTTTCGCACTTGGCGCAGACCAGCATTACGTTGGCAACCGGTATCGGCGCTTCCAGTTCGATGATGCCTGCCTGTTTGACCTGCCCGGTCGCCCGGCGCGCTTTTTTAATCAGGTTTACACCTTCGACCATGATTGCGTTATCCTTGGGGAAAGCAAAGCGGACTTTGCCTTTCTTACCTTTGTCTTTGCCGGCGATGACCAGCACGTTATCGTTCTTTCTAATCTTCATGGTGCTGCCTTTACAGGACCTCCGGCGCCAGAGAGATAATCTTGGTAAACTGCTTGTCTCTCAATTCTCGCGCTACGGGGCCGAAAATTCTGGTACCCTTGGGATTGTTCTTGTCTGTAATAATAACTGCGGCATTATCATCAAACCTGATGGAAGAGCCATCAGGACGCCGGTAGGAGTTGACCGTCCGCACGACGATGGCACGAACGACATCGCCTTTCTTGGTCGTTGATTCCGGGATAGCTTTCTTGACCGTGGCGACAATAATATCGCCGAGGTGCGCATATCTGCGGCGGGTGGCGCCGAGGACGTTGACGCACATGATTTCCCGGGCTCCGGTGTTATCAGCTACTGTTAATCTGGTATATGTCTGAATCATGTTAGTATCTCTTACACTACTTCTTTAGGCTGGATAATCGCCTGTTCTTCTTTGATAATGATTTGCGCAACGCGCCAGCGCTTCTCCTTGGACAGCGGACGGGTCTCAATGATTTCTACCATGTCCCCGGGCTGGCACTGGTTAGCCTCGTCGTGAGCCTTGTATTTGACCACTCTCCTGATTGTCTTCCGGTAAATGGGGTGCTCCCACGGCGTGTCTACCGCGACAATTACGGTCTTGGCCATCTTGTTGCTCAACACGCGGCCGATTCTGGATTTACGCTTTACTTCCATGGTCTACAGCCTACCTTATCCCCAGTTCTTTTTCCCGTATAATGGTATTGATTATCGCAATCTTCCGCCTTACCGCTGCCATCTCGCGATGGTTGACCAGCTGTTTCGTGGACAGGCGAAAGCGGAGGTTAAAAAGCTCCTGGTGAGCTTCTTCCAACTGTTTTGCCAGGTCGGTACCGTTCAGTGCTCTTAATTCTGTGACTTTCAACTTGCGCTAGCTCCCTTGGATTCCTCACCCGTGGCTGCAGTGAGCGTTTCCTTCACGATGAATCTCGTCTTGATGGGGAGTTTATGGGAAGCAAGGCGGATCGCCTCGCGGGCGGTCTTTTCACCGACGCCACCCATCTCGAACAGGATTTTGCCTGCCCGGACGACGGCGACCCAGTGGTCGACCATGCCCTTGCCGTTGCCCATGCGGGTCTCTGCCGGTTTCTTGGTAATTGGCTTATCCGGGAAGATGCGAATCCATACTTTACCGCCGCGGCGGACATAGCGGGTCATAGCGCGGCGTCCTGCTTCAATTTGAGCGGCGGTCACCCAGGCATTCTCCATCGCCTGGAGACCGAATTCCCCGAACGAAACCGTATTCCCGACGTGGGCTTCGCCACGGCGGCGTCCTTTATGCATCTTGCGGTATTTTACTCGCTTGGGTTGTTCCATTGTCTTCCTCTTATCCTGATTTCGGCGTTATTCTTTAGCCGTCTTCTCTTCAGTCTCAGTGGCAACTTTCTTCGTCCGACGGGCTTTGGGTTTCGCGGGCTTTTCCACTTCCGCAGCGGGTGCCGGTTCAGCAGCCGGCGCGGCCTTTGCCTCTGCCGGCGCCTCGGCTTTTACCTCGGCTTCTCCGGCGGCCTTTGCTTTTGCCTTGCGGACTCTCGGCTTGGCTACCTTCTCCGCTTCCGCGACTGGTGGAGCTACCGGTACTTCAACAGGCTTCGGCGCTTCTGCGGCCGGTGCTGCTTTCAGGGCAGCTTCG
>JAQTVW010000021.1 GCA_028706655.1 Dehalococcoidales bacterium | reverse complement strand
CTGGCTCATGCCTGCCGGAACGGAGACCAGAAAGCAAAAACCCGCTATCCCGACCGCCGCCATGGCAAAGCCGACCGGCATGCCCAGGGCAAAGATGAGAATGAGGATGATGATGCCGATAAGACCGATCGTCGCCGGACTCATTTACCCGCCGCCTTCATCACGGCTTTGAGGAACTTGACCAGCAGGACGAGGCAGATAGGCAGCGAGCAGAAAGCAATGCCATAGACGAAAGGATAGAAGGGGATATTCTGGGTCATGGAGACCTCATTGGTAGTCTGGAGCGTGCGCCCGAACAGGAAACTCTGCCATGCCAGGATGGCGAACAATACCGCACTGAGGAGAGAGACCAGTGCTGTCGAGATAGCGCGCAACCGTGGCGGCATGTGCTCTACGAAGAAATCGACCTGGATGTTACCGTGGCGCACTTCGGTGTTAGCCAGCGCAAAAGCGATGACCACAACGCCCAGGAATCCCACGAATTCGATAGCGCCGGGAACCGGGTGTTTGAGGAGCTTGATGCCGATAATATCGGCGACAAACAGCCCGAGCATCGCCAATAACCCGGCGCCGGCAATCCAGTTGAGCCAGTGGCTGACCGTACCGGCGGCTTTATCCAGTGCGTTAATTAGCTTCATGACCGCTTTTCATTATACAACATTCGGGGGTGCTGCGAACCTTAGCGCAACACCCCCTGGTTTTCAACCGGCTTTTTACAGGAGAACCTGTTTGCTTACTTCGACGCCGGAATTAGCGGCTCGAGGTCCTTCTTCACCTGTTGCATCATGCTCTCGGATGTCGGCGCCTGGCGGGCGAAATAGCTGACCTGTTTCAGCAGGTAGTCCTGGTATTCCTGGGCAGGCAGCTTCAACGCCGTCTTCTCCGTGATGTAAGTGGAGATAAGCGGGTCGACGGCGACTTTTACCCAGCGCGCCATCTCGTCCGCGGGGAGTGTGATGACCTCTCGGTCGGCGAAAGTTTTCAGGTAGTCCATCGCAACCTGGTCGTAGTAGGTCCAGACTTTGCCGTGCTTGTCAATCCATTCCGTATTTAGAGCGTCAACGAGCCGCTGGATCTCGGCGGGCAGGAGCGCCCACTTCGCCTTGTTCATGACCACGAACATATTGGCGGTGCTGCCGACGTCATAACAGCCGGTGACGTATTTGACCACTTCCGCCTGGTTCCAGCCTTTCAGGACCTCGCGGGGAGTGTAGCTGCCATCGATGATGCCTTTGCTCATCAGTTCGTAGGCTTCGCCCTGGGCGGCGCCGTTGCCCTGCGCACCGAGAGCGGTCATTATCTTGGCGCCCACGCCGGTCGAGCGGATAATCAAGCCTTTGAGGTCTTCCATCTTGCGCACCGGCTTCTTGGTGGTGAGCACGACGCTGGGTCCATGGGCATGGAAGTAGAGGACATGGACATCATCGAACTCGGCGGGCTTGAAGTGCTGGTAGAAATCATTGGCGACCATCGTGGCAACCCATCCGTTGGGATAGCCATGCGGCAGGTCGACAAGTTCCGAGGCGGGGAAGCGTCCCACGGTGTAAGCGAGCACGGACATGCCCATATCGGTGATGCCCTGCACGACGCCGTCATAGACCTTGGCGGCGGGGGTCAACGTGCCGCCCGGATAGGCGGTGACTTTCACCCGCCCGTTGGAACGAGTCTCCAGTTCCTTGCCCCAGAGACTGCCGAGAATGGCATTGAGGTGCGTGGGCGGGAAGAAGATGCTGTAAGAAAGCTCGATGGGCGCCGCTGGAGTCGGGGTTGGGGTTGGTGTTGGTGACGCCGCCGGTTTGGTGGTCGCCGGAGCGGTGGTGTTGCAGGCTGCCGCGAGCGGAAGTGCCGCCAGCAGCGCCAGCAGGGTGATGACTAAGATTATTCTTTTCATGCGCTGGACCTCCTGTTTATTTCCTCATGGAACCAAAAAACCCTCCCGCCTGGGGAGGGTCTGTAACTTGCACTTAGATTAATGTTCTAAATTTGCTTTATTGTTTATGCCCTCTTTGCCCAAGCGAACCAGGGGTCGCTTGGGTAGTAATAGATGTATCCGGTGGCGTAGCGGTACAGGCACGACATAATCAATTGAATTTAATATATCACGGCACAGAAAGGAGTGTCAAGGGGAAAGCGACTTCGGATAATCGCTCACCCTGAGCGGTTTATATTCCGCTCGTCATGAGTTTGTAGAAGGACAGGTTCACCACGAACGGGCAGACTTTACTACCCTATCGTCACTTCTTTGCTCAGGTAGACATCTTGGATGGCATGGAGCAGGGCGACCCCCTCTTTCATGGGGCGCTGGAACGCTTTGCGTCCGCTGATCATGCCCATGCCGCCCGCCCGCTTGTTGATGACCGCCGTCTTGACCGCCTCTTCCATATCGCTCTCGCCTTTGGAAGCGCCGCCGGAGTTAATCAGCCCCGCGCGACCCATGAAACAATTGATGACCTGGTAGCGGGTCAGGTCGATAGGATGGTCGGTGGTGAGATTGCTGTAGACCTTATCGCTGGTCTTGCCGAACTTAAGCACCTTGAAACCGCGGTTCGTCGTGGGCAGTTTCTGCTTGACGATATCCGCTTCGATGGAGGCGGAGAGGTGGTTCGCCTGCCCGGTGAGGTCGGCGGCGGTCTCGAAGTTGCCTTCTTTGGTCTCGAAAGCGGGATTGCGCAGGTAAGCCCAGAGCACCGTCGCCAGTCCCAGTTCATGCGCGTACTGGAAAGACTCGGTGACTTCCTGTATCTGGCGGTCGCTCTCCTCAGAACCGAAGTAGACCGTCGCGCCGACGGCAGCCGCGCCCAGGTCGAATGCCTGCTCGACGCTGGCGAAGAGAATCTGGTCGTACTTTTCGGGATAGGTCAGCAGTTCGTTGTGGTTGATTTTCATGATGAAAGGAATCTTGTGGGCGTATTTGCGGGCGACCATGCCGAGCACGCCTAGAGTCGATGCGACGGCGTTGCAGTCGCCCTCGATTGCCAGTTTCACGATATTCTCCGGGTCGAAGTAGATGGGACTGGGAGCAAAAGAAGCACCGGCACTATGCTCGATGCCCTGGTCGACGGGCAGTATCGAGAGATAGCCGGTGCCGGAGAGACGTCCGTGCGAAAAGAGCGCCTGCAAATTGCGCAGCACCATCGGACTGCGGTCGGAAGGCAGGAAAATCCGGTCGACGAAGTCCGGTCCCGGCAGATTAAGCTGCTCTTTGGGGAAGATGCACTTGTGATTGAGCAGGTTATCCGCGTCTTTGCCGAGCAGTTCTCTAATTTTAACGGTCATGATAATCTCCTGATTTAATGTTATGATTCAGTGTGCAAAATGGAGCGGGGTCCGTTGTAGCGGTCGGCGTCATAGTGCTGGGAGACATCTACTCTCCTTACCTTGCCGTAAATATCCTTGAGAGACACCGCGCCGGTTTTGCCGTTCGTCAATGCGACCATCTTGCCGAAGTCCTGCCTGACAATAAGGTCGACGGCGGCGATGCCGAAGTGCCGGCCCATGCGGCGGTCGAAGGCGCTGGGCGCTCCGCCGCGCTGCAGGTGGCTCAACACGACGCTGCGGGTCTCCAGCCTGGTGCCTTCGCGGATTTTCGCCGCCACGAATTCGGCGACGCCGCCCAGGGCTTTGTGCCCGAAACTGTCCGTGCCGGGCTCTTTAACGAATTCAGCACAGCCTTCCGGCTTGGCGCCCTCGGCAGCCAGGATAATTTCATAGCGGGCGCCGGCGCGCCTGCCTTCGGAAACAAGTTCGTTTAATCTTTCGATGGAAAAATCATATTCCGGGATGAGGATGATAAAAGCGCCGCAGGACTCGCCGCCTTCCAGCGCCAGCCAGCCGGCGGTGCGTCCCATCGTCTCGACAACGAAGATGCGCTTGTGTGAACCGGCGGTCGTGCGCAGGCGGTCGACTTCCTCGGTGATGACGTTCAGCGCGGTATCGAAGCCCAGCGTGTAATCGGTCTCGGGCAGGTCGCGGTCGATGGTCTTGGGAATGCCGATGACATTGACGCCCTGGTCGGACAGGCGGCTGGCAATCGCGAGGCTGCCGTCTCCGCCGATGACCACCAGCGCGTCTATGCCCAGACGCTCGATATTCTCGATAACCTGTTTCGAAGTATCGTTCTTGGGGTCGTAGGGGCTGAAACGGGAAGTGCCCAGCATGGTGCCGCCGTAGCGGTCCCAGGTGCGTACCATTTCCTGGTTCAGAGGCACCAGATAACCTTCAGTATCGGGGCTGGCGGGTTCGGTGCTGTACAGTCCTTTGAAACCATCACGGATGCCGATGACTTCGTACTGGATGCCCCGCTCCCACTCCAGCCTTTCGTCGAGAGCGGTCTTGACCACCCACTTCATCGCGGAGTTAAGCCCGGCGCAATCGCCGCCGCTGGTCAGGATGCCGATGCGGCTCTTTCTTTTCGGGGAATTCGCCATAAAAGAGGCACCTCCTGTTGTTCAGTGAGCTTTAACTATCATAGGACAACGGGCGGCATAAGGCAAGGGTGCCGCCATCACGATTGGCGAGGGTTAGCCCTGACGCGTCGCCAGATACATGAAGATGCCGCCGCAGACTGCGACATTGAGCGATTCCGCCGCGGTGGCGTTGACCGGTATTTTCAGCCGGCAGTCCGCCATTTTCAGCAGTTCCGGGGAAAGCCCGGCGGCTTCGTTGCCCAGCGCCAGGAGGATTTTACCGCTCTTTCGCATCGCAGCGGGGTCTTCCTCGCCTCTTAGGTCGGCGGCGATGACAGCATATTCCTGTTTTTTCAGCGCGGCAACCAGCGCCAGATAGTCCGGCGTGCGGCGCAGCCATAGAGAGAGTATCGAACCGGCGGCGGATTGCACTACCTTCGGCGAGAAGGGGTCGGCGCATTTTTCGCTCAGTATGACGCCGGCAAAACCGAACGCGGCGGCGGTGCGGATAAGTGTGCCGCAGTTGCCGGGGTCCTGGATAACTTCCAGCAGGAGAACTCTCTCTCCAATGACGGCAGGCAGTTCGTTAGCATAGGTCTCCGCCGGCAGTTTGACTACCGCCGCGATTCCCTGCGGAGTTTTCGCCGCGCTGATGGATTTGAACTGGCTTTCGTTGACCTGACGGAGGGTGTACCTGGCAAACAGCGGGGGCGGCTCGTCGGTGATGACAATCTCCTGTACCGCTTCCGGGTGCGCGGTGATAATCTGCCGGACTGCTCTTTCCCCTTCCACCATAAAAGCGCCGGCTTCCCGCCGGGCTTCTTTTTCGGCAAGGTCTTTGTACCACTTGAGCGGTTTGAGCGGCGGAGAATCGCGAAACGGCGTTGTCATGATTTTTAATACCTGCGGCTAAAATGATACATGAAAACATCATTGTGGCGCAATAGTGTTATAATACAGTTAGTACGCACATCGGTGCCGCACTGTGGTTGCTGTGCCAAGGAGTCGCCTTTTGAAAATCCTGCTGGTCTATCCGCAATACCCGGACACTTTCTGGGGCTTTAAACATGCCCTGAAGTTTATTTCGAAGAAGGCTTCTTTTCCTCCGCTGGGGCTATTGACGGTAGCGGCGATGCTGCCTGCCGAGTGGGAGAAAAGGCTTATCGATGCCAACGTCACCGTGTTGAAAGACGATGACATCCGGTGGGCGGACTATGTTTATCTGAGCGCCATGCTGGTGCAGCAGGATTCGGCGAGGGTAATCATCAGTCGCTGTCAAGCACTGGGCACGAAAGTGGTGGCGGGCGGTCCTCTCTTTACCACCGGATATGCGGAGTTCGCGGGGGTCGACCATTTCGTTCTCAACGAAGCGGAAGTTACGCTACCCCTGTTTTTAGCGGATGCCCAGAAAGGCTGCGCCCGGCGCGTTTACTCTTCCGATGCGAAACCCGACCTGAGCCTGACCCCTGTTCCGCAATGGTCCCTGGTCAACATCAAAAACTACGCCTCGCTGAACATCCAGTACTCGCGCGGCTGCCCCTTCAACTGCGAGTTTTGCGATATCGTGCTGCTGAACGGACGCGAGCCGCGCACCAAGAGTAAAGAAAAGATGCTCGCCGAGTTTGACGCGCTGTACCGGAGAGGCTGGCGCGGCGGCGTGTTTGTCGTGGACGATAACTTCATCGGCAATAAGAATAAGCTGAAAACGGAAATACTGCCGGCATTAATCGCATGGATGGCGGAAAAGAAATATCCCTTCGCTCTCTCGACCGAAGCCTCGATAAACCTCGCTGATGATGAGGAATTGATGAAATTGATGGTCGATGCGGGATTTGCTACCGTGTTTGTCGGCATCGAGACCCCCAACGAGGAGAGCCTCGCCGAATGCGCCAAGGTGCAGAACCGCAACCGTGACCTCGTCGCGTCGGTGAAGAAAATCCAGCATTGCGGGCTGGAGGTGCAGGGTGGCTTTATCGTCGGCTTTGACAACGACCCCGTTTCCATCTTCAAGAACCAGGTGAACTTTATCCAAAAAAGCGGCATCGTCACCGCGATGGTGGGCATACTGAATGCCCTCCCCGGCACGCGGCTCTACCAGCGCCTGAACGGCGAGCACCGCCTGCTGAAAGTAGACGCGGGCAACAATACCGACTGCTCGCTCAACTTCGTTCCCAAAATGAAGGGTGAAACGCTCGTCGATGGCTATAAACAGATTTTACGCACCATTTATTCGCCGGTGCGCTATTACCAGCGGGTCAAGACATTTCTGCGGGAATATAAGCCTGTGAAAAGGAAAGCAGGACGGCTGCAGTTTCAACATATCCGCGCTTTTTTGAACTCCATCTGGATTCTGGGCTTGCGGGAGAAGGGTCGGCGCTATTACTGGAAGCTGTTCATGTTCGCTCTGTTCCGCTGCCCCCGGAAATTCCCCATTGCCATCAGTCTGGCGATTTACGGCTATCACTTCCGCATGATAGCGGAAAAATATACCGGAGGGAAAATCAGCTCCCGCGCTCCGTCCATCCTGTAGCCTGCGGTAGCGAAGCCAGACCGTGGATATTCTCGCATCGGGCGCCCGTCATCTGGGTTTGAGCCTTGACACTAACCAGCTTGCCCGGTTCCATACTTACTACGAAGAACTTATCGACTGGAACGGGCGCATTAACCTCACCAGCATTACTGAATATAATGAGGTGCAGGTCAAGCACTTCCTCGATTCACTCAGCGTGATTCAGGGTCTGGGAGACAATCGCTTACTGCGTATCATTGATGTAGGCGCAGGCGCGGGCTTCCCGGGACTGCCGCTCAAAATTGCCCTGCCGGAAATCAGCCTGACCCTTCTGGAAGCAACTGCCAAGAAAACCGTTTTTCTGCAACATCTGGTGGACAAGCTGGCGCTGGATAACGTCGAAATTGTGACGGCGCGTGCCGAAGAAGCGGCGCACCGGAGTGAATACCGCGAGCAGTTTGATGTGGTACTCGCCCGCGCCCTGGCGGAACTGCCGGTGCTGGCGGAATTATGCCTGCCCTTCGTTAAAATCGGCGGAGTATTTATCGCCCAGAAAAAAGGAGACATCGCGCTGGAGTTCAAGAGCGCGGAACGTGCCATCGGGTTAATGGGCGGCAGGCTGCGGGAAGTTAAACCGGTTACGCTGGAAGAACTCTCCGACGACCGCTGCCTCGTGATTATGGAGAAGGTAACGCCGACACCGCCGCAATACCCCCGCCGCCCCGGCATGCCCAACAAACGACCAATAGTATAATAGTAACTATTTGCTTGTTGGAGGCGGCATAGCCGGTGTCGTAGGTCCCTTTTGCGTAGGACCGCCAGTGGTGTAGACTATTTTTCTTGCACTCAAGTCGACTGCCACCAGGTATACGTATGAGCTAGTACGGAAACTTACCCCGGGATAAAAGATTCTGCCTTCTAGTTGAGCTCCGATCGGTTTAATTGTGGTTCCTTGAACCACTATTAAATTCGTGTCTAATCTTTTTTCGATAACATCATAAGGCAGTGTTTGATAGCCGGTACCGGACAAAGTAATCCATTGGAATCCTACTCCGTAATTGTGGGTGTTCTTCACGACCTCGGCGACACGCGGGTACTGTAAAGCAATGGCGACACAATCCGCTATTTCTTGGTCGGTCAGCGCCCAGATTCCTTGCGCTCGAAGGGATAGGTTGTTACTATTTGCGGTAAGCTTCGGGATTGTCACATGAGTCAAGACATCGGTCAAATTCGCCGTGGTTTCTTGAGTCGGTTCCGGAATCACGATATTATCCGAATTTGTTTCAGTTGCTGGAACTACTGCATAAGTTACGTTATCACTTTCCCGGGCAATAAGGGCAGTTGGTACACAGCCCGTCCCAATAGCCGTGATTCCGACCAGAGAAATAATTGTTACTATTATTTCCTTTTTCATTAATATTTGTACTTATCCAACATTAGCTCTGCTCTATTTGAAAATTCAATAGTCCTTTAGTCATATTCAGGAGCAACGGTTGCTAAACATTGTGCTCAATAGTACAATATTATTGTAGTTAAGCTTGAGGAGAAAACCATGGAAACCGGGACGTGGAAAGTTAAAACAGGACTGGCGCAGATGCTCAAGGGCGGCGTCATCATGGATGTGGTCACGCCCGAGCATGCCAAAATCGCGGAGGACGCGGGAGCTTGTTCCGTGATGGCGCTGGAACGGGTCCCGGCAGACATCCGGGCGGCGGGGGGCGTGGCGCGCATGTCCGATCCGACGGTCATCGAAGCGATTATGAAGGCGGTGACTATCCCGGTCATGGCGAAATGCCGCATCGGGCATTTTGTAGAAGCCCAGGTGCTCGAAGCGCTCGGCATCGATTATATCGACGAATCGGAAGTGCTCACCCCGGCGGACGAGAGCTTCCACGTCTGGAAACACGATTTCAAAGTCCCCTTCGTCTGCGGCTGCCGCGACCTCGGGGAAGCCCTGCGCCGCATCGGCGAGGGTGCTGCCATGATACGCACGAAGGGCGAGGCAGGCACCGGCAACATCGTCGAGGCAGTACGCCACATGCGGGCGGTGCAGGACGGCATCCGTAAAGTAGTTGCCGCTCCGCAGGAACAGCTCATGGCAATCGCCAAAGAACTGGGCGCTCCGTTTGAACTCGTTCTCGAATTACATAATACCGGCAAGCTGCCGGTCGTCAACTTCGCTGCCGGGGGCGTAGCGACTCCCGCCGATGCCGCCCTGATGATGCAGCTCGGCGCGGACGGCGTGTTCGTCGGTTCCGGTATCTTCAAGTCGAGCGACCCCTCGGCGCGCGCTAAAGCTATCGTCAAGGCGACCACGCATTACAAAGAACCGGCGATTATCGCCGAAGTCTCCAAGGGTCTCGGTGAGGCGATGCCCGGGCTGGACATCAAGCAAATCCCGCAGGACGAGCTGCTGGCAACCAGAGGGTGGTAGCAATGAAGATTGGCGTCCTTGCTGCGCAGGGAGCCTTTGCCGAGCATATCGCCGTACTGCAAAAACTGGAAGTAGACGCGGTGCCCGTCCGCTTGCCCCGGGAACTGGAGGGGCTGGACGGGCTGATTATTCCCGGCGGGGAAAGCACAACCATCAGCAAGCTGATTACTGCTTACAAGCTGCGCGAGGTCATCAAAGAGCGCGCCGGAAAAGGTTTGCCGATTTTCGGCACGTGCGCCGGCATGATTCTGCTGGCGAAGCACGGCATCAACGGCTACCCGGAGACGCTCAAATTGATGGATATTACCGTCTCCCGCAACGCCTTCGGGCGGCAGAAAGAGAGCTTCGAGACCGATCTTAAAATACCGGCACTGGGGGAAAAGCCGTTTCATGCCGTCTTCATCCGCGCGCCGCTTATCAAGAGTGTCGGCAGCGGCGCGGAAGTGCTGGGAAAACTGGGCGACGGCACGATTATCGCGGCGCGGGAAAGCAGGCTGCTGGTGGCTTCATTCCATCCGGAGTTGACCGACGACCATAGATTTCACCAGTATTTTTTGGATATAGTAGCGGGCAAACGCTAGATAAGAATCCCTCTCCCTCGATGGGAGAGGCAGGGTGGGGGTGAAAAGACCCCTCACTCTAACTCTCTCCCGCAGAGGGGCGAGAGGATAATGAATAGGGGAATATGGTACCATTCGGACCGCAGAAGATAGTGGCAGACGACCTGGATACGTTGCTCAACGTATTGCCGCCCCATGTCCGCGACCCGCTGCGTCAGCAGGAAGACTATAACGAGCTGCTGGAAATCGTCCTCGATTTGGGCAGACTGCCGCAAGCGCGTTTCCGGGAGCGGGAAACAGACCTCAACTCAAGAGAGGTCGATGAGCAGGACATCGATTACGTCGTGGCGCGCATCGGCACCTTCGGCGAGGACAACCGCGCCGGCATCGAGCGCACGCTGCACCGCATCTCGGCAATCCGCAACCGCAAGGGGCGCGTCGTCGGGCTTACCTGCCGGGTCGGCCGCGCTGTTTTCGGCACGATTAACATCATCGAAGACCTCGTCCGTTCCGGCAAGAGTATCCTGATGCTGGGACGCCCCGGCGTGGGCAAGACGACCATGCTCAGAGAAGTTGCCCGCGTGCTCGCCGATGACCTTAAAAAACGCGTCATTATCGTAGATACTTCTAACGAAATTGCCGGCGACGGCGATATCCCCCACCCCGCCATCGGCAGCGCCCGCCGCATGCAGGTCAGCACTCCCGAAATGCAGCATGCCGTGATGATAGAAGCGGTGGAAAACCACATGCCGCAGGTAATTGTCATCGATGAAATCGGCACGGAACTGGAAGCGCAGGCGGCGCGCACCATCGCCGAGCGCGGCGTGCAGCTCGTCGGTACCGCCCACGGCAACACATTAGAAAACCTGATGATGAATCCGACTCTCGCCGATTTAATCGGCGGCATCCAGTCAGTCACCTTGAGCGATGAAGAAGCCCGCCGCCGCCATACGCAGAAATCCGTCCTGGAACGCAAGTCGGCGCCGACTTTCGATATCGTCGTCGAGATACAGGGCTGGGACAGAGTGGCGCTCCATCCTGACGTGGGCGCCGCCGTCGATGCCATCCTGCGCGGGCAGCTTGCCGATATCGAAGTGCGCCAGATGGATGAAAACGGCGAAGTGAAAATCGAACGCATCAAGCCGGACGTCACCGAGCGCGGACACGTCCACGAGGAAAAACAGCCGGTCAGAGAAGACAACGCCCCGCGGCTATACCTCTTCGGAGTGAACCGGGCGCGCGTGGAGCAGACGGCAAAGGAAATGCACCTGCGGGTGGAAATCGTGAGCAACCTGGAAGATGCCAACCTGATGGTCACCTCCAAAAATTATTTCCGCCGCAAGCCGCAGCGCCTCCGTGATGCGGAATCGCAGTTAATTCCCATCCACGTGCTGCGCAACAATACTCCCCAGCAGGTGCGCCAGTTGTTCTATACATTGTACCCGGCTTCCGGCAAGGCGCCGACGGACGACTTCAGCCAGGCGCTGACCGAAGCCGAGGAAGCGGTGGCGCAGGTAAAAGACGGGCGGGACTCCATCGAGCTCAGCCCGCAGAGCGCCTATATCCGCCGCCTCCAGCACCTTGTCGCCGAGCGCAACCAGCTGCCTTCCCAGAGCACCGGCAAAGACCCGAACCGCCGGGTCAGAATATACCGCGAATAGCACGGCGGCAATGTTCTCACCCTTCGACAGGCTCAGGGCGAGCGGATAAAAGCAGGGAGACTGGAATGAGAACAAGAAGCCGCTCGTGGTGAGCTTGTCGAACCAGTCGGCGGTGGCTATAAATGAGTTTTTGGGTATATATCCTGGAATGTGGGGACGGAAGCTATTACACTGGTCATACAGACAATTTAGAAAAAAGAATAGCGGAACATAAACAAAATGTATTCCCCTGCTACACCTCAAATCGACTTCTTGTAAAATTAGTATTTTGTAATGAATTCCCAAGCCGTGATGAAGCATTCGCCAGGGAACGGCAGATTAAAGGCTGGTCGCGGATTAAAAAACGAGCATTGATAAAAGCAGATTGGATTAAACTTGTAACATATTCAAAGAGTACTCACCCTTCGACAGGCTCAGGGTGAGCGGATAAAAGCAGGGAGACTGGAATGAGAACAAGAAGCCGCTCGTGGTGAGCTTGTCGAACCATGCGGCGTCGGCACATTCAGGATAATGGAATTATGATATACTCTCAATAAGAAGAAAATATGTCTCTTTTTATTACCTTCGAGGGCGGGGAGGGGAGCGGGAAAAGCTCTCAGGCGCGGGCGCTTTACCGCCGCCTGAATACGCTGGCGATAGCGGCGCTGCTCACCCATGAGCCCGGCGTGACCCGGCTGGGCAAACGGCTGACCAGGCTGCTCAAGTGGGCGAAAGACACCGATATCTCGCCGGCGGCGGAACTGCTGTTGTTCAATGCCTCGCGCGCCCAGCTTATCGCCGAGGTCGTCAAGCCCGCTCTTGCCGAGGGCAAAATAGTTGTCTGCGATCGCTACTATGATTCCACGACAGCATACCAGGGCTACGGGCGCGGGCTGGACATGAATGCGGTTAAAGCCGCCAACGCGACCGGCAGCCTCGGTCTGAAACCCAGCCTGACGATATTACTCGATATTCCCGTCGAAGAGGGGCTTGCCCGCAAGAAGGGTAGCAAAGACCGCTTCGAGCAGGAAGATATCGCTTTTCATAACAGGGTGCGCGAAGGCTATCTCAAACTGGCTAAGGATGAGCCGCAGCGCTGGCTGGTCATCGATTCGCGGCAGTCTAAAACAAAGATAGCTCAGATTATCTGGCAGAGAGTAACCGAACTAATCAAGAAGAGGTGAGGTCATCAAACGTCTCGTGCCGACCTTTGCCGAAGAAAAACTGCTGTGGGGACAGGGCATTGAGCGAGTGGCGGGAGTGGACGAGGTGGGGCGGGGTGCTCTTGCCGGTCCGGTGATGGCGGCGGCGGTTGTGTTGCCGCAAAATCTCAAAAAAACAAAGTGGCTTAGAGAAGTCCGCGATAGCAAATTCCTCACGCCGGAAAAGCGGGAAGTCCTTTCGGATTATATTTTTGAGGCAGCGGTATCCGTCGGCATCGGCATGACGGCAGTCGATGTTATCGACGGCAAGGGCATCGCCAAAGCGACGCGACTGGCAATGAAAGCCGCCATTGAACAACTGACGCCACCCGCCGAACATCTATTGATTGACTATTTCCGCCTGCCGGAAATGGCGCTCCCGCAAAAGGGCGTGCCGGAAGGCGACAGCATTTGCCTTTCCATTGCCTGCGCTTCCATCGTGGCGAAGGTCGCCCGCGACCGCCTCATGACCGAACTGGACAGCTTCTATCCCGGCTATGGACTGGCGCAGCACAAAGGCTACGGCACGGAAGAGCATGTCGCCTGCCTGCAAAGACTGGGTCCGTGCGTCATCCACCGCCGCAGCTTCCAGCCGGTAAGGGACGCGATTTGAAGCGCCGCGAAGCGGGCATCCTCGGGGAGAAGCTGGCGCAGGAATTTCTCCGTCAAAAAGGCTACCAGATTATCGAGACCAACTACCGCTGCCGGGACGGCGAAATCGATATTGTCGCGCGGCAGGGAGAGGTTCTGGTTTTTATCGAGGTGCGCAGCAAGCAATCGGACAAGTTCGGCAGCCCGGAGGAATCCGTCACCCCCGCCAAGCGCGCAAAACTGCGCCTCATGGCAGACCATTATCTACAAAATCATGTAGACCTGCCGGACTCATGGCGGATCGACGTGGTCGCCATCGAGTTTGATAATAAGAAAACAGTAAAACGCATTGACATCATCGAGAACGCGGTAGGCGAGGAATAAAGCGTCCTTCATTGCGGACGAAGCGAAGCAATCTTGCACAAAGCATAAGAGATTGCTTCGTCGCTAACGCTCCTCGCAATGACCGATGGTGCTATGCTAAAATCTATTCACGAGTAAATCCATGACTGACGAAACATCACGCGCTTTGCGGATTATCGATGCCAACCTGAACCGGCTGGGGGAAGGGCTGCGTGTGCTGGAAGAAGTGGCGCGCATGGTGCTGGATGATGCCGCGCTGAGCCAGCAGCTCAAAGACCTGCGCCATGACGTCCAGCGCACCGACCTCGATTTTCACAAACGGCTGGTGGCGGCACGGGATTCTGAGGGGGATGTGGGGGCAGAAATGGCAGCCGCCGGCGAAGGCAAACAGCGGACGCTGGCAGTAACCGTCGTCGCCAATGCCCGCAGGGCGCAGGAATCGCTCCGCGTGCTGGAAGAAATGGCGAAGCTGCCGGAAATCAGCCTCGATGCGGATAAATTCAAGAAGACGCGCTTCGCGCTTTATACTATCGAAAAAGAACTCCTGGATAAATTACCGTCCGGCGGAAGGAAAGGTGAATGATGGAACGACTAGATGAGATTGCCGAAAAAGCGCGTTTAGCCTTACAGGCGAAAGATGAAGCCCGTGAGAAAGCCCTGCCGCTGTGCCGAGAGGCGATCCGCTGCTGCAGCACCGCCATCCGCGCCATCCACCGGCAGGAAATGTCCGCCGCGAAAGATTTGCTTGCCGAAGCCCGCAAGCTCATCGGCAAAGCAGAAAAGGCAGTTAAAGGCTACCCCGAGTTCAGCGGGGCGAGCTTCGTGCGGGACGCCTGGAAAGAATATGCCGAGGGCAACATCACTCTCGCGATTGTGACCGGGGCACCGCTGCCGCAGCCGGGAAAGCTGGGCGTGGAAGCGTCCGCGTATCTGAACGGGATGGGCGAGGCGGCGGGTGAACTGCGGCGCTACCTGCTCGACAGCATGAGGAAAGGCGACCTGTCCCAGGGCGAAACCCTCCTCGCTGCGATGGATGAAATTTACAGCGTGCTGGTGGCGATTGACTTCCCCGACGGCATTACCGGCGGGCTGCGCCATACCACAGATATGGTGCGGGGCGTTCTGGAAAAGAGCCGCAGCGACCTCACGCTGGCGATAAGGCAAAAAGACCTCGAACTAAGGTTAGACCGCATGGAAAAAGGCATCCACTAAGTGACATTGTGCTCTCTCCCCTCGCGGGAGAGAGCTAGAGTGAGGGGGAAGCCTTTAGGTGAGTCTGTTTTTCACCCTCTCCTGTCCTCTCCCCTCGATGGAAAGGGATTATTAAACCCTTTTGCTAGCCGCTCAGGAAGGGGTTGCCGGTCCGTTCGGCGCCGATGGTGGAACTGGGGCCATGCCCGGGATAGACTATCGTATTATCGGGCAGGGTCATCAGCTTGGTGCGGATGCTGTTCATCAACTGCGGATAGCTGCCGCCCAGGTCGTAGCGCCCGATGCCGAACTGGAACAGAGTATCTCCACTGAATACTACCCCGTGTCCCAGCAGGCAGATGCCCCCCGCGCTGTGCCCGGGGGTGTGCAGCACCATGAAGTGTAATTCCCCGACGTCAATGCTGTCGCCGCTCTTGAGCTGGCGGTCGATGACTGCCGTCGCGGGGTCGACCGGGGTAATGCGGTAGCCGGAGAGCTGTTCTTCGGCGAGAGGGGCATCATCGGCATGAATGGCAGCCGCCGCGCCGGTCGCTTTCTTCACCTTCAGCGTCGCGCCGATGTGGTCGGAATGCCCGTGGGTAATCACGATAAGCTTGATGGTGAGCTTAAGGTCCTTGACCGTGCGCAGAATCTGGTCGGCGGCAGCGCCGGGGTCGATGATGATGCCTTCTCCGGTGGTTTCCGAGCCGACAATGTAGCAATTGGAAGCATAGGCGCCGACTACCAGATTGTGGATAAACATATTATCCTCCGCCCTGTTGCAGTCGATGGAATTCTACCATTAAATGCAATAGTGTACAACTTGCGTGCCTCAGGTTGATAAGTTAAACTATTCTTGTTAGTCAAATCCACAGAAAAGGAAAATTAAAGTGGCAGAAATTCGTCCCTTCCGCGGCGTGCAATATAACCCTGAAATGGTGAAAGACCTGGCAGCGGTCATCTGTCCGCCTTACGATATCATCCCGCAGCAGATGCGCGATGAGCTTTACCGGCGCAGCGAATATAATTTCGTGCGGCTGGAATATACTCGCCCGCTGCCCGACGAAACAGATACCACGGCGAAATATGCCCGCGCCGCGGCAACCCTCGAAGAATGGCTCAAGCAGGGCGTCCTGGAAACGGCGAAAAAGCCCGCCTTCTATCTCCACGACCATTACTTCACCCTGCACGGGAAGGCATACAAGCGCCGCGGCATCGTCACGCTGGTCAAGCTGGAAGAATGGAGCAAGGGGGTCGTCCGCCCGCATGAAGGCACCCTCAAAGAACCCAAGGGCGACCGAATGAACCTGTTATGGGCGCTCCAGGCGAATACCTCCGCCGTCTTCGGGCTGTTCATGGACGGCGAAAAAAAGGTGGCATCGCAGTTTGAGAAAGAGGCGAAGAAGAAGCCGATGCTCGACGTCCTGATAAACAGCGGCGAAAGACACGTCATGTGGGCAATCACCGGCAAGTCCGCAATTGATGAGCTTTCCAGACTGTTCGAGGGTCAGTCTCTCTATATCGCCGACGGGCACCACCGCTATGAAAGCGCGCTCGCCTATTCCAAAGAAAGACACGCCTGCGACCCATCCGCTCAGGGCGTCCAGCCTTATGATTATTTAATGATGACGCTGGTGGATTTCGCCGACCCGGGACTGATTATCCTGCCGGCGCACCGCCTCGTGCGCGGGCTGTCGGCGGAGACGCTCGCCGGGCTGCGCGCGAAGCTGGAGACTTTCTTCACCATCGAAAAAGTATCTCTCAAGAAAGATGTCGCCGCGCAGGTGGAAAGCCTGCTGGTGGAAAAACCGGACGAGGTGAAGCTGGTGCTGGCGGGACTGGACAAGACGAATTTACTGGTGCTGCGCCTGCGCGATTTTGCCGCCACTGGCGCGATGATGCCGTCTTTCCACTCCGACCTCTACAAACGGCTGGACGTCAGCGTGCTGGACCATGTCATCCTGGAGAAGCTGCTCGGCGTGGGTTTTGAACGGGAGTTGGGGACGCTCGCTTTCAGCTACGACCGCGAGGATGCGGTGAAGCGCGTGCAGAACGGGGAATTCCAGATTGCCCTGTTGCTGAACCCGGTGCGCCCGGAAGCTATCAAGGGCATCGCCGATGTGGGCGACCGCATGCCGCGCAAGTCCACCTACTTTTATCCCAAGCTGCCGGCGGGTCTGGTTATGTATAAGATGTAGCCTTCCCCATTTGACGCCTGCCTGCTCTTATGGTAACATTATTTTGAAGTTTCCTTCGGGAAATTGTTGGGATTACCCCTACACTCTTTGGCTCTCGGCGAAAGGTTGCGGGGGTAAATTTATTTATAGCTGTCTCCCCCGGGAGAAAAAATGCAGGTTGAGGCAGAACTGTCCGGAATTACACCCCCAAAAGACACCCTGCTCACTATCGGCGTGTTTGATGGCGTGCACCTGGGGCACAAATACCTGCTGTCCAAGCTCATCGAACGGGCGAAATCGCAGGGCATGTTGACCGGCGTGGTCACGTTCCGCCAGCACCCCCAGGACTTTTTCACCCGGCAGCGAAAACTGCCCTTCCTGACCGACCTCGATGAGAGGATTCGCCTGCTCAAGAACGCGGGCATCGATTTTGTGGTGGCGCTCACTTTCGACGCCGATTTAGCCCGGCTGAGCGCCCGCGAATTCCTCGGCTTACTGCAAAAACACCTGCGTATGAAAGGACTGGTGGTCGGTCCGGACTGCGCGCTGGGCAAAGACCGCGAAGGCAACATCGAGGCGCTGCGCCGGCTGGGTCAAGAAATGGGTTTCAGCTTCACTTCCGTTTCGCCCAAACTCATCGGCGGCGATGTCGCCAGCAGCACCGCCATCCGCAGAGCGTTAGCGGCGGGCGATGTTTCCCGCGTTATCAAGCTGGCAGGGCGCCCCTTTGCGCTGCATGGCAGGGTCATCGCGGGGACGGGGCGGGGGGCGGGGTTGGGGTTTCCTACCGCCAACATTGATGTGAACCAGGAACAGGCGATACCCGCCGACGGCGTCTATGCTACGATGGCGTATCTGGACGATAAGGCTTACCCATCGGTGACCAACGTGGGCACCAATCCGACGTTCGGGAAGGGCAAGCGCACGGTGGAAGCCTTCATCATCGATTTCAAACAAGACATCTACGGTCGCGATTTGCGGGTCGATTTTATCGAACGGCTGCGCGGCGAAAAGAAATTCGCCGGCGTGGAAGCGCTCAAGGAACAGATTGTCCGTGATGTCGCCCAGGGCAGGGAACTGCTGGCTGCGGCGGCGAAAACGGGCAGGCGGGGTTAAGACAATGAACAAAACAGAGATTGACCGGCTCCTCAAACGGGGCGTCGCGGAAATCATCGTCGAAGACGAGCTGCGCCAGATGCTGCTCTCCGGCAAAAAACTGCGGCTGAAAGAAGGATTCGACCCCAGTTCTCCCGATATTCACCTGGGGCATACCGTCGCCCTGCGCAAGCTGCGCCAGTTCCAGGAGTACGGGCACCAGGTGGTGCTCATCGTGGCGGACTGGACGGCGCAAATCGGCGACCCCACCGGCGTTTCCATCACCCGTCCTATGCTGACCATGGAAAAGGTCAAGAGCAACGCCCAGACCTACATGGAGCAGTTCTTCAAAATCGTCGATAAGAGCAAGACCGAAGTGCGCTGGCAGAGCGAATGGTTCGGCAAGTTCGGGCTTGGCGACGTTATTAAATTAGCCAGTAAATTTACCGTGGCGCAATTTTTAGCGCGCGATGATTTTAACAAACGCTACACCGAAGGGCGACCCATCGCCATTACCGAATTTATCTATCCGCTGCTGCAGGCGTACGATTCGGTCATGGTGGAAGCGGACGTCGAGTTCGGCGGCACCGACCAGAAGTTCAACTTCCTGGTGGGCAGGGAACTCCAGGGCATGATGGGGCAGCGCCCCCAGCAGTGTTTCATGATGCCCCTGCTCGTGGGTACGGACGGCAGCCACAAGATGAGCAAGAGCCTGGGCAACTACATCGGCGTCGCCGAGCCGCCGGAGCAAATCTACGGCAAGACGATGTCCGTCCGCGACGACCTGATATTGCAATATTTCGAGCTGCTGACCGATATCTCCCCCGAAGAGCTGGAGAACTTCCGCAAAGAAATGGAAGAAGGGCACGTCAACCCGATGGTGCTCAAGAAACGCCTCGGGCGGGAGCTGGTCAAGCAGCTTTATGACGAAAAAGCCGCCGCCGAAGCGGAAGGGCAGTTTGAAAAAGTGTTCCAGAAGCAGGAAATGCCGGACACCATGCCGGAGTTCCCGGTTTCCGAGACTGCGCCCGACCTGCGCAAACTGCTGGTGGCGAACAAGCTCGTCGGCAGCAACAGCGAAGCGGCGCGGCTCATCAACCAGGGCGGCGTCAAAATCGATGGCGAAAAGGTGACCGGGTTCAATCCCACGCTTAAAGACGGGTGCATTATCCAGGTCGGCAAACTCAAGTTTTTCAAAATCAGGATTACCGGCGCATAGTTGAATTACCGATATCATACTGAAAAAGTATTGAATTAGTCGGAAGGAGAGAACGATGGCACAGTTGCGTATCCCCGGACCAACTCCATGCCCCGAAGAGGTGCTCAAGGCAATGTCCCGGCAGATGATCAACCACCGCGGCGACGAGTTTGGCGAGATGATGAGGTCAGTCACGGCTAAACTCAAGACCGTCTTCCAGACACAGAACGACCTCTATCTCCTTACCGGCTCAGGTACCGGGGGCATGGAAGCAGCCATCGTCAATGTGCTCTCACCAGGCGACAAAGTACTGGCAATCAGCGTCGGCGTTTTCGGCGACAGGTTTGCGAATATCGCCAGGACCTACGGCGCTGATGTCACTGTTGTGAAATCCGAGGATGGTAAACCGGCGGATGTCGATGCCGTCCGCAAGGCGCTCCAGTCTGACCCGAAGATTAAGGCGGTCATTGTGACGCATAACGAATCATCTACCGGCGTGGTCAATCCGCTGGGAGATATCGCCAAACTGGCGAAGGACGCGGGTAAACTCATCATGGTGGATGCAGTCAGCAGCATGGGCGGCATCGATTGCCCGGTTGATAAATGGGGTCTGGACGTCGTTGCCACGGGTTCACAGAAGTGCTGGATGCTGCCGCCGGGGATGGCTTTTGTCAGTGTCAGCAAGGACGCCTGGAAAGCGCACGCCACAGCGAAAATGCCCCGTTTTTACTGGGACTTTACCCGGGCGAAGAAGTTTTATGAAGAGAAAGGACAGACTCCCTGGACGCCCAATGTGTCCCTGGTCTATGCCATGCAGCCGGCGCTGGACATGATTCTCAAGGAAGGCTTGCCCAACGTCTTCGCAAGGCATACCCGCATTGCCAAAATGACCCGCGAAGGTCTCAAGGCGATGGGACAGACTCTTTTTGTTGCCGATGAAAAATATGCTTCCAACACAGTCACTGCGGTAACGGCGACGAAGGGTCTCGACCAGAAAAAACTGAACAAGATTCTCCGCGACGAGTTCCAGGTGGTTATCTCGGGCGGCCAGCAGAACCTGGAAGGCAAGATTTACCGCATCGGGCACCTGGGCTGGGTCACGGAAAAAGACATCAAGGAAGTACTGGACGCACTAAAAATAGCACTGCCGAAAGCCGGTTTCGGTTCGGCGAAATAGGAGATTGAAATGAAGAAATTTAAAGTTTTAGCACTGGACAGCATCTCTGAAGAAGGCATCAGCATACTGCGCGATTATGCGCAGATTGACAATAAACCGCCGATGAAGCCGGAGGAACTGGCGGCCGTCATCGGAGAATATGACGCCCTGCTGGTGCGCAGCCAGACGAAAGTAACGGCGGACGTCATCAAGGCGGCGAAGAAGCTGCAGATAATCGCCCGGGCGGGCGTCGGCATCGATAATGTGGACGTGCCCGCGGCGACCCGCGCCGGCATTACCGTGGTCAACGCGCCCACCGGCAACACGATTTCAGCGGCGGAGCACTCGGTCGCACTCATGCTGGCGCTGGCGCGCTATATCCCGGTGGCGAACACCTCGCTCAAAGCCGGTCAGTGGCGGCGCAACGAGTTCGTCGGCACGGAACTGCGGGGCAAGACGCTGGGGCTCATCGGGCTGGGCAACGTCGGTTCGGCAGTCGCCCGCCGCGCCCAGGGTTTTGAAATGAAAGTCATCGGCTACGACCCGCTGGTCTCCGCGGACTATGCCAAGAAGCTCAATGTGGAAATCGTGTCCTTCGAACAGGTGATGAAGGAAGCGGACTTTATTTCGCTGCACATTCCGTTGAACGACAAGACCAAGAATATCATCGGCGCGAAAGAGCTGGCGATGCTCAAGCCCACGGCGCGCATCGTCAACTGCGCCCGCGGCGGACTGATTGACGAAGAAGCCCTGCTTAAGGTGCTCAAAGAAAAGAAAATCGGCGGCATCGCCATTGATGTGTTCACCAAGGAACCAATTACGGAAAGCCCGTTCTTCGCTCTGGAGAATGTCATCGTGACGCCGCATCTGGGCGCTTCTACCGCCGAGGCGCAGGTCACTGCCGCCCGGGACGTCGCCGAGCAAATCGCGGATGTCTTTCAGGGCAAAGCTGCCCAGTACGCCCTCAACGCTCCGTTCATTGCTGCTGAGACGATGGCGGTGCTGGGTCCCTTCGTGGATACCGCGGTCATCGCGGGCAAGCTGGTCTACCGGCTGGCGGAAGGACAGGCGGATACTATCCGCATCAGCTACGAGGGCGAAATCGCCAACTATGATACCAGCGCGCTCAAGCTTACCGTCCTGCGCGGGCTGCTCGAAGGCACCGGCGAGGAACGCATCAACCTGGTCAATGCCAGCATGTTCGCCGCCCAGCGCGGCTTGAAAATCGCCGAAGAGAAGAACGCCGCCTGCCAGAACTACGCCAGCCTCATCACGGTTTCCATAGTAACGAGCACCGGCACCACGACGGTCGCCGGGACGGTAATCAACGGGCAGACGGACATCGTCCGGGTGAACGATTACCGGCTGGATATGGTGCCCGCCGGTGGATACTTCCTCTTCAGCAACCACACCGACCGGCCCGGACTCATCGGGGCGGTCGGCAAGATTACCGGCGATGCCGATGTCAACATCAGCTCGATGCACCTGG
>JAQTVW010000105.1 GCA_028706655.1 Dehalococcoidales bacterium | reverse complement strand
CCTGCTTGATGGCGTTGGCATCGGTCCCCTGCAGGGCTGAGCGCAGGGCGGCAATCTTCGCTTCCGCTTCCTGGTTCAGCGGCGCCGGAACCTTGTCCTTGTTATCGCGCAGGGTCTTTTCCGCCTGGTACGCCATGGTATCGCCCATGTTCTTGGCTTCCACTTCGTCACGGCGCTTGGCGTCTTCCGAGGCATGCATCTCCGCTTCGTGCTGCATCTTGGCGACATCGTCTTTGGAGAGACCGCTGGAGGCGGTGATGGTTATCTTCTGCTCGCGCCCGGTGCCCTTGTCCTGGGCGCGGACGCTGAGGATGCCGTTGGCATCAATATCGAAAGTGACTTCAATCTGGGGCATGCCGCGCGGTGCGGGCAGGATGCCGTCCAGCATGAACCGTCCCAGCGTGCGATTGTCCGCCGCCATGGGGCGTTCGCCCTGCAGGACATGGATTTCCACGCTGGGCTGGCTGTCCGCCGCCGTGCTGAACACCTGGCTCTTGGAGGTGGGGATGGTGGTGTTGCGCGGAATGAGCGGTGTCGCCACGCCGCCGAGCGTCTCGATGCCGAGCGTCAGCGGGGTAACATCGAGGAGCAGGACGTCTTTGACCTCGCCCTTGAGTACCGCGCCCTGGATGGCGGCGCCGCGGGCAACTGCCTCTTCCGGGTTGACGCTGCGGTTGGGCTCTTTGCCGAAGAACTGTTTTACTTTGTCCTGCACCAGCGGCATGCGGCTCTGTGAGCCGACCATGATAACTTCGTCGACCTGCGCGGCGGTCTTGCCGGCGTCGTCGAGCGCCTGTTTGCAGGGACCCAGCGTTTTTTCCACCAGGTCGAGCACCAGCTGCTCCAGCTTGGCGCGGGTGAGCGTGATGCTAAGATGTTTGGGGCCGCTGGCATCGGCGGTGATGAAGGGCAGGTTGATTTCGCTCTGCATCGCTGATGAAAGCTCAATCTTGGCTTTTTCGGCGGCTTCCTTGAGCCGCTGCAAAGCCATGCGGTCGTTGCGCAGGTCGATGCCCTGGTCTTTCTTGAACTCGTCGCAGAGCCAGTCTATAATCCTCTGGTCGAAGTCGTCGCCGCCGAGATGGGTATCGCCGGAAGTGGACTTCACCTCGAAGGTGCCGCCGCCCAGTTCCAGGATGGAAATATCGAAGGTGCCGCCGCCCAGGTCATAGACCGCGACGGTTTCTTCCTTTTTCTTGTCCAGACCGTAGGCGAGGGACGCCGCCGTAGGTTCGTTGATAATGCGCAGGACGTTCAGCCCGGCGATAGTGCCGGCGTCTTTGGTCGCCTGGCGCTGGGCATCATTGAAATACGCTGGGACGGTAATGACCGCCTCGGTCACCTTTTCCCCGATATGAGATTCGGCATCGGTCTTGAGCTTCTGGAGAATCATTGCGGAAATTTCCGGCGGGCTGTATTCTTTGCCGCCCATCAGCACCCGCACTTCATTATTAGAGCCGCGGGTCACTTTATAAGTCTTGCGCTTGGCGTCCTCTTCCACCGGCAATTCGCGTCCGGCGGGTTCGCCCCACTTGCGACCCATAAATCGTTTGATGCTGTATATCGTATTTTCCGCGTTGACAATCGCCTGCCGCTTGGCAATCTGCCCGACGAGGCGCTCCCCCGTCTTGCTCACGGCGACGACCGAAGGCAGCGCGCGGGTGCCCTCCGACGTTGTGATGACGGTAGGCTCGCCGCCTTCCATCACGGCGATGACGCTCTTGGTAGTACCCAGGTCAATGCCGACGACTTTTCCCATTTGAATTACTCCTCCTTTTCCGGAGCTTCGCCGTTGCCGACGATTACGGCAGACGGGCGGAGCAGCTTACCATTTAACAGGTAGCCTTTTTGTACTTCGTTAATAATAATGCCTTCTTTCCCCTTGTCCTGCTTGACAGCTTCATGGAAATTGGGGTCGAAAGGCTCACCCTGCGCTTTGATAGACTTCACGCCCAGCGCTTCCAGAGTAGCGTGGAACTTGCGGTCGACGAGCTTGATGCCTTCCGCCCAGTCTTTCCCGGCTTGTTCCGCCGGTATAGCGTGCAGAGCGCGCTCGAAGTCATCGAGGACGGGCAGCAGGTTGAGAATCATGCTGGCATTCGCCATTTTGCTGAAGTCCTCACGCTCCTGCTCGATACGCCGCTTGTAGTTGGTAAAGTCCGCCTGGGCGCGCTGCCAGTTAGCCAGGTAGCCTTCCGCCTTTTGTTTTTCCTCGCCCAGTGCTTTTTGCAGCGCTTCGATATCTAATTCAGGAGCTTGCTCCGCGCCCGGCATAGTTTCAGGTTCTTTATCGTTCATGATGAGTTAGCCTCAGTTGTTATTCTGCTGTTCCGGTGAAAGAAGCGTCTTTGCCGTACAATGCGGCAATCAGACGGCTCAGTACCGAAGCGAGGTATTCGACCATAGGAATGGTATGAGAGTAAGCCATACGGGTGGGTCCGACCACGCCCACGGTGCCGATGGCTTCCCCGGGGATGCCGTAGCGGCTGATGACCACGCTATACTCCTGGATGGCCTCTTCCCGGTTTTCTTTGCCGATGGATACGTGCACGCCGCCCTTGCTCATCCGGCTGGGCACAATGACCTGCAGCAGCTTGCGCTGCTCGACGAGCTCCATCAGCGGGCGCAGGCGGTCGTTCTGCGCAAATTCCGGCTGCTTCAACATGAAGTGCAGACCGTCCAGGTAAGGCTCTTCGTTGGACTGGGCTTCTTCCGCCTGCATCATTTCGACCAGGTGTTTGACCATCTGGCGTTCCAGGGCGGAAAATTCCCGTTCCCCTGCCGTAATCTGTTCACATGTAAGTCCGGCAAAGAGGTCATTCAGCTTGTTGCTGATAAGGCTGAGCTCCGGCTGGGTTGCCGGTTCATCGAGAGTAATCAACTGCTGGCGGATGCGCGCGCCGTGCAGCACCAGGACGACCAGCGCCGTCGTGTCTTTGAGCGAAAGTATTTCAACGTGCTTGAATTTGCAGCCAGGCTGGCGGGGAGAGGTGACGACCGCCACATTTTTTACCATCTGGGCGAGTAAAGTCGCCGCCAGGCGCAGCCACTGTTCCGTGTCCTGCTCCACCTGGTGAAAGAGATGGGCAATGAGGCGCTGCTCGGCGGGATCGATTTCGGTATTTTTTAACGAGGCAACATAATAGCGGTAGCCTTTGTCCGAGGGAACGCTGCCGGCGGAAGTGTGCGGGCGGATGATATAGCCCTCCTGCTCCAGCCGCACCATTTCGTTGCGGATAGTCGCCGAGCTTACCTGCAGCTCCTGTTCCCCAGTCAGACTCTGGGACGGCACAGGGGTCGCCTGTTCAATATACTGTTCAATAATGCGCCGGAGAATAAAATCAGTTCTGGGGGAAAGCATTCTGCCCTCCGTTAGCAGTCTCGGGTGGAGAGTGCTAACAACCTAAATTTAGCATGTTGCCCGCAACTTGTCAATAGCTGGCTCACGTTCAACCCAGCTTGATGTTGGCGTCCTGCTGTGCTATATTAATCTTGTGGAAATAACCTGGCTGGGACATTCCTGCTTCCGTATCAAGAGCAATATGGCTACTATTGTGACGGACCCCTTCCCGCCCGAACTGGGGTATTCGCTGGGCAAAACTGCTGCCAGCATCGTCACCGTGAGCCACTCACACCCGTCTCATTCTTACACCGGCGGGGTCGGCGGCGAGTTCAAGGTGCTCAAAGGTCCCGGCGAATACGAAATCGCGGGCGTGCTGATTATCGGAGTGGCAACCCATCATGATGCCGATAAGGGCAGCCAGCGCGGCAAGAATACGGTCTACGTGATGGACGTGGACGGCGTCTCTGTGTGCCACCTGGGCGACCTGGGGCACGTGCTCACCTCAAGTCAGGTCGAAGAGATCGGCAACGTTGATGTCCTGTTGCTGCCGGTGGGCGGCGTTTCCACCATCGTGCCGAAGCAGGCTTCCGAGGTCATCCGCCAGCTTGAACCGAAGGCGGTCATCCCCATGCACTACAAGACGCCGGCAATCCAGCGCGAACTCGAACCGGTGGAACACTTTCTCAAGGAAATGGGGCAGGAGCACATCGAGACGAAACCCAAGATAAATATTTCCCGCTCGAACCTGCCGCTCAGCACGCAGGTCTTTTTGCTGGACTACAAGAGCTAGACTCTCTTTTTAGAAATTCAGCAGGCCTTCCAGCGCAGCCTCGTCTTTCACGGGTCCCACTATCGCCAGCCGCAGTTTTTCACTGGAAATCAATTCCTGTGCGATTTCCTTCAATTCTTCCGCGGTGACCGCGTCAACGATGGCGAGCACCTGGTCCATTGTCAGGATGCGCCCCGCCATGATTTCCTCACCGCCGCCCCAACCGGACACGTTGCGGCTGTCTTCCATGCGGAGCAGCAATCTGCCTTTGGAAAGCTCTTTCGCGCGGGCAAGCTCGTCTTCCGGCACGCCTTCGCGGATTTTAGCAAGCTCATTAAGGATGGCGCGGATTGCCACAGTGAGCCGGTCGTTATCGACGCCCGCTGCGATTGTGAGCGCCCCAGTGTCCCGGAAATGATCGACGAAGCTGTGAATATTGTAAGCCAGCCCCAGCTTATCGCGCACCTCGGTAAACAGGCGGCTGCTCATGCCCTCGCCGAGTATGATATTGAGCAGTCCGAGGGCAAAACGGCGCGGATGTAAAATGGAAATACCCGGCACTGCCAGACAGAGGTGCATCTGCTCGGTATCGCGGTTTTCCACCATTACCCGGCGCGCCGGCTTTTCACGATAAGGGGTGTATTTGAGCGGCGGCTGGGGATTGGTCCAATCACCGAGCACCCGGTTCACCACAGCGATAGCTTCATCATGCTTGATGTCTCCCGCGATGCTCAACACCGTATTGCCCGGCTGGTACTGCTGTTTGAGATAGCCCAGCATCATATCGCGGGTAATTGCCGATACGGTTTCCTTGCTGCCGGCGATGTCCCGTCCCATCGCGTGCCCGGGCCAGAGCAGTTCATCTATGAGCAGGTCGACGCGCTGCGAAGGGGAATCGTTGCACATGTTGATTTCTTCGATAATGACCTGGCGTTCCTTCTCGATATCCTCCGGTTCGAAGCGGGAGTTCCGCAGCATATCGCCGAGGACTT
>JAQTVW010000020.1:8648-22437 GCA_028706655.1 Dehalococcoidales bacterium | reverse complement strand
GTGGAAATGCCGCCTGACGCCGTCTTTCTTTTCCAGTTCCAGGTTGGTCTGCTTGATTTCTTCCAGCAGGGTCGCTTCGTCCCAAGTCGTGCCGTAGTGGACAGTAGTCACATTGGCGGTCGCGCCCATCGGCTTGAACTCCTTGCTGTACTTCTCCCTGCTGACATCCTGCGCTTCATCCACTTCCAGCAGCAGGTGCGCGGTATTACCCACCACGTTCGCCGATTCCTCGGCGGAGAGGAATATCGCCCGGGCGTTGCCCAGCCGGATAATATAACCGAGTTCGGACGCCCAAATGCCGTCGAAACCGGCGTCATTCAACCGGTCTTTCAGGCGCATCATCGAGACGATGGTCTGCGGCTTGAAAGTCGGCGAACACTTGATAAGGTTGCGCGGCTCCGCCATGTGCAAGGTGAGCAGCAGTAGCTCAAGTTGGGCAGAAAGCTCGTTTTTACCTCCCTGGCGCGCGATTTCCACCGAGAAGGTCAGTCCTTTCCTGCCGAAGACGCTTTCCAGCACCGCCAGCGCTACTTCTTTCTGGTAAGTCCGCAGTGCCGGCAACATAATTCCGTCGTTCATCCCGACTTCTTATCAAGGGCAGTCCCGATGCCGATGCCCAGCGGCAAAGCGATATCCCGCAGCACATTGCCGATGGCGTCTTTCAAGCCCTTCCGTTGTTCTTTGCTGATTTTATAGCGAGTGCGGATAAGCCGCTCCAGCGCGTTAGTCGCTTCCACCAGCAGCTTGATGTTGCCGGGGTCGTCCCCCAGGATGGATTTAATTTTGACCCGCAGCAGGGTTATTTCCTCATCGATACCGTCCAAGCCAGCGGCGCGCTCGAAATCGAGTTGCTCTGCTTCATCAAGCACTCTGGCATAGAAATTACTGCTGCCTGGACTGTTTCCCGTTCCGCTTACTCTTCCTCCGATTTTTGCAGGCATCGGCATCACCTCCTTTATTGAGAAAGTTGGCAGTGGCAAAGATGATAGTATGTGCCACAAAGTCCCACTTTTGCTTTTCCAGAGCCATCTTGAATAGCTTCATACATCCCTCCTTTTGTATCTGAACAGGTCAAAATATAGCACATTTGTTCTTATTCTGCCACCCTGTTTTGACGCCAAAAACCACCACAGTCCGATTGATATTACCCGCCCAACATTATAGAATGGCTATCATGAGTGTCTCCCGCCAGCTTTTCCATTTGCAGGAACTCGACCTTGAAATCGAGTCGCACGAGGAGACCCTGCGCCAGAAAACAAAGCTGCTCGGAGACAAGACCGTCCTGGAGCAAGCGCAGGGCAAGCTTAACGCCGCGCAGAAACACCTCGATGACCTCAAGCACGAGCAGAAGTCCCTTGATGAGGAAATTGAAGATATCAGCGGTAAAATCAAGCACGCCGAAGACCAGCTCTACGGCGGCAAAGTCGGTAGTCCTAAAGAGCTGCTCAACCTCCAACACGAAGTAAACTCCCTGAAACAGAGCCGCGACCCTCTGGAAACGAAAGACCTGGAAATGATGGATAAAATCACCGCCGCCGAAGCCGGTGTCGTCGCCGGGCAGGCGGAATATAAAAAAGTAGAAACCGCCTGGCAGACACAGCAGCAGCAGCTCGCCGGGGAAATCGACCAGCTAAAAAGCAAGCTCGCCGGACTCAATGCCGATCGCCGGTCGGTTCTCAGCGGGATAGACGAGCAGTCCATCGCCGTGTATGACAAGCTGCGCAAACAGAAAGGCGGTCAGGCGGTCGCTAAAGTGGAGCAGGGCATCTGCCGCGCCTGCCGTATCTCCCTCTCCTCCAGCGAAATGCAGCAGGCACGCGGCAGCAACCTGAAACAATGCGGGAACTGCGGACGCATCCTGTTCCTGTCCTGAAAGGCATCATGACCAGAGCCATCATCTATACTGACGGCGCCGCTCGCGGCAATCCCGGTCCGGCTGCCCTCGGCGTAGTTATCAAAGACGAACAGAATAAAATATTAGCGTGTCTTTCCCGGCGTCTCGGCGTGACCACGAACAACCAGGCGGAGTACCGCGCCCTTATCGCGGGATTGCAGCAGGCAATCAGCCTCGGCGCGAAAGAGGTCGAAATCCGCTCCGATTCCGAGTTGATGGTGCGCCAGCTTACCGGCAGATACCGTGTGAAAAATGCCGGGCTCAAGCCTCTTTACGATGAAGCTGTGAAACTGCTGAGCCGGTTTACCCGCTGCAGTTACGTCAACATCCCCCGCGAGCAGAACTGCGAAGCAGACGCCCTGGCGAACCGGGCGCTCGACTCGCATTGACTAACCTCTCCCGCCGTAATAAACTATTAAGCGGCTTTGTGTATATTTTGAGAAAAAGGAGAACCAAAGATGGACTTGAAAGTAACCAAATATGATGTGAAAGACGGCATCGCCACGATTACCCTTTACCGCCCGGATAAGCGCAATGCCCTCAATCTCCAGGTGTTCGCTGAGCTGCGCCAGTGCCTCGATGCCGCCGACCTCGATAGGTCGGTGCGTGCGGTGATTATCACCGGCGGCGAAAAGGTATTCTGCGCCGGCATGGACATCGAAGAAATGATGACCTACACCCATGATGACAACTACCCGTTCTGGGATTCCGGCTATAACGTGACCTTCGAGCGCATCTTCAACTTCCGCGTGCCCACCATCTCGGCGGTGAGCGGCTATGCCCTCGCCGGCGGGTTCGACCTATCCATCAGCGCCGATTTCCGCATCTGCTCCGAGACTGCCAAGTTCGGGCAGCTGGAAGTGGGCGTCCATCTTTCTCCCGGCATCGATAGACTGTGGCGGCTCGTCGGGCTGTCCCGCGCCAAGATGCTGGGGCTCACCTGCGATATCATCGGCGCCGAGGAAGCCTATCGCATCGGGCTGGCGGACAAGGTGGTGAAGGTCGAAGATATGATGACCGAAGCCCGCGCCCTTGCCGCCAAATTCGTCAGCAAGCCGCGTGAATCCCTGGAACTGACCAAGCGCTCTTATAATGTGGCGCTGGACATGGGGCACACCGCCGCGGTCAACTGGGAGACCCTGCTCCTCACCCACCTCTTTGACAACGACGAGCGCAAGCGCATCATGTCCAAATTCGTTAAGAAATAGCAGCCGGGAGTAATTACATGGTTAATACGAGTGAACTGTTCAACCTGGAGGGGCACAAGGCGCTCATCACGGGCGGTGGTAAAGGTCTGGGCAAGGCGGTGGCGCTGGCGCTCGCCGATGTCGGCTGTGATATCTCGATTGTCGATATCGACCTGCCGGCGGCGCAGCAGACCGCCCATGAAATCTCGCAGATAGGCAGGAAGGCGCTCGCCCTCAAGGCTGATGTCACTATCAAAGAGGAGGTCGAAAAGGCTTTCGCGACGACGGCGAAGGAGTTCGGCACGCTGGATATCTGCATCAACAACGCCGCTATCTGCATCAACGAGCCCGCCGAAAATACTTCGGAAGAAGTCTACGACCGGGTGATGGATACCAACCTCAAGGGCGTGTTCCTATGCTGCCAGCAGGCATCCAAAATCATGATTCCCCAACGGAGCGGCAGCATCATCAACATCTCCTCGATATCCAGCCGGCTGTCCACCTACCCTGAGAAGCATTCCTTTTACAACGCTTCCAAAGCCGGCGTGGTCCTGCTGACCAAGTGCCTCGCCGTGGAATGGGCGGGCTACGGCATCCGCGTCAATACCCTCAGCCCGGGCTATACCTGGACGGACATGATTTCCATGATGGCGCACCTGTTCCCGCAGTGGCAGTCGCGTATTCCGATGGGACGCGTGGGCGACCCGCGCGAGTTTGTGGGCGCGATAATCTACCTGGCTTCCGAAGCTTCCTCGTATACCACCGGCAGCGAGATTATCGTGGACGGCGGCTACACGGCAAGATAATTTATAAAGATTTGACCCTATCCCCTTTAGTCCCCTTCCCCTAGATTAGCAGGGGAAGGGGATAGTTTTTTAGATGGGCGTGGAAGGAAGAATTATGTTTGCTTAATCAATTTCAATATGAGAGAAATTACACTTGAGAGTCCAGTAACCCAAAATATCAATTTACGACTAATAGAAACGCGCATAATCAAGGCGTCCCTGCCAACACTAAATCCAATATTAAACAGTTGCCTATTAATGACTCGTTTCGTCATCCTTAATAACCATGCACGATAATCATTTCAAAAAATCTCGCAATTTCCTTGAGCGTGAGGGGTGTCGCAGTTTTCTTAATGCTTTTGCTTCAATCTGCCTTATTCGTTCTTTACTTATCCCAAATTCTTTAGCAGTTTCTTCTAAAGTAAAAGCTTTTCCCGTACCAATGCCAAAGCGAATTTCCAATACTCTGTTTTCCTGTGGTGTCAACGTAGCCAAAGTCTCATTCATTGTCTCTGGAAGCACATCTTCCAACGTATCTTCTATTCGGTCAGGGTCTGGAATTACATCCGCAAATGTAATGTCGGTATCTTCGCTAATTTTTCTATCTAATGAATATACCCGATCATTTATCGCAATTATTTTGGTTACTTTAACAGCTTCTTTGGAATCTAAGTGGGCTGTAAGTTCTCGCACAAGTTCATCGTAACTTGGTTCTCTTCCCAATAGTTGGATTAGCCAATTCCGCCTTCTGTTTGCGTAAGAGACTTTTCTCAATTCTTTGTCTGGAACGTGTAACATATAACGTGTGTGAATATATTCCAACGTCATATATTTTTTTATCCAAGAATAGGCATAAGTCAAAAACTTAATACCTTCTTTTTCAGCCCTAGCTTTATCAAACCTTTTTGCCGCTTCTACAAGTCCAACAGAACCTGCTTGAATGAGGTCATATAATTCTACTATTGAAGCATGTTTTTTAAATTCTTTAGCCATTATTTTTACGTCTTTTAAATGGGAAATAATGAGATTGTTAGCCTCACTACTCCCAACAACTGAATACCTTTTAGTATCTCTACGATTTGGATTCATATTCTTTTTCTTATCTACTTTAATTATACGGCAAAAAATGGGTTTATCGAAGGGCTAATCCTTAATGTGTCCAAAATTATTGGCGTTCAAATTCTGACGCCGTTCAATCGTTATGATGAGGCAAAGGCGAAACATGTAATGGCTCGTTGATGAATCCATAGGATTAATATACTTTCTCTTAAGTTCCTATAAGAAGAGCACCAGAACCCACAAATGGATCTATAATTTGTTATTCTAATGAACACTCCTCTCCCCTCCCTCATTGACTCTCCACTACCCTGCGTACTACACTAAAGATGGGTCAAGTAAACCGGGCGGCCGCCCTGCAAAAGCGGGGAGGAAAGTCCGAGCTCCACCGGGCAGGATGCTGGCTAACCGCCAGGAGGGGTAACCCTACGGAAAGTGCCACAGAAACATACCGCCCTGATTCTATCGGGGTAAGGGTGAAATGGGGAGGCAAGAGCTCACCGGCAGACGGGTGACCGGCTGGCCGTGCAAACCCCATCCGGAGCAAGACCAAATAGAGGGACATAAGGGCGCCCGGCCTGTCCCCGGGTTGGTCGCATGACCCCGGCAGTAATGCCGGGGCTAGATAGATGGTCGCCGTCTTTCCCGCGAGGGAGGGATACAGAACTCGGCTTACAGGTTTACTTGGCTCGCTGCCCCGCTCTCGTACACGGTTAAAGGAGCATTACCCATGTCGAAGCTCAGCAAAGGCGTCATCAGTGCCCTGCTCATCGCCGTCATCGTCCTCTCCTTCGGCGGCGGGTACTTTTTCGGCAGCAAGGGACAGCAGGCTGCCGGACCCGGACCCGGCAAAATCGGCGAAGTCTGGAACATCATCTACCAGGAATATGTCGATCGCAGCAAGCTGAACTCGGATAACCTCAGCCGCGCCGCTGTGGAAGGACTGGTTGAAGCCCTCAACGACCCCTACACCGCCTACATGAGCCCGCAGGACTATGAACTGGGCATGACCAATCTCGGCGGCGAGTTCGATGGCATCGGCGCCACCGTCGGCTTGCGAGACAACAAAATAACCATTGTCGCCCCCATTGCCGGTTCCCCCGCCGATAAAGCCGGCATCAAGCCCGGCGATACCATCCTCGCCATCAACGGCGAGCCCACGGACAACATGACCGTCATGGTCGCCGTCTCCAAGATCCGCGGCCCGCGCGGCACGCCCGTCAAACTCAGCGTCCTCCACGAAGGCGAAACCGCGCCCGTCGATATTGAAATTATCCGCGCCAGCATCAAGCTCATCAGCGTCATGTTTGAGATGAAAGGCGATTATGCCCATATCGTCCTCACCAACTTCACTTCTTATACCGATGACGAACTTATCCCGGTCCTGCAGGAGCTGCCCGCCCGCGGCGCTAAAGGCATCATCCTCGATTTACGCAATAATCCCGGCGGACTGCTCGATGAGGTTGTCGATATCGCCAGCCATTTCCTTCCCGCCGATGCCGATGTCGTCGCCGTACGCAGCAACATCGAACAGATAACCACTCATAAAGTAAAAAACACCGGGGTCAAGACCGACCTGCCGATGGTCATCCTCGTCAACGAATACAGCGCCAGCGGCAGCGAGGTGCTCACCGGCGCCCTCCAGGACTACGCCCGCGCTACCGTCGCCGGCACGAAAACTTATGGCAAAGGCAGCGTCAACGTCCTGCACCGGCTCAGTGACGGCTCCGGATTATACATCACCATCGCCCGCTGGCTCACCCCCAAAGGCCGCCTCATTGAAGGCGAGGGGCTCCAGCCGGACATTCCCCTGACACAGGAAGGCGATGACGCTATCCAGTGGGCAATCGATTATCTCAATAAGAAATAGGCACCCCATGAACGAACTGACGATTAATCAGACCCGCCTCACCTTAGTCCAGGGCGATATCACCCGCCAGCAGACAGACGCCATTGTGAATGCCGCCAACTCCAGCCTCATGGGCGGCGGCGGAGTGGATGGTGCAATTCACCGCGCCGGCGGACCTGCCATACTGGAAGAATGTAATAAAATCGTCGCGAAGCAGGGGCAGATGCCCCCCGGACAGGCGGTCATCACCACCGGCGGCAATCTGAAGGCCAAATTCGTCATTCATACCGTCGGGCCTATCTGGCGCGGCGGCACACACAACGAAGCAGTACTCCTCGCCGATGCCTACCGCAGCAGCCTCAGCCTGGCAGCCGCGAACCATCTGGCGAGCATATCTTTCCCTTCCATCAGCACCGGCGCTTACGGTTATCCGGTGGATGCTGCCGCCGCAATCGCCCTCAAGACAGTCAACTCGTTCCTGAGAGAAAATATTACTTCTATTAAACAGGCAGTCTTCGTGCTCTTTGACGCAAAGACTTTTGCCACCTATCTGGCAGCGCTGGAAGGCCTCGCAGAGCGTTCCGCACAGGATAAATTATGACCCTTCACGAACACAGCCACCCTATCGGTGTAGGCAGCAAACTCAAATACGGTATCATCTTTACCGCCGGCATCCTCGTGCTGGAGCTCATCGGCGGGGTCCTTTCCAACAGCCTGGCTTTGCTCAGCGATGCCGGGCATGTGCTGACCGATATTGTCGCCCTGGCGCTGAGCTGGTACGGCGTCCGGCAGGCGGAGCGCCCCCCTACCCACCGCATGACCTTCGGCTATCACCGGGTCGGCGTGCTGATTGCAATCATCAATGCGTTGAGTATCTTCCTTATCGCCGGCATCGTTTTCTACGAAGCCTACCGGCGCTGGCAGAACCCTCCGGAGGTCAACAGCGTACTGATGCTGGTGATTGCCGTTGTCGGTCTGGCGGTCAACATCTTCGTTGCTTTCTGGCTGAGCCGCGAGCAGCGCGGCAATATCAATGTGCGCAGCGCCTTCTGGCATGCCCTAGGTGACGCCCTGGCTTCACTGGGAGTCATCATCGGCGGCATCATCATCCTGCTCACCGACTGGTACTTCGTCGACCCCCTGGTCAGCGCGTTTATCGGTGCGATTATCGCCCTGGCTGCCTGGCGCATCCTGAAGGAAGGCATGAAAGTCCTGCTTGAGGCGTCTCCGGCAAACGTGGACGTCAACCGCATGGTGAGCATACTGAGCAAAATACCGGGTGTCAAAGACGTGCACGATGTCCACGTCTGGAGCATCTCACCCGAACTGCACGCGATGAGCTGCCACGTCCTCATCGACGATATTGCCACCAGCCAGGCCGCGCTCGTCCGGGAGCGCATCGAAAAAGTGCTCCGCGATGAGTTCCAGATCGGGCACAGCGCTTTGCAGATGGAATGCCAGGCATGCAGTGAGAACGACCTGTTCTGTTCACTGAAACCCTGCGAGCCCGGCACGGTGCCCGCGCACGAACACGAAGAGCACGAAGACCATTCTTCCTGACATGGCTGCTTTAAATCATCATTGCGAGACCATGCCGACGAAGTCGGGAGGCAAAGCAATCCCATACGAAATAAAAAGAGATTGCTTCGTCGCTGTCGCTCCTCACAATGACACCTTGCCTCTTGCTAAGCCGCACCAAATATTCTAATATAGCCTTATGTACTGGTTTGATATCATTCTGGCGATTCTCCTGGTATTGGTCTTCATCGGCGGACTCAAGGAGGGTGCGGTCAAGTGCGGCTTTTCGCTGCTGACTACCCTCGTTGCCATCCCGGCTGCGGGGCGGTTTTATTACCTCATAGCCACGGTCTTGTCTTTCTTCCCCGGCAAAGACTGGGAAAATTTCATGGGCTTTTTCATTACGCTGGGCATCCTGAGCGCCTTGCTGCAGTTGGTCTTCTTCGTGCCGCGGCGCATCATCCAGAAAATCTGGGGGCAGGGCGCGCTTTACAGCCTCCTGGGCAGCTTCATCAACCTGCTGAACACCGCTATCGGTTTTGTGCTGCTGGTCGTGGTGCTGCGCACTTACCCGATAATCGGCTGGGCGACGCAGATTGTTGATAACTCGCAGGTACTGGACTGGCTCATGCCGGTGCTCGGCTTCGTCCCTGCCATGCTGCCCGAGCTGTTCCAGAAAGCCACGGTGCTGTAGCCATAACCGCCAAACCTATTGACAATTGCCCGTAATTATTATAGTTTACAACGATACTAACAGGAGGTGTGACCATGACCATGCCTGCTCCGGAAACTTATCCCCTTACGCTCAAAGGCGAACTCACTCTGCCGCCCGGCCGGGCTTTGTGGCTCATCAAGTGGCTGCTGGCAATACCGCACTTTATCATCATTGCCTTCCTCGCCATTGCCGCTGTTGTCGCCTGGGTGATTTCCCTGTTTGCTATTCTCTTCACCGGCAAATACCCCAGAAGTCTGTTTGACTTCATCGTGGGCGTAATGCGGTGGTGCTGGCGCGTCGGCTTCTACAGCTATGAAGCGCTGGGCACGGACAAGTATCCGCCCTTTACCCTGCAGTCCGTCCCCGATTATCCCGCCGACCTTGATGTAGCTTATCCCGAAAAGCTATCCCAATGGTTGGTGCTGGTCAAATGGTGGCTGCTGGCATTTCCGCATTTAATTATTGTCGGCATTCTTCAGGGGGGCGGCATCGCCTGGCGTTTTAACAAACCATTTGAAGGCTGGCAAGCCCAGGACACGGGACTTCTTGCCGTGCTGGTAATTATTGCCGGTATCATATTGCTCTTTACCGGCAAATATCATGAGGGGTTCTTCAAGCTGATTATGGGCATCAACCGTTATGTCTACCGCGTCGGGGCTTACCTTGCGTTGATGACCGATAAATACCCGCCCTTCCGCTTCTGGGATTAGGCTGCCAGCTGGCATTTGGGACAGAAATAAGTGCCCCGGCCGCGTACCGTGATGCGTACTAACGGCGTCCCGCACTTGGGACATGTCTCACCGCGGCGGTGGGCGACTTTGAACTCGTGGTGCGCGCTACCCACGTCTCCGTCGGGACGGTAGTAGTTGACGATACTTGCGCCCTTGTTGGCGATGCCCGCCCGCAGAACTGTTTGTATCGCCTTGTGCAGCCGCTTGATTTCGGCATCAGTCAGGCTGCTGCCCGGCCGCCGGGGATGGATGCCCGCCAGGAACAGGGCTTCGTCGGCATACATATTGCCCACTCCGGCAATCAGGTCTTGCTCCAGGAGCAGCGCCTTGATGGGCGCGGCGCGTTTGCGCAGGATATCCGCCAGTAAGCGAGGGGTAAAATCCTTTTCGAGCGGCTCCTGTCCGAGCTTCTTGTCCAGTTCCGCCTCATCTTTCGCCAGCCACATGACCCCGAACTTGCGCGGGTCGCGGAAATAAATCGTCGTCCCGTCAAAGCGGATAATCGCGTTCACATATTTATTGTCCGATGCCCCGTCCAGCAGCAGCGAACCGCTCATGCGCAGGTGGACGACCAGCATCTCGCCGCCGCTCAGGTGCAGGCGCAGGTACTTGCCGCGGCGGCTGATTCCGGTGACTTCCTGCCCGACAATGCGAATCCGGAACTCCCCTGCCGTCAGCGGGCGCACCATCTTCTCCCAGAAAACCTCAATGTCGGTAATGCGCCGCCCTACAATACGGGGCGTCAACTCGTTTTTAATCGTTTCGACTTCAGGAAGCTCCGGCATGTTTACTCCATTTGCCCCCAGTTCTTGCCCTGCTTGATGTCTACTTTAATCGGGACGTCCAGCTTCAAAGCCTCTGACATTATGTCAGGTACCAGCTTCCGCATCGCTTCAAGCTCTGCCTCCGGCACTTCGAAAATTAATTCGTCATGCACCTGGAGCAGCATCTTACTGCGCAGCTGGCGCGCCGCCATTTCGGCATGCAGTTTGACCATGGCGACCTTGATAATATCGGCGGAAGTCCCCTGCACCGGCATGTTGATTGCCATGCGCTCGGCGGCTTCTCGCACCAGGCGGTTCGGCGAATTTATTTCCGGGATGTACCGCCGCCGACCCAGAATCGTTTCCACATAGCCGTCCCGGCGGACTTTTTCTTTCGTCCCTTCGAGGTATTTCTTCACGCCGGGGTACTTTTCAAAATAAGCGGTGATAAACTTGCCCGCTTGCTCGCGGGACATCTCGGTCGCCTGCTCCAGTCCGTAGTCGCTCATGCCATATATCACGCCGAAGTTGACCGTCTTGGCGAGCCGCCGCATGTCTGCCGTCACTTTTGACGGCTCCACGTTGAAAAGCTGCGCCGCCGTCGACGAGTGGATATCCGCCCCGCTGGTAAAAGCCGCCACCAGATTATCATCTTTGGAAAGGTGCGCCAGCGCCCTCAAATCTATCTGTGAATAGTCCCCCGCCAGCAGATAGCTGCCCTCGGGAGCGATAAAGACATGCCGCACTTCTTTGCCCAGGTCTCCCCGCACCGGAATATTCTGCAAATTGGGGTCGCTGGAAGACAACCGCCCCGTTGTCGTCCGTGTCTGGTTGAAGCTGGTATGCACCCTGCCTGTCTTCGGATTGATAAGTTCCGGCAGAGCGTCGACGTAGGTGGACTTGATCTTGCTGAGCTGGCGGTATTCCAGGATACCTGCGATAACCGGGTGCGTCCCGCGCAGTTCTTCCAGTACGCCCGCGTCCGTCGAGTATCGGTTCTTGCCGCGCCGCTCGCCGCCCAAGTGAAGCTCGTCAAACAGAACGACGCCCAGTTGCCGTGGCGAATTGATGTTGAACTGGTGCCCCACGTTATTATAAATCTCCAGCTCCAGCTTCCGCAGTTGCTCGCCGAGGCGCAGGGACATTTTCTGCAGCAGGTCGGTATCCAGTGCCACGCCGTTGCGCTGCATCTCTACCAGCACCGGCACCAGAGGCACTTCGACTTCCGAAAAGAGCTTCCATAATCCTTCCTTGCGCAGGTCTGCCCCCAGCACTTCGGAAAGCCTTATGGTCATATCGGCATCGGTGCAGGAATACTCGCCGACGTCCTTGATATCGACGCGGGACATCGGCAGTTGCTTGGCGCCCGTACCGATTAAATCCGTGATGGCGGTCATCTCGATCGCCAGCTTGCTGAAGGCGAGAGCTTTCAATCCCTGTGACTTCTCCCCCAGCAGATAAGCCGCCACCAGCGTGTCCTCAAGCAGGTTGCGCACGTCGATGCCGCTTTCCGCCAGGACGGTCATATCATAATTGCCGTTGTGGGCAACCTTGGGGATTTTACCGTCTTCCAGTAACGGCTTGAGCCGCCGGATGACATCTTCTTTGGGAAGCTGAGCAATTTCGCTCAGGACAAGATGCCCCACCGGCAGGTAATAGGCTTCGCCCGGCGTCGGAGAGAGGGAAATCCCCACGAGGTTCGCCGCCATCGGGTTCAGGTTGTCCGTCTCGGTATCGAAAGCCAGCGTCTCGGCTTTAGTAAGCCGGTCTACCATGTTTTCCAGGTCGGTTATCGTACTGATAATGTGATAGTCTTTTACTACCGGCTTCGCCGTGGTTGGCATAGGCTGCTCCGAAGCAGATGCGGTTTCTGCTTCCGGCAGCTTGGACATCAGGCTGTAAAAACCCAGCTCCCGGAAAAGCTCGGTGACTTTGTTGCGGTCGTATTGCGCCAGCCGGCAATCTTCCAGATTAAGTTTGAGCGGCAGTTCGGTCACGATGGTCGCCAGTTTCTTGCTCTGGCGCGCCGCATCCTCTTGCTGTTTCAGTATCTCGCGGACTCTAGTCGGCGTGACCTCGTCAAGATGCTCATACATTTGCTCGATGCCGCCGAACTGCCGGATGAGCTTGACCGCCGTCTTTTCGCCGATGCCGGTTACCCCGGGGATATTGTCCGAGGTATCGCCGACCAGTCCTTTATAATCGGCAACATACTTCGGCGGCACACCGAATTTCTCGCTGACGGCAGTCTCATCGTAAAGCATCGTATCGCCGAAGCTCTTGCCGGGCCGCGGATAAAGCACCTTGACTCTCGGCGAGACCAGTTGCATGGAATCGGCGTCTCCGGTCACGATGACGGCATCCATGTCCTGCTCGCCGGCTTGCCGCGCCAGCGCCCCCAGCACGTCGTCGGCTTCGTAGCTGTCCATCTCGAAGATGGGGATATTGAAAGCTGCCACCACCTGCTTGACCCGGCTAAGCTGGTTCACCAGCTCTTCGGGAGTCGCCGGGCGCTGGGCTTTGTAATCGTGATACAGCTCATGGCGGAAGGTCGGACCTTTCTTATCGAAAGCAACGGCGGCGTGCGTCGGCTTGAGGTCGCCGAATACTTTGAGCAGCATCAGGGTAAAGCCATAGACGGCGCTGATGACCTCGCCGGTCTTCGCCAGAGTTAAAGGTCGCGCCTTCTCGAAGGCATGGAAGGCGCGGTGCACCAGGGCGTTACCGTCAAATAGGACGAGCAGAGGTTTTTTCATAACACCCTATTATAGCAGGGCAGGAAAGCGGGGAGAAGTGGAGAATATCCGGGGGCTCTGTTCAACTATGGTTGTTATACTCGGCTTACCTCACCCTGCCCTCTCCAGCTAGCGTCATTTCTTACGGCGGAGATAGATTGAGCCGGAGAGGGAGTAATCAGAAAGAGAGGGGGCTTTGCCCCCTCTCTTAAAATCTCTCCCCCGCGCCAAATTACGAATAAAGGCTTGACAGTATTATCAAAATTGGAGCGGGGGATACAGGGGGTGAGGTTAGTAATAAGCAGAAAACTAAGAATAAATAGGACCTATCCGGCGAACCGCTCGCCCTGAGCTTGTCGAAGGATGAGCCAAAGATAAGTTAATATTAAAAACCGCACCAGGTGACGAAGTTTTCCAGCGGTTCGCGCTTGCTTTCCAGGCGGTTCGCCGGGAACTCCTTGTCCGCGTAGCCGATGGAAATACAAACATCGAGCCGCTTTGATTCCGGCAGTCCGGTGTACTTCCGCACGACATCAGGATAAGAAATACCCTGGC
>JAQTVW010000020.1:0-8548 GCA_028706655.1 Dehalococcoidales bacterium | reverse complement strand
TTGCTTTCCAGGCGGTTCGCCGGGAACTCCTTGTCCGCGTAGCCGATGGAAATACAAACATCGAGCCGCTTTGATTCCGGCAGTCCGGTGTACTTCCGCACGACATCAGGATAAGAAATACCCTGGCCGTGAATACAGGTGCTCAGACCATAATTAAGCGCCGCCAGGCAAATATTCTGGGAGATTGCACCCAGGTCAAATCTGCTGTATTCCCCGTTCAGCGAGCAATCCATACCAACGAAGATTACTGCCGGAGCATCAAAAAAACGGTAACCTCTTTGCAGCCAGTCTGCGCGCTTCGCTTTGTCTTCCCGGCTGATGCCCATCAGCTGGAATATCTGGATGGCAAGGTCGACCTGCCGCTGCCGGTACTTGTCCTGAAATCGTGCTTCGGGTACTGCGGGGGTCGGCGCGGCGCCTGATGCCAGCTTCTCCAGGTATTCCCTCTTGATGTTCTCCAGTATTGTCCCGCTGACGACGGTTATCTCCCAGGGCTGCGTATTCACCGATGAGGGAGCGCAGCGTGCCACGTTGATAATTTCCTCCAGGATTTTACGCGATACCGGCGTCGGCTGATAGCAGCGTATGCTGTGCCGTGCTTTGATTGCTTCAATGACTTCCATTCTGTTGTGTTACCTCAACTTTCAAAACCGGCTCTTCGGTGTCAACGATTTTATGCACATATTTATATACTTCGACCGTAGTCGCAGTCAGCGGACCAACCAGCAGCAGTCCCCAGAATCCGGCAATATAGGTGCCCAGTATCAGCAGCACTATCATCACCGCCGGGTGTATCCGCAAATAGGCGCTGTGCACCCGCGGCACCAGGAAGAAGTTTTCCGTAAGCTGTATTCCGACAAACATGACAATTACCCACAAAATCTTGTCCGGCGCGACTGCCAGTGTTATCAATGCCGCTATCCCGCCGCCGATCCACGGACCTATTGTCGGGATGATTTCGGTAATACCCGCCAGGATACCGAGCACCGGAGCGAAGGGGATATTCAGCAGTAGCAGCCCCACGAACGCGAAATACCCGACGATGAGACCCAGCATCAACTGGGCGCGGATGTAACGCCCCAGTACCTTTTCGATAATCAGGGCGATGTTCCGGATGTGCTCCGCAAAAGCCGGCGTGAACACTGAAATAAAACTTTTTTTCAGCTGCCCGGAATCCTTCATAATATAAAACAGGAAAAAGGGCAGCGCGGCAAAACCCAGGACTGTATTGACTGTAGCCGGGACTGAAGTAACGGTTTTCATGATGAGCTGACGCACACTGGTACCAAGCAGGGTGGTAGCCTGGGTAAGATAGCCTTGAATTTGCTGCTGAACATCAGGGGGCAAATCCCTGGTGAACTCCCCCAGCCATAGCTGAACGTTTTGCAGTGCCTGGGTAAAATAAAACGGAGTGTGCTGCATGTAAATCAGGGACGAATCAATAATGATGCGCCCCAGGAAGTAGACGACGTTACCCACAACGCCAAAGACGACTACCAGGACCGTCAAAGTCGCAAACAGGCGGCGGGTCTCCGGTTTCTTACGCGGCGGCATCCACTTTTCCACCCAGGCGACTGCCGGCTCAAAAATATATGCCAGCACCAGTCCCACACCGAACGGGAGCAGTACATTCCTGAGTGCATAAAGCACCCACAGCAATGCTATGATGCCCAGTATTACCGTTACGAGGCGCCAGTGTTTAACCCATATCGTTGCCAATTATGTCAAACTCACCCGCGCGCTAAGCAGTTGCCAAAACCGGAATTGCTCCGGATTAGGCCGCTTCCTTGTGCCCGAGCTTCTCTTCCACTCGCTTGCGCGCCTCAATTGCCGCTTCCCGGGTCCTCTCGGCAACTTCGCTGACCTTTTCGCGCGCTTCATCCGCCTTTGATTTCAGTATTTCCCGCGTTTCGCTCCCCGGCCGCGGCGCATAGAGCAAGCCGATAGCCGCACCGATTGCCGCTCCGGCTAACAAGCCGATGATAAACCCAACGCCTGAATCTCTGTTATCCATCGCTTTTGTCCTCCTTTTTTTTGGAAAATCTGCCGCCCATCATGTTAATTACCTGGCGGATACCCTGGATAAAAGCACCCAACTGGCTTAATGGCTTAACAATCTCATCTTCCACCGTGCTCGAGATGTTTTCAATTGTCTCTGCGGTTTTTTTGACAGATTCCACTACCGGCTTGATACGTTTGTAAAAAACCAGCATCATCACAGTGCAAAGAATTGCCAGCACGGTTGCTGCGATACCAAAAACGACGATGACCAGGTCCCGCCACCATTCGATATTCACTGGCTACCCTCCAATTTCTCAAACTTCTTAACAAACTAATTGTATGCACAACTATTCTATATTTGTAAATAGGTAATTGTGCCTAATATCGCCGGGATGTCCTTTTCCAGGAGTCCCGCCTCTGCAAATCCTACTCTGTTTTCTCCACCTCGATGGTGCACTCCGTCACCAGTGCAGCAAACGCTCCGATTGCCGCCAGTAACGGCACCGCCAGAATGGTCACTGCCGCTACCGGCGCCCCGATGCTCAGCGGAATCTCGATGATGACCTTGCCCTCGTGCAGCAGGCGTACCGTCCGCACGTTGCCCTCGCGGATAAGCTGCTTTATCTTCTCAAGAACCTGGCTTCCGGAAACGGTGTACTTCTCTTTCTTAACCATAGACGCCTCCTTCGGTACTGCTATCTTAGTCAAGTTTACATATCATGTCAAGCATGCTACTATTCCAATTGCCGGCTTTCATGCTATACTTAGGGCAGAAACAGGAGGTTCCCTTGAAAGGCAAAGACTTTCTTTCCGTAGCCGACCTCAGCAGCGAAGACATCCGTTTAATTATTTCTAACGCGATTGAAATGAAGGCAGAAGGCTGGAGTACCCTCCTCAGCGAGAAGGTGCTCGTCCTCGTCTTTGAGAAACCCTCATTAAGGACCCGCGTCAGCTTTGAAATCGCCATGCGGCAGCTAGGCGGTTACGCCGTTTACCTGTCTCCAGCAGAGGTGGGGCTGGGAAAACGGGAAGCAACTGCGGATGTGGCTCAGGTGCTTACCCGCTACGCTGATGCCATCGCCGCCCGTACTTTCTCTCATGAAACTGTAGAAACTCTGGCGAAATACGCCGGAGTACCGGTTATCAACGCCCTTTCTGACCTGGAACACCCCTGCCAGGCGCTCGCTGACCTGCTCACCATCTATGAGAAAAAGGGGACGCTGGAGGGACTTACCCTGGCATTCGTGGGCGATGGCAACAACGTATCCCAGAGCCTGATGCTGGCGGCAGCCCTCACCGGGGTCAATTTCCGCATCGCTTCTCCCTCCGGCTACCGGGTGAAGCAGAGTATCTGGGACCTGGCGCATGAACTGGCATCGGACAGCGGCGCTGAAATATTCTGTACCGAAGAACCCAGCCTGGCAGTGCGCGGCGCGGATATCGTCTACACCGATGTCTGGGCGAGCATGGGACAGGAAGCCGAAGCCCCTGAACGCCGCAAGATATTCGCCGGTTACCAGGTAAATGAAAGACTCGTATCGCTGGCAAAGGCAGATGCCATCCTGATGCACCCGCTGCCCGCACATCACGGCGAGGAGGTCGCCGAAAATATCCTGTCCGGAGCGCAATCCGTCGTGCTGGACCAGGCGGAGAACCGGCTGCACCTGCAAAAGGCGCTGCTGGCGGGGATGCTGGGCGGTCTGGAGATTCCGCTTTCCAACTATTGACAGCCTGTCCTCAAGTCGTTACAATAGCCACAAAGTAAACCATCGTGATTTCTACACGCAAACTGTCGGATTATTACCACGTACGAAACCGAATGAAAACAACCGGAAACTATCAACCATGAGCCGCCCGATTGTCGCCATCGTAGGGAGGCAGAACGTAGGCAAGTCTACCCTGCTGAACCGGCTGGCGGGGAAACAGATTGCTATTGTCGAAGACTTCCCCGGCACCACACGCGACCGCGTCTTCGCGACTTCTTCGTGGCAGAATCGTGAGTTTACCATCATCGATACTGCCGGCATCGATCTTGCGATGAACACCAATCTTGCCCGCGCCACCAGGGCGCAAATCAAAGTCGCCATTAACGAAGCTGATGTCATCGTCTTCATGGTCGAAGCGACCACCGGCGTGACCCCCGCCGACCATGAGACTGCCGACCTGCTCCGCCAGACGAAAAAGCCGGTGCTGCTGGCAGTCAACAAGGCAGATAACCTCAAACTGGATGCCGGCGCGGTGGATTTCTACGAACTGGGACTGGGCGAACCGCTGCCCATCAGCGCCTACCACGGCAAAGGTACCGCCGAACTGATGGATAAAATCGTTTCGCTGTTGCCGCCGGAGTCGCCGCCCGAAGCTGAGGCAGGCATCAAAATCGCCATCGTGGGCAGGCCTCACGTTGGCAAATCGCTCCTGCTCAATGCCATTGTGGGTAAAGAAAGGGCAATTGTCGGCGATAAACCGGGCACCACCCGCGACGCCCTGGATACCCTGTTTGACTTTAATGGGCAAAATGTGCTAATTATTGACACAGCCGGAATCCGGCGGCGGGGACGGGTGGAAACAGGCATAGAACAATACAGTGTCATCCGCGCCCTGCGCGCCATTGACCGGGCGGACGTCGCCCTGCTGGTGCTGGATGCGACCGATATGGTCGCCGCGCAGGATACCCATATCGCCGGTTATATCCAGCAGGCGGCAAAAGGAATCGTCATTATAGTGAACAAATGGGACCTGGTAGCCGATAAGAATATTCCGGTCTGGAATAGCTACCTTGCCGATGAGTTTAAGTTTGTCTCTTATGCGCCGGTGCTGTACACCTCCGCCAAGACCGGTGCCGAAGTGGACATGATCCTGCCAATGGCGCGGCAGGTCTACGAGGAGCGGAATAAGCGGCCGCCCACTTCCAGAGTCAATGACGTCATCCAAAAAGCCGTCGCCGCCCATCTGCTGCCCCATGCCGGCCCCAGGCAACTTAAAGTCCTTTATGCCACCCAGGCAGAAACCAATCCCCCGACCTTCGTCATTTTCGTCAACGACACCAAGATGATCCACTTTTCTTACCAGCGCTACATTGAAAATCAACTGCGGCAGGCATTCGGTTTTGCGGGGACACCAATCCGCTTAGTCTGGAAAACTAGAGGTGAATCATGATAATCGCCAAATATGTAGCAGTCGCGCTTATCGGTTATCTTCTGGGCGCTATTCCCTTCGGGTTAATCATCGGCAAGCGTTATGCCCGTGCGGATATCCGGCAGTTCGGCAGCGGTAAGACCGGCACGACGAACGTGCTGCGCGTCGCCGGTAAGAAAGCTGCCATTCTCGTCTGCTTGCTCGACCTTGCAAAAGGCGGGCTGGCGGTGTTCCTCGCCGGGCTCGTCTTCGGCGCGGAATACCTCATGATTGATGACTTTAGCCTGTGGTGGCCCGCCCGCTCCGGTCAGGTGGTCGCCGCACTGGCAGCCGTCGCCGGGCACACCTGGCCCGTCTATATCAAGTTCAAGGGCGGCCGCGGTGTCGCTACCTATCTCGGCGCGCTGCTCGTCCTCTGCCCGCCCGCCGGTCTCTTCGGCAGCGAAATCCTCATCATCGGCGCCGGCCTGACGAAATACATGTCACTGGGTTCTATCGCCGGCGCAGTCGGTTCCTACGCCATTCTGGTACCGCTGACCATCATCAACGGATTCCCCATCGAATATCTGGCTTTCGCCTTGCTGGGAGCGATTTTCCTCATCGTGATGCACCGCGATAATATCGGTCGGCTGCTGCACGGCCGCGAACGAAAACTCGGTGAGAAAGCGCAAAGCTAGTCAGTTTCGCCCAAATCCCATATAAAAAGAAGGAGGGAGTATTAAACTCCCTCTTTTACTAATCACTATTTAGCGCTTAAGTCCGGGGCTTCTTTCTGCCCGCCGGACCCAACGTCTTCGCCAGTTCTTCCAGCAGCCTGCGCTGTTCCCCGTTGAGCGATTCCGGAGTGATTACCGCCAGCTCTACGAGCTGGTCGCCGCGTCCGTTATCGCGCAGATGGGGTATGCCCTGCCCTTTCAGGCGGAAAACGCTGCCCGTCTGACTGCCCGCCGGTATCTTGAGCTTGTGGCTGCCGTGCAATGTCGGCACCTCGATTTCCGCACCCAGCGCCGCCTGCGCGAAGTTCACCGGCAGCTCAAATAATACGTCGTTGCCGTCCCTGGTGAAATATTCGTGAGCACTCACTGAGAGCGCCACATAGAGGTCGCCGCGAGAGGCACCTCTGCCGCCTTCGTCACCTTCGCCGCTGAGGCGGATTTGAAACCCGTCATCAACCCCCCCCGGAATTTTGACGTTGATATTGCGCTTCTGCTTCTGATATCCGATACCCCGGCACTGCGGGCAGGGGTCGCTGATTATCTGCCCGCGACCGTGGCATTCGTTGCAAACGGTGGTATTGATAAAGCGCCCGAAGACGCTCCGCTGCTCGCGGCGCACCTGCCCGGCACCGTCGCACGCGGGACAACGCGTTGGCGAAGTCCCCGGTTTGCTGCCCAGTCCGCGGCACATGGTACAAACCTCGGTACGCATCGCGGTTATCTCTTTTTCGCAGCCCAGTGCCGCTTCTTCAAAAGAAATATTGAGATGGCAGCGCAGGTCAGCCCCGCGCTGGGGCGCCTGCCTCGTGTTCGTTCCCGTGCCGCCGAAGAACGCATCGAAGATATCGCCCAGCCCGCCGAAACCGAAGCCTTCGAAGTCCCTCCCGAAGTCCCCCTCGCCGCCCTCGTGCCCGTAGCGGTCGTAGGCATCGCGTTTGTTACGGTCGGAGAGGATCTCGTAGGCAGCGTTTAACTCCTTGAACTTGGCTTCCGAGCCGGCTTCATGGTTGCGGTCCGGATGACATTCGAAGGCGCGCTTGCGGAAAGCCTTCTTGATATCTTCATCACTGGCGTCCCGGGAAACTCCCAGGACTTCATAATAATCGCGTTTAGTTACCATATTTTATAAAACCCTCAGCGGGCAGCATCCCTGAATCAGAAAAAAGATCAAAAAGCCACCACCCTATCTATATCATAGAATTGTGAGAAATGCTTGTCAACCAAGCTGACCCGGATTTGCGGAGGGTCAGATTTCTTGCGGGATGTCTGACATTGAGGCTTCATCAAGATAAGACTGTAAAATCAGTGCCGCAGCGATGGCATCATGCCCGTTTTTGCTGACCTGCCGCACGCCCCGCATCATACGTTTCGCCGAGACAGTGGAAAGCCGTTCATCGCGGAATTCAATGGGTATTTCAGTATGACTCCGCAGGTCATCGGTAAAAAGTTTCACCTTCTCCGCCTGGGAGCTGATGCTGCCGTCCAGCGCCAGCGGCAGTCCCACGATGATATGTCCCACATCGTGCTTTTTTACCAGGGTCACAATCACCTGGAGGTCAGCTTCGGTTTCGGTGCAATGAATGATGGTCAGCGGCGTCGCCAGGATGCCCCCCGGGTCGCTCAGCGCCACACCTATCCTCTTATCCCCGACATCCAGACCCAGACTGCGCATCACTGCCTCCGCTTATATCAGGCTTTTGACCAGCCGCAGGGCTTCGTCCAGCTTTTCAGCATACTTGCCCCCCGCCTGTCCCAGGCCTGGCTTGCCGCCGCCGCCGCCGCCTGTCACCTTCGCCACCTGTTTGACTATCTCACCGGCATTATACCCCTTGGCGACCAGGTCTGCCGTGACCGCGGCTAAAAATACCGGGCGGTCTTCCTGCACCGCGCCCAGCACGATTATTCCGCTCTGCATTTTGTCCCGCAGGAAGTCTGCCATCTCCCGGATGACTTGCTGGTTCGAGGAGGACACACGGGCGACCATCAGGTTCACGCCCTTGACCACTTCGACCTGCGCCAGGAGCGATTCGGCTTCTTTCTTCGCCAGTTCCCGCTCCAGGGACAGCGCCTGCTTGCGCTCCTTGTCCAGTTCATCAACCATTTCGGTGAGCTTGTCCTGAATATTATCGGATAATGTGCCCAGCGAGCGGGCGATACTGTCCATGCTGGACAGCCGCTGGTTGATAAACTCCTCTGCTCCGCGACCGGTCACCGCTTCGATGCGGCGCAGCCCGGAGCCGATGCTGCTCTCGCTCAGGATATGGAAATAGCCGATTTCTCCCGTGGCGTTGATATTGGTACCGCCGCACAGTTCGGCGCTGACAACCGGTTCCCCGATTTTCAGGACGCGCACCACATCGCCGTATTTTTCGTCGAAGAGGGCGATGACGCCGGAGGCAATCGCTTTTTTATAAGCGGTCTCTTCTGCCCGCACGGGCAAGTTCGCGCGGACTTTGGCATTGACGATGCGCTGTACCTCGCTGACTTCCTCAGGAGTGAGCGCCGTCAGGTTGGAAAAGTCGAAGCGCAGGCGGTCCGGCGCGACCATCGAGCCGCGCTGTTCGGCATGTTCGCCCACGACCTGTCGCAATGCGTAGTGCAGAAGGTGGGTCGCCGTGTGGTTCCGCGCGATAGCAAGACGCCGCTCCCGGTTGACCTCCGCAACGACCTTATCGCCGGTGGCAAGGTAGCCCTCG
>JAQTVW010000104.1 GCA_028706655.1 Dehalococcoidales bacterium | reverse complement strand
GTACTGGGGACCCATGCCGGGCGCGGGCAAGACATCATCCGGCGCATCTCCGATACGCGCCATATTAAACGCTGCACTTGTTGTCTGTCCGCCGATTACGTTAATTACCATTTCCAAAGGGCTGTATTCAGCACAGCTAACGAAAAATTTATACTCTCCCACTTTAATATCAACAAATGTTACTATTCCCCTATCGTTAGTAATGCCGGTTACCTTTAATTGACCATCAGGTTGACGTTCGGAGACTACTTTAGCGCCCTGTAGAAATTTACCAATGAACGAATTTTCAATGATTATTTGGAGACTACCGGTGGAAATACCACCTGCCGCCGGGGGCGGCGTCCATTCCAGTAGTTCGGCACCGGTTATCGTTATCTTATAATCATAGCTGTCCAGATGCCCGTACTTGCGCCCGGTCTCGAACTTGCCGGTGATTTTCAGCTTGCCGATGCGTTCGGTATATCCGGAAGGCGTGGCAGTCTGTCCATACAGCTTATCGTATACTTCTTTGGGGATGCCTCCTTCCACCCATATCAGAGTGCCGGTGGGTACGATTCGCCAGGGGCCGGAGCTAGCCGGTCCTACCGATTCGGAAAGCGCCGAGATTTCAAAGCCGCTGAAATAGAAGGCTTCCAGCGTGACGATCTTGCCGTTGTATTTATTCGCCTGGGAAATGAGCTGAGAAAATGTGACGGACGGGTCAGCCGTACTGCCGCAGCCGTTAAGCATCACGACCAAAAGTAACAGCGCCAGTAACTCCGATAATAAGCGTTTTTTATTTAGCATTGTCTTTTCCTATTGAAGTTGTACCTTGAATTCCCACGGCCCCTGCCAGTCGCCGAATCTGGTGATGCGGAAAGTCAACTCGCCGGCATCAGCAGGCAACGGGTCGAGGCTGTCCCAGATATGCAGCATACCGTTCGCCTCGAAGCGAATCCCGGAAAATGCTGCCGGTTTAACCGCTCCTCCGTCAATACTGTACTCCGCCTCGGCATGAATCATTAACGGCGGCGGCGGCAGCATCGTCCCCTGAGGCAGGTTGTAATCCGGCGGAGTGCTGAAGGCAACGACTTTCATTCCGGTCGCGGTCAGTTCCACACTCTGGAGGGTGATGGTGATACCGTTGACTGTCCGAGACTGGTTCGGCGTGATGGTCTTTTGCATCGCGCCCTGCGGATACTGAATCAGCACCCTTACCGGAGTAGAGGTGATTGAAGACCCTCCGGCAATCACCTGCACCTCGGCGTAATACCAGCCGGGGAGCACCTGCTGACCGCCGTTGTCTTTCTGGTCCCAGGTCACAATGTACCTGCCGGTCTCTCCTGAATTCAGGGCTTTCTCGCCGCTGCCTGCCGGAAACGAGCGGAAGACCTCCTGCGCGCCGGGACCCGGTTTGATTATCCGCACCTGCGGCGGGAACGGAGCAACCGCAAGCGTCTCGTTCGATTTGTTCATCAGGGAAAAGTTAATCGTTACCAGTTCGCCGGGCAGGTAGATGGTCTTATCGGCAGTTGCGGTTATTTCCCACTGAAGCGGCATCGGGCGCGGGCCGGGGACAGGAGGCGTCGTCGCTGCCGGTGTCGTCGGGGCAGGCACGATAACCGGAGGCGGTGCCTGCGGTATCACGATCGTCGGCGGAGGAACAGTAGTCGGCGGCGGTGTCGTCATCGCAGGCTTGGTGACTATGATTCCAGGCGCCGGCGCCTGGGCTGCCGGAGGGGCGCTCGAATACCCGCTAAAGAGTCCGCTCTGCCAGAGAGCGCCAATAATAAATACGACCACCAAAACCGATACCGCCGCTCTGAATGCGGGTTTGGCTAACACACCGCTGAATTGCGACCAGAAGGAAGCCTTCGCTTCGATACGCTCCCTGATGCTATCCCATGCCTGCGGCGAAGGTTCGATAGACGCCGCCTCAATCTGCAAAGTCCGGCGCAGCCTGTCCCGTGTAGCTGCCAGCAAATCCAGTTCCGCACGGCACTCCCCGCATGAGGAAAGATGGGTTTCAATCTGCCTACGCTCATCCGGAGTTACTTCTTCGTCCAGATAAGCCGCCAGCAACTCTTTTATCTCATTACACTTCATAGCTTTCCTCCCCCCTGCTACCCATGCGCCTCTTTCTGCATCACATCATACTGGCTGCGTAACATTTTCAATCCCTGGTTAATCCGCGATTTGACCGTTCCCAGCGGAATACCGGCTGCCTGCGCGATTTCGTCATAAGAGAGGTCGTTAAAAAACCGGAGCACCAGTACGGCGCGATGCTTGGTATCCAGCGAGTTCATCGCCTCGATGAGTTTTTCATATTCCTGCCGGCTTATCAGCACCTCATCGCTTGATTGCGTATCGGGCAAATCGATTCCCTCCAGAGACACCGCATACAATTTCTTCTTGCGCTGTCTTTCCAGGCATTTGTTCACGGTGATACGGTGCAACCAGGTAGTCAGCTTACCCTTCTCCGGGTTGAACGTCCGCCGGGATTTCCACACTGACACGAACACCTCCTGTAAAACGTCCTCGGCTTCTTCCCTTGAGCCCGTCACGAGGTAGGCGTTTTTGAACACCAGACGCTGATATTGCCGGAAAAAGGCTTCAAAGGCAGCCGTATCGCCGGTTTGCCATGCGTTATCAGGTAAATTGTCAATCATTAGTATCTCTAATCTACTATATGCGTCTGCGGGCAAAAAGGTTCATTCCCCTGCTAAAAGCAAACAGCCTCCCTTTAATCATTTTGAAAAGCTTAAGAAACGAAGTCAATAGCCCCTTTGGGGAAGGCATCACAAAAGAGAACGTTATAAACGGGGGAATTGTTTATGAGTTATGGTGGGGAAGCGGGGATTTGAACCCCGACGTCTTGCGACACATGATCCTAAGTCATGCCTGTCTGCCAATTCCAGCACTCCCCCACAGGATGACCGCAATCAGTATAACAAATCGGCGTAACAGCAACAATAACTCGCCGGTACCCGCTAATCTGTTATCGCCAGCCGAGATGCTCGCTGGGTTTGTTTGAAGAGTCGAGAATCCCTTCCAGACTGTCCAGTATCATATCGCATTCTTCGAGCAGCTTGGCGCAGCGCACCAGGTGTCCCCGGGCGATTTCCTGGTAGATGCTGTCTTCGCTACCCCCGGTAAAAATCGAGTTATCCGTCATATGTACCACTTTAGCATACCGTTCATATTTGAGCAAAGCTTCAAACCCGAGCAGTCTTTTTTCAAATTACATGTTATCCCCTATAGAGAATGGAGGACAACCATCTCTGTTCACCGGTGCGCCGGATGTAGTATGTGTTCGAAACCACATTATTCTTGCCCGAATTACAGTTGCTGCGATAAGGAGTAAACGATGAATACTGTTGCCAAACATGGCGCCGCTAACAAAATCACGCAGAAACCTGCCGCCAGGAAAGTCTCGCCTCGCAGCGAAGGATCCGATGTCTCTGATGTAGAACATATCCGTCATGCGGCACAGCGCGAACTGGAACTGGCGCGCCAGACCCGCCTCGCCGCGGAAAGATATCAGCAGGAAACCGAGACCCGTGCCCGCAGCCAGGCACAATTGCTCATCCTGCAAGCCCGCCTTGATACCCAAAAAGAAATCGCCGGGCTCAAGCAAAAAGCCAGCGAGGAAATCCAAAAAGTCCTCGCCGATATCCGCATGATTCGCATTACCGCACAGGAAGAACTGGAGACCCAGCGCAAGTTCACTAATGCCGCGCGCATCCAGGCACTCTCCCTGGAATATGCTGACCTGTGCCGGCGCGCCGAATCAAAAAAGCAGGCAGTCAACGCCTGACGGCTTCACACCGGGCATCACCAGAGGGGAGCTAACGCTCCCCTCTTTCTTTTTTCATCAGTGTTCGTCATTTTGCAGGCGCGGATTTGTGCCCTTATGTTCCGTGGTGTACAATAGCGGGAAAGCGACGAAGGGGGATAGATGCACCTCTGGCAATCGGTCCTTATCATGACCGTAATGCTGTTCCTGGTGATGGCACTCACCGGCTGCAGTTTTGGTCCCCGTGAGAATTCGCGGCAGCAGCGGAATGAGTACTACCGCGCGCAGTATGAAGCCGCCCTCCGGGACTTTCAGAGACAGCAGGATGAGTACAATAAAAGCCTGGAAGCTTATTACCGGGCGTTAGCTGATAACCTGACCCAGTACTACCGGCAGCAGCACGAAAACGACCAGAAGCTTCTGCAACAGCAAATCCAGCAGGCTCAGCAACAGCAATAACAAGAAGTCCCGCCAGTCTATTTCAGATTCGCAGGTCTACTTTGAACATTACGCAAAACATCAGGCAAATCCTCAATGAACTGCCGCCAGGCGTGCAACTATTAGCCGCCGTCAAAGGCTGCGCTCCGCCGGAAATCCTGGAAGCGATTAATGCCGGGGTGCGCCTCGTCGGGGAAAACTACGTGCAGGAAGCAGAGCGGGCGTATCAAGCTATAGGGCAGCGAGCAGAATGGCATTGTATCGGGCACCTGCAGAAGAACAAGGTCAAGAAGGCTGTCAGCATTTTCGATGTGATTGAGACCGTTGATTCCGTCGAAATCGCCCGGGAGATAGCGAAACGCTGCGCGGAGATTGGCAAAGTTATGCCGGTTTTCATCGAGATAAACAGCGGCTGCGAGCCGCAGAAGTCCGGTGTCTTGCCGGAAAATGCCCCCGCCCTGGCGAAAGAAATCGCCGGCCTATCCAACATCAGAATCATAGGGCTGATGACGATGGGACCGGTTTCAGGCAACCCGGAGGACGCCCGCCCCTGTTTTGCGGAGACCAGAAAAGTCGGCGAGTCCATCCGCCGCATGAATCTGCCGGATGTTGAGATGAAATACCTTTCGATGGGGATGTCCGGTTCTTACCGGATTGCCATCGAGGAAGGGGCTAACATCGTGCGTATCGGCAGCCTGATTTTCGGTGGGAGAGAATGACTCTTCGGCAGACTCGGTGAGGCGCTATCAAACTGCCATTATCAAAACAAAAGGGGCGCACTTTTCGGTGCGCCCCTCGATTTAGTTCAACTGCGCGGTATTAGTCGCCAGGATACCTCAGCGCGGAGTCCTCAGGATTTCTAATATTTTACCGGAGTGCATTTCCACCAGTAGTCGTGGACGCCGGCGACGAGTCTCACCTGCCGGAAGGTCATCTCGACCGCCATGCCGACCTTCACCTGCTCCGGGTCGCGGTCGGTCATATCGCACATAATTCTGCCGCCGCCTTCGAAATCGACCGCGCACACCGTGGACGGCGGGTCGACACTGGCAGCGAGGTTGTCCT
>JAQTVW010000019.1 GCA_028706655.1 Dehalococcoidales bacterium | reverse complement strand
GGGTCGCTTGCTCGGTAGTCGACTTGGCGGTTATGCGCAATACGATGCCATCCTGCCGGGCATATATCGCTACCGTCGGATTTTTAGAAGAGAGCATCGGTGCGACCATCTCATCAACCCGGCTTTCCGATAATCCCCAGGTCTTGAGGACGCGGGAAAGAATAACCGCGCCGCTCTGCTTTTGTAATCGGGGCACGACCTGGTTACGCCACATCGGCTGGAGTTCACCGGGCGGGCCTGGCAGAGTGATAATTATCCGCCCCTTTTTTTCAACCCACCAGCCGGGTGCAGTACCCAGCGGGTTCAGCAAAGCCTGTGCGGAAGGGATAAGCCGGGCTTGTTTGAGGTTGTTTTCCGGCATCGTCATACCCAGGCGCGAGAAAAATTCCGTCAGGTTTTGCTTCAATCCGTCGTCAACAAAGGTCTGCTCACCCAGGAAAGCGGCGATAACATCGCGGGTGATGTCGCCCTGCGTTGGTCCCAATCCACCGGTAGTAATTATGATATCTGAACGTTCCCATGCCTGGCGCAGGACACCGGTGAACCTCTCGAAGTTATCCCCGACCAGAGAAGCAAAATGAATATCAAAGCCGAGCGTTGCGAGTTCGCCTGCCAGAAACGAAGTATTGGTATCTACAATTTCCCCGAGAAGTATTTCGGTGCCGGTTGCAATAATTTCTGCCTTCATAAACTATCCTGTCTGCCCGAAGCTATCGCGAGTAATGCGTTAACCGTATTCCAATTGCGGGTCGTCGCGGTCACATGGAGCTTCCTTTCAAAAAAATCGTTGGAATATTTCGTCCTGCCGTAGCCGTTCGGGCAATATAAATATATTTCCCGGTTTATAATCTCGAATTTGTCTTCACCGCTGTTTATTCCAGTCACTGTTGCAAGTGCTGATTCATCGGGAGTTTCTGACAGGAACGTAACATAAAGTTTGGTGGTATCGATGTCAGCCTTTTTTATAAATGGATTATTGCCGATTATTTGCTTCAATTCGCCGGCAGTTCTCAACAATACTGGTACGTTTAAAAGAGAGACTTGTTTGATTTTTTCCTCAATCATCGTGGGAATCTCTTTAACATCTGACAGAAATGAATCAAACACCACATTGCCGCTCTGGACATACGTCGCTATATCGTTAAAACCCAGCGCTTCGTATATGGATTTCAAGTCTGCCATTTTCAATTTATTCTGCCCGCTTACGTTGATGCCGTGCAACAGTGAAACATATGTAGTCATTCCGTGAAACTCCCCGCTGACATTATATTGGGAAAACAGAAGAACGACAAATGTGGAGCTATTGACTATCTCGTTGCCCTGATATAGGTTGAAATTAGGGGCTGCTATCGCTTGAGGAGGCTGCCACATGTCGCCAAGCCATATTTACCGGCTCAGTTTGTTAATTATTCTTGCTTCTTTGACATTGAATGTTTGGGTTGAAGGGTGTAAAGCGACTCCGGTCAAGACTGTCGTTAAGAACGGCGTGAGTTTCAGCCGCGATATTCAGCCTGTTTTTGATGCAAAATGCGTCAACTGCCACCGTAGTACAAATGCCCGTGCGGGGCTGGTGTTGGAATCCGGTGCGGCTTACCGCGACCTCGTGAATGTGGTGAGTGAGCAGAGTGCGCTGCCGCTGGTCACTCCCGGCGACGCAGAAAAAAGTTATCTGCTGGATAAAGTAAAAGGGACACACGCGACAAAAGGTGGACGAGGTGGGTTGATGCCTCCGGCGTCACCGTTACCGCAAGAACAGCTGGATCTAATCGCGAGATGGATTGCCGAAGGCGCTTCAGACAACTAGTTCCTAAAACAACGATTGAAACGCAGCTAATGAAAGGATATAATAGCAGCGAAGTAAATGCGCAGGTGAAGAAATGCCCCGCGCCTTCAAATGAGAAAGGAGAAAGATACATATGACAGAGAAACCACACAAGATGAAACCCGATTTGAGGCACATCAGCTATGCCGTCAAGAGTGTTGATGAGACGGTGAAAACATGGTCGAAGTATTTTGATTTCGGTCCGTGGACCTACCGGGAAAACGGCGGTCTTGATGCCAAGGGACGCCCCTGGAAAATCAAGATGGCTTTTGCCTATGTCAACGGTATCGAGATTGAACTCGTAGAATGCAGCGAAGGCAGAATCTTCCAGTCAAAATTCCTCGATACCTGGGGAGAGGGCATCCATCACATCGGTTTCCATGTCGATGATGTCGATAAGGAAACTGAGAACATGGTCAATCAGGGCGTGAAGAAGTTTGTTCATGATCCCGGTAAGTTTTCTTATATGGATGCCGGCGGAGTCGGCGGCGCAATATTCGAATTCATGAAACGTCCCAGCGCGAAGCAATAAAATTTGCGTAGTGTGCGTCAGGACTGCTTCAATCCGGTGAGGATGGTTCTTACCTGTTCGGCAGTCAGGTCCTGGTAGCGTTCGTCGTTGACCATCATGGACGGAGCGTGAAAACACATGCCCATGCAATCGACGATTTCCAGGTGGAATTTGCCATCAGGTGAGATTTCCCGGGGTTTGATGCCGAGCACTTCTTCGACTATCCGGATAAAATCTTCGCCGCGATAGGTCTTGTGACAGGCAGGAGTGCTGCAAAGGCGGATAGTATACTTGACTGACATGCCGTTAAATCCAAGAGGGGCACCTCAAAAAGGTGCCCCTTCTCTTTATTTGATTGGACTGTTCTGAAACTAGGCTTTCATTTCCGGCCTGATAAGAACCTTGATGGACTGGTCAGGCTTGGTCTGGACTTCAAAGGCTTCCATTATCTTGTCCACCGGGAACTGGTGCGAGATGAGTGCCTTGACGTTTACCTTGCCCTTGGCAAGCATGTCAATCGCGCCCTTGATTTCATCACAGATGGGCTCTTTGCCCCAGCCGAAGGAACTGACCAGTTTAAGCTGCTTGTGGATGATATGATTGATATCCAGCGGGACTGGTTCCTCAAACAGACCGACCATTACTATATGTCCGCCGGTGCGCGTCATTTCGATTGCCTGCTGCAACACCCGACCCACGCCGGTGCATTCTATTACGGAATCAACGCATGCCCCATGCTTGCCGCTAAAGCTGCGTCCCGCGCCGGTAAGCTCGGTAACTTTCTTGAGCGGGTCTTCTTTGAGAGCGTTGATGGTAACATCGGCGCCGAGACTCTTGGCAAGTTGGAGACGTTTTTCCGAGACCTCGGAGACAATTACCTTAGATACGTAGTTCTTGAGAACTTCCATTACCAGCAAACCGATGGTGCCGAGTCCGGTGACTACCGCCACATCATGCGGCTGCGGGTCAGCCATGGCAACCCAGCGGTAGGCGCCCCATAAAGGCTCGATGAGCGCCGCTTCTTCCCAGCTGATGTTATCCGGTATTTTAAAGATATTCTTATCGAGGATAGCATCCGGAACATACATGTATTCAGCATAACCGCCGTTGCGGCTGTAACCCTGGAGCATGAAACGCTGCATTTCGGTGCAGAGCCAGAACTTCCCTTCTTTGCGTGGTTCGCATTGACCGCACGGTTTATGGGCATTGTTCGGGCACCAATGCTTCTGTCCGCGCTGGCACCAGAAACATTCGCCGCAACCCTCAATGTAATCATTCAAACCGACAACCAGCGGGATGACCCGGTCGCCTTTCTTGATGCCTTTCACTTTAGAGCCGACCTCGGTAACCTCGCCGGAAAGCTCGTGTCCCATGACAAAGCCGGGACGGCTGAAAATGCCCTGCTTGTAGGCGTGCAGGTCAGACCCGCAGATGCCGCAAGCCTTGACCTTAATCAGGACGTCGGTTGCCTGGATATTCGGCATTTCGATATCTTCGACCCGGAAATCTTTCGCTCCATAAAATACGGCTGCTTTCATTAATAAATCCTCCTCGTTAATTTGGTTTCACCAGCACAGTCACGGCTGCGCTGCTTTCCTGAACGTTGATATTAAGATATTCCAGTGTCACTTTGCCGCCGGCGAGTTGCGTCGATGTCAGTTGTACGATAAACTGATCAATTTCCTGTGTGATAAGAACAGTAATCTGGTCTTTGACTGACTGCGGCAGGAGCGCCGAACCGGTAAAGCTGACATCGGTGACTTTGGCAGCAGGCTTGCCCGATTGGATGCTGACCTGTGCCTGTACCTTTACAGTCATGGAAAGGCTTATAATGGACTTCACGACGGCGTCGATATTCGCCGTTATGATGTTACCTGATTTGAAATCGATTGCCACACTCTTGATTTCCATCGGGACATCGGGCGGCATGGTGGCAGTGGAGAGCATAGCGGCGGCTTGAGTATTGGCTTCGCTTTCGCTGATGGTGATGGTGACTTCCTGGCTTTTGCCGGTGCTGGCGACATTATTAATCGCCTGTTCCAGGTTCGTCGCGTTCTGCTGTATTGAAGTCGGTGTGGGATTAGGAGTGTTTGCAGCGGTCTGTGATGGTGTAGCTGACGGTGTGGGCGTTTGTGTTATCGGCGGCTGACTTGCCGGTCTGGATTTGAAGAAATCAACGCCGGCGATGACCAGTACCAATACTGCGGCTGCGGCGATAATGATTACGATGATAGTTTTCATGGAAGTTGATTAAGAGTCTCGCGCCGGAGGGCTCCAGTAAATCTACTTTACCTCAACTCTGCCGATATTGCAATTAAGCTCGATTTCAAGCCGATTCGGAGATGTCGAATACCCGTCCGAAACATAGTAATCACCCTTTTTCGGGAAGCGGGACGTGTCTACGACCAGATTGCTCAGATTGCCAGTCGCCTTGATGCGCACTGCCACTCCTTCCGGAATCATGATTTCCAGATTGGCGACATTGGCTTTGATATTAGCAGTAGTTTTCTCCATGGGAGGAGGCAGTCCCAAGCTGCAGCTTCCGGCGTTCAAGTCCATTTGCAAGTCACCGAGCATGAGCTGGCTGAAATCGAGGTTAAGGTCGCCGACGTTGGATTTTATATCTAATTTTAGTGGAATCCGGCGGGTAAGCTCGATGCGCCAGTTAGTCTCGTCCCAGAATTGACGGTTGACGGATTCGGTCGCGATTTGTAAATTTCCTGCGTTGCCCTGGCTGCTGAAATCGGCAATAATGCCGCTGCCGTTACCGGACCCGGCGTTAACCTCCGCCAGATTCAGCGAACTGGGACTGAGGTTGCCTGCCGTCAGTTTGCCGGCGCTGAAGTCAATTTTAATTTGAGCGCTTGCCAGATTATTCAATGGGACTGCGTAGCTTTTAGAGCCACCCCGGTAAGAAGGAGACTCCGTATATTGCCAGTAAGCAATGCCCAGACAGGTGAGAAATATCAACAGGATAATGCCGCTGACTGCCCATGGATTGCGGTGGCGGAGCAGAATGCCCAAGCCTATCGCGATAACCAGCACCGGCCAGAAGCGCCACAACACGTTCCATAGTCCCCACGGCAGAATTTTAAGGTTCTGCAACAGAAAGACGATGCCTAGAAAGAGGAGAAATACTCCCCAGACCGGGATGCTGTGTGATGGCTCTGATTTTTGTTGCTGCGGCATAATCAGTCCCTCTTTTTGCCGGTTACGAAAATGATAATCAGTCCGATGATAATAAGAATGATTGACCAGAGGTAGCCCCAGTTCAGCCAGCGGAACAAATTGAGCGTGCTCATCAGGATGATTACGCCGATGATTATTATTGCGATGCCCAGGATATTACGGCGCTGCTGTGAATTATTTGACACGTCAGCCTTCTCCTCTCCTTCAAATGTACTCCGGATTTCTTTGCCGAACTCTTCCGCAGTCTCCTTGATTTCCACGACATTTTCCCGTACAGTCTCCTGGGGAGTCCCAACTTTGGAGCCTTTGAGCGGGACAACAACTGCCATAACGAGATAGATAACTATACCTACACCGTTTGCCAGTGCCAGCAAGACGAACACCAGCCTGACTATCGTCGGGTCTATCTTGAAATATTCCGCCAGTCCGCCGCACACTCCCCAGATAATGCGGTCGCTCCTGCTGCGATATAGTCTCTTGTCCATAGACTCTCCTTACTTAGAGTGATGCTGGCTGGATTATATCCGATATTGTGACTAGTGTCTACTGGTAGGCATGGTAATCTCTTGTTGTTTGTGATACAATCGGGAAAACCTATTGACCATCCGTAGTAAATGGGTTAAACTAGATAATCCGTTAATGCCACAACATGGTAAGCTACGGGATAGGAAATTCTACGATAAATATGGAAACAGGAATAGTAGGCATCCATTTTCATTGAACCGTACTAGTCTGTTTGCCGTTCGCCCTGAGTTTTTCATTCGTGGTTTTTATACTTAACTGCAGCATAGGCATCACGGGTCGGATTATACCGGCACCATTGAACAGAGGGAGGCACCATTATGGCTCTGGATTTACAGGCATTACGCAAACGTTTGGACGCTGAACGAGTACGCCTGGACCAGGAGCTCAAACAAATGGAGGTTGACGTCTCTACTACCGAAGAGAGACGTGAAGGCAGTCCGTTTGGTAAGCGCGAGGAAGAAGCCACCGAGACATTGGAGCTGGAAAAACGCCTCGCATTAGAAAACCGCATCCGCGGGCAGATTGCCGAAATCGACCGCGCCCTGCAAAAAATGGACTCCGGTACCTACGGTAAGTGTGATGTCTGCGGGCAAACTATCGATCCGGCGCGGTTGGAAGCATTACCGCAAGCTACCTTATGTCTCAGTTGCAAAGCGAAAAATGTCAAACCTAAAGCGTCTTGAGTGGCGGATTGTCGTCTTTTTCCTCGTCGGATTATTGATTGTTGCTGCCGACCAGCTGACCAAGACGTGGATTCGGGCTAATATTGCACCAGGACATACTATTTACGACTTGGGATTCTTCAGACTGGTGAATGTCCAAAATACCGGCGCTGCCTTCGGCATATTCCCCGGTCAGTCTGAAATCCTGACTGTTGTAGCCATTGCCGGTATTATTGCGCTTCTGGTGTGCGCCTTCTTATCCCGCCGCTACCTGCCGGTGCTGGACAGCACCGTGAGTATGATTGCCCTGGGCATGGTGCTCGGCGGCACAATCGGCAATCTGATTGACAGACTACAGTTCGGTTATGTTACCGACTTTCTCGATTTCAAAATCTGGCCTATCTTCAATGTCGCGGATTCTTGTGTGACCGTGGGTATTATCATCATTGCTTATTCTCTGATACGTGTTACGCTTAAAGAGAGCGATTAGCATGCCGCAGGAATACCACTTTGTCCCGGAGAGCGGCGGGGTTAGACTTGACCGGCTTATCAGTAGTAAATACCCGGAACTTTCCCGCACCTATGTTCAAAAGCTAATCAAAGATGGTCATATTACCGTAAATAGCCAAGCCGCTAAAACCAGCTATATTGCTATCGCGGGAGACAGAGTTGATATCACTATCCCGCCCCCGCCCCCCAGTCCTCTTGCCGCGGAACAACTGCCCCTGTCAATTATCTACGAAGACGCCGATATCATCATAATTGACAAGCCTGCCGGACTGACGGTACATCCCGCGCCGGGCAACCCGGAGCACACACTGGTCAATGCAATTTTAGCTCACTTTCCTGAACTGGCGGAAATCAGCGACTCTAATCGACCCGGTATCGTCCATCGCCTGGATAAAGATACCTCCGGCTTGATACTGGTGGCGAAAAATCGCGCCGCCCAGTTAAACATAACAAACCAGTTCAAGGCGCGTTCAGTAGTCAAATTGTATCAGTCGCTGGTCAAAGGCAGACTCACGCCGGAACGCGGTATCATCGAAGCAACCATGGGGCGCGACCCTCACGACCGCAAGAAAATGGCAATTGTATCCCGGGGCAGGGAGTCCAGCACGGAATACCGCGTCCTCAAGTATATCGGCGGATATACTCTGGTCGAGTTGAAGCTGAACACCGGTCGCACCCACCAGATACGCGTGCACCTGGCGGCAATCGGTTATCCGGTAGTCGGCGACGCGACTTATGGAGTCAGGTCTCCGTACCTTTCCCGCCAGTTTCTGCATGCCTGGCGACTTGGTATCAAATTGCCGTCAACAGGCGAATATAAAGAATTCACCGCGGAATTACCGCCTGATTTAACAACTACCCTGAAAGCTGTGGAACAGGAATAAGTTCAGGTGGTAGAATGAAACTAAAAGGCAGGAGGTAAAACATGGATATATTGACTATCATCGGTCTGATACTCGCGTTTATCAATCCGGTCCTTGGCGGTGTATTGATTGGCTTTATTGTCTGGCTCAGTGACGCCACCACCGGCATTCAATTGATTGTCCTTTCTTTGACCATGATGAGCATATATTCAATCGTGTTTATCATCTGGGCAGTCAAGAAAATCCAGAAACTGGAAAAACGCTTGATAACACTGGAAGAAAAAACAAATAACTGCTAGAAAGGTTTCTCATGAATAGCTCCGTTCGCACGCGTTTTGCACCCAGCCCCACCGGGTTTCCCCACGTGGGAAATATCCGTACCGCATTGTTTGCCTGGCTGTTCGCCCGCCACAACGGGGGCAGCTTTATCGTACGTATTGAAGATACGGACGTCGCGCGAACTGTGCCGGGCGCCGTGGAAGCGATCATGGACGGGCTCAACTGGCTGGGACTGGACTGGGACGAGGGACCTGAAAAAGGTGGTAAATTCAGCCCATATTACCAGTCGCAACGTCTGTCAATGTATAAAGAAGCAGCCGAACGATTGGTAGCTCAGGGCAACGCATATTACTGCTATTGCTCTCCGCAGAGACTCGAGGAAATGCGTGCTGACCAGACCCGCCGCAAAATGCCGCCCGGCTACGACCGGCTCTGCCGCAACCTCACCGCCGAAGAATGCGCCAGTAAAAGTAAAGAAATTACCCCCGTCGTCCGTTTCAAAACATCGAGGGAAGGGCAGACCGCTTACCATGATCTCATCTGGGGCGATGTCTCGTTCGAGAACAGCACCATCGACGACTTTGTGCTGCTAAAATCGGACGGATACCCCACATATCACCTTGCCAATGTGATAGACGACCATGCCATGCAAATCAGCCATGTCATCCGGGCGGAGGAATGGATATCCAGCACCCCGCGCCACATGATGCTGTACAAGGCGCTTGGCTACACTCCGCCGCAGTTTGCCCACCTGCCTATGATTCTGGGTCCTGACCGCGCCAAACTGAGCAAGCGGCACGGGGCAGTGTCTATTATCGAATACCGCGAAAAGGGCTACCTTCCGGAAGCGATGTTCAACTTCCTGACATTACTGGGCTGGTCGCTCGATGATAAAACGGAAGTCATGACCCGCCGGCAGATTATCGAAAACTTTTCACTGGAGCGGGTCAGCAAGACCGCCGCGATTTTCAACCTGGAAAAACTCGAATGGATGAACGGCGCATATATCCGCAGCCTGAATGCCGATGATTTTACGCAGCGCGCCCTGCCGTTTCTGGAAAAAGGTTTGCCGCCGGAAATCAAACGACCGCTTGATGTTGATTATGTGCGTCAAATGATGCCGCTCGCCCAGGAGCGTGCCCGCACACTGGCGGAAGTTCCCGGGCTGTTGGATTTCTTCTTCGTAAGCGAGTTGAATTATGATGCCGCTCTATTCATTGATAAGAAGACGGATAAACCTACAGCATTAAAAGCGTTGGAAGTCTCAAAAGAGCGACTGTTATCATTATCGACTTTTGAACATGATTCGTTAGAGAGTACCCTGCGACCACTGGCGGAAGAACTGGGACTGAAAACCGGACAACTTTTCGGGGCGCTGCGCGTTGCAGTGACGGGCCGCACCGTTGCCCCCCCGCTTTTCGAGACCATGACGGTGCTGGGCAAAGATACCTGCCTGAAGCGAATCGCAATCGCCATCGATAAACTGCGTAACGTCACGGGGTAGATGTGATGAATGGGGCATTATCGGGGTACCGCGTCCTCGATTTGACCGACGAGAAGGGCATGTTTTGTGCCCGCATGCTTGCGGATATGGGCGCCGAAGTTGTCCGCATTGAGAATCCTCACGAAGCATCGCAAAGCGCCACGTATTGTTATCAGAACCTGGGCAAACGCAGTATCACCCTCAACCTGAAGACAAGTACCGGGCAAGAGATATTTAAAAGACTGGCGCAACATGCCGATGCGGTCATTGAAAGTTATCAGCCCGGGTATCTGAGTTCACTGGGATTGAATTACACAGAATTGAATCTGGTTAATCCACGGCTCATCATGGCATCGATTACGGGCTTCGGACAGTCCGGACCGTACCGTAATTATAAATCCAGCGATTTGATTATTTCAGCATTGAGCGGCAGGATGTCGGTCTGCGGAGATGCAGAAAGCCCTCCGTTAAAACCATTCGGCAGTCAGGCTTATTATACCGCTTCGCTTTTTGCCGCTATCGGCGTGCTGCTGGCAATTAGGGAAAGGCATGATTCCGGCAAGGGACAGTATATCGGTATCTCGGCGCTGGAGTGCGCCGTGGCTACTCTCGACCATGTAATGGTGCGCTATTTTTACACCGGAGAAGTCGCCCGGCGGCAAGGCAGCCTGCACTGGAACAACGGCTTCCGCATTTTCCCCTGTAAAGACGGCTACATTTTACTCTCGCTTTTCCAGCAATGGGACACCTTGGTGGAATTACTCGCCGCGGAAGGCGCCGCAGAAGACCTGACCGAAGCACGATGGCGCGACGGCTCCGAACGGAACAAACACCTTGAACACGTTATTGAAGTGCTGGAGCGGTGGACGAAACGGCACGAAGTAGGCGAGTTGGTCGAACTGGGACAACTGATGCACTTCCCCTGGGCGAAAGTGACTGGCGTTTCCGAGATACTCGCCAGCCCGCAGTTCCGTGAGCGGCATTATTTCACCAGAGTTGAATGCGGAAGCAGACCGGGTCTTTGCCCCGGTGCAGCGGTCAAGATGAGTGGTTCGCCGTGGCGTGTTGGTCAACGCATTCCCGAGAAAGGTGAAGATAATGAAGAAGTCTATAAAATACTGGGATTATCCTCCGCCGAGGTTGCCAGTCTCAAGGAAAACGGAACAATTTGAAGTCAGGGGATAATGACATAATATTATGGAAGCCAGATACCTTTCACTTTATCAAACGGGAGAATTGCAGAAAAGAGCAGAGCAAATGGTCGCACGACTTCGCTCCTGCGTTATCTGTCCCCGCGAATGCAAGGTAAATCGACTGGAAAACGAGCATGGGTTTTGCCATTCCGGTAAATTGCCCATCGTATCCTCGTTTTGCGCGCACCGTGGGGAAGAGCCGGCGCTTTCCGGAAGCGGCGGTTCGGGGACAATCTTCTTCGGCAACTGCAACCTGCGTTGTGTCTACTGCCAGAACTACCAGATCAGCCAGGACTACGGTGCACAGCTTTTCAACGAGGTAAGCATCAATACGCTGGCAGACCAGATGCTGCACCTGCAACACGAAGGCTGCCACAATATCAACCTGGTCACGCCTTCGCATTTTGTGCCGCAAATAGTGGAAGCGCTGGTCGAAGCGGTGCCACGGGGACTGCGCCTGCCTCTGGTCTATAATAGCAGCGGCTATGATTCGCTGGAATCACTGCGAGTGCTTGATGGCATCATTGATATATATCTGCCTGATTTGAGATATGCTTCCGACGAGTGCGGAGAAAAGTATTCATCAGTTAAGGACTACGTCCGGCATGACCGTGCTGCCATTAAAGAGATGTACCGGCAGGTCGGGAATCTGAGACTTAATGATAAGGGCATTGCTCAACAGGGCGTCATCGTACGGCACCTGATATTACCTGATCGTTTAGCCGGAAGTCGTGAATCATTAAAGTGGCTGGCGCAAGAAATCTCATCGGATATTACCGTCAGTATCATGTCGCAGTACTATCCCGCCAATCATGCAACAGATGAACCGTTGCTGGCACGTACCATCACGTACAAAGAATATGCTGAGGTGGTGCAGTTGCTTGAAGAATTGGGGATGGAAAACGGCTGGCTACAAGAAATGGACGCCCCGGCGAACTATCAACCCGATTTTAACGCACAGGGACATCCATTTGAAAAGACAGGGGAACGAAAGGACGAGTAGAGTTAAACCTTGTTGGGGCGCTTCCGCTTGCACCACCTGAAGCGGACTTTGTTACCCTGGTGTTCTTCCGGTTTTTTGTTGACGTTCTCCAGAAACGTCTTCAAGTCGAGAGCTTTCTTGTCTGCCATAAAAATCTTCCTTTTCAGGTTATCTTGCAAATACGGTCTATTTTATCATATGAACGAGCGCAAAGCCAAATCTGACTTTTTATGGTAAGATTTATTAACACTCTGAGAGCGTAAGGAGGACTTTATGGGCAAAGTATTAATGGGTCCCAGCACCTTAGCCTATCCGCTGCCTGCCTGGTTAATCGGTGCAAAGGTGGCGGACAAGCCTAATTTCATGACTGCCGCATGGGCGGGTATCTGCAACTCCGATCCTCCGAAGATTGCCATCTCCATAAGACATCAGCGTTATACTAATTCCGGCATTAAGCACAGCCGGGTCTTTTCGGTCAACATACCTTCCGCGGCACTGGTCAAAGAGACGGACTACTGCGGTTCGGCCTCCGGGAAAACCGTAGATAAAGTGGAAATCTGCAAGTTCAAAATTTTCTATGGGACGCTGACGGATGCACCGTTGATTGAGCAGTGCCCGGTCAATATGGAATGTAAAGTTGAACAGGTTATCGATCTGGGCAGTCACGGACTGGTGATAGGTGAAATACTGGAAACACACGTATCTGAAGATTGCCTCACCGACGGTAAGCCTGACATTGAAAAAATAAAGCCATTCGCTTATATCGGGCGTCCTGTCGAGCATTACCGGGCGATGGGTGAATCACTTGGTAAAGCGTTCAGCATCGGGCAGAGCCTCCGCAAAAAATGACCTGGAAATCCGCATTACACCATATCCGCATTCTGGATTTTACACGGGTGCTGGCAGGACCTTATGCCACCCGCATCCTGGCAGATTTCGGCGCGGAGATCATCAAAGTGCAATCGCCGTCAGTACCGGCGGCAGAAGATGATTTTGCCCGTGGCTATTATGAAACCTGGAACCGCAACAAGCTCAGTATTACCTTAAATCTCGATAATTCGGAAGGACTTGCGCTGGCGAAGCGTCTGGTGGCGGTAAGTGATGTCGTATGCGAAAACTTCACTCCGAGGGTGATGGTAAACTGGGAGCTGGACTACAGTAATCTTAAAAAGATAAAACCGGACATTATCATGCTCAGCATGTCTCTCATGGGTCAGACCGAACCATGGCGCGACTACACCGGTTATGGACCTACAGTACAGGCGTTCGCGGGTATTACCGGACTGACCGCGCACCCCGGACATTCGCCCTCGGGACTCGGGTTTTCCTATGCCGACCATGTCGCGGGGCTGTTCGGGGCGCTGGCGATACTCTCCGCTCTGGAGCACCATCAGCGTACCGGGGAAGGACAATATATCGACCTGTCGGAGACCGAAACTATGTCCAGCCTGCTGGGTGATGCCATACTGAACGATACTATGAACAACAAGGAAACAACGCCGAAAGGAAACCGTTCGCCGGAGGCAGCGCCGCACAACGTTTACCGGTGTCATAGTGATGACCGATGGATTGCTATTGCCGTATTTAACGATAATGAATGGCAGAGCTTCAAGGAAGCATTGGGGAATCCACCATGGGCAGGGGAAGACAGGTTCTCAACAATGGCAAAAAGATGGCAAAACTCGGACGAACTTGATGAATTGATAACGAAATGGACAATGATGCACACAGCGGAGGACATAATGGTGCTGTTGCAAGAACGGGGCGTTGCGGCGGGCGTGGTGCAAAACGCCAGTGACCTGGCGCATGACCCGCAGATGAAGGAACGCGGCTTCTTTACCAATATTGACGATTCGGAAAAGGCAGATATTTCCGATGCTTCGCCCATGAAATTGTCACGTACGCCCGCACAATATAGCAGGGCAGCACCGCAACCAAGCCGGGACAACTCCTATGTTTATGGGCAATTGCTCGGCATGAGCGAATCGGAAATCGCCAGACTGCATGAAGCGGGCGTCATTTGAACCGGATTGACCTTTCCGTAGTTATCCCGTTAAAATGTTTCTGAACCTAAAATAAGGAGAAGCAGTATGGACTATATCTGGGCACCGTGGCGCATCCAGTACATACAGATGGAAAAACCAAAGGGGTGCTTTTTATGCGACAACCCCAAAGAGACCAACGACGAAGCAAACTATATCCTCTTCCGCGGTGAAAAGAACTACGTTATTCTGAATAGCTTCCCTTATAATCCGGGGCATATGCTCGTCGCACCTTACCGCCATGTCGCTGCACCCGATAAAATGACGAAGAAAGAACTCCATGAGCATTTCGAGATAGTCAGCCGGGCGATTGCGGTGCTGCGGGATGTATTCAAACCGGGCGGATTCAATATCGGCGCGAACCTGGGACATGTTGCCGGTGCCGGGGTTGCCGATCATTTTCATACCCATATCGTGCCGCGCTGGCAGGGTGACGCCAACGCGATGCCGGTGATTTCCGATACCAAAGTAATTCCCGAGGCATTGTCGGAGACATACCGGAAACTGAAAGGTAAAATTTAGGGGGTACCCGATGACTCTGGAAGAAGAAATCCTCAAAAATAATAAAGTAGTCGCCATTGTAGGACTGTCCTCAAACCCGGAACGTCCCAGCAACCGCGTCGGCGTTTACCTGAAGGCGAACGGATATAAAGTCATTCCCGTCAATCCGATGGAGAAGTCAATTCTGGGCGAAACCAGCTATCCCGACCTACGTTCCATACCGCAAAAGGTTGACGTGGTGGATATCTTCCGCAAGCCCGAGGATGTATTACCCATCGCTATAGAAGCGGTAGCCATCGGTGCGAAAGTGGTCTGGATGCAGGAAGGCATCGTAAATGAAGCAGCTGCAGAATATGCCCGCAAAGCCGGACTTAAGGTAGTCATGGACCATTGTATGCGCAAAGAACTGATGAAGCTAAAGGGTGAAAAAGAGTAACCATTATTCCTTATGGTATGTTTATACCATTCGCCTGGATATTTATGGTTTGTTTACATGGCGGCTGTTAAGATAACGATGTAAGTGAAAACAAGCTGTTCCCCAGCTTGGTAACTGTCCAAAAGAAGAGGCTTAGCGGGTCACTAAGCCTCTTCTTCTTTTTATGGATACCGAAAGAACGATGGTGCCATGTTGAAGCTTCAAATGAGCTTATAGCTTAATATGGCTGTCAGGTAAAATAAAAGCAATCGGCGGAAGAGCTTCTGTAAAAACCAAGCTGAATAATGGTAGAATTAGCTTTAAGAATTGGTGCCCCCAATGGAATTCGAATCCATGTACCGGCCTTGAAAGGGCCGTGTCCTAGGCCGCTAGACGATGGGGGCATCCTTGTAAGTATAGCAGAGTGATAATCTAACGGGCAAGAATTTACAGATATGGTTAATAACATGGAGCAGGCAAGAACAGGAAAACACTCTAAAATTCCGAAGCGGATTATCGGAGTAGCGACTCTCTTGCTGGTAATCGTTATAAGTCTGGGGCTGTTCTATTATGGGAAAAATCCGGAACGGGTTGCCGCGCTCAAGGAGTACCGTTACCTGGGTGCGTTTTTGGTCAGCCTGATTGGCAACGCCACTGTCCTGCTGCCGGGCATCGTCCTGCCGGTGCTCTCAGGACTCGGTTTAGTGTTTTATCCGGTAACCGGCATCATGGGTCCCATACTTGTTGGTGTCGCGGGCGGTGCGGGCGCTGCCATTGGTGAACTGGTGGGCTATACTGCAGGGTATAGCGGGCGCAACATCCTGCAAAGCCAGAAGAAACATTATGCCAGACTGGAAGGTTGGATACAAAAGTGGGGCACGCTGGCGATATTCTTCGGTGCGCTGCTGCCGCTGTTTTTCGACCTTATCGGTATCGCAGCCGGCGCTTTGCGTTTTCCCTTGTGGAAATTCATCCTCATTTGCTGGATAGCACGGACCATACTGTATGTGGGAGTCGTCGTCGCGATATGCCTTGGCTGGGAAGCTACTCTGCCGATTTTTACCGGCGTCTTCTGACTTTCAAAATAAGCAGCGCACCGACCACGAAATACAACAAACAGCTTAGCAGCATGACCCGGTAACCCAGTCCCCATGAGCGGGTATTGAAAAAATCGATAACCGGACCGATGAGCCGCGCCAGCGCCGCGCCGCCGGCAGTAGCCAGGTTAGCTAGTCCAAGATACCCTGCCTCTTCGTTCGGCGGCAGAAGGTCAATCGCCAGCGCCCAACTCGAGCTCATGAAAATCCCCCCGGCGATGCCGATGAACGCTCCGCTAACCAGCACAAAGCCATATCTGGGAACGAGCAGCAAAATGAGAATCCCCGTCGCGCCGATAAATCCTGAGATAACCAGCATCGGTTTACGGCCGATTCTATCGGAAAGGTGTCCGGCAGGATAGACCGCGCCGAGCATCCCGGCACCGACCAGCGCCAGTAATCCGGCGGTTGCGGATGCGGTATTGGGTACTTTGATGATATCCTGCAAATAGTATAGAGAAAATGATTGCAGCGTGGTCAGCGCCATAATGAAGAGCAGCCGGGATACCAAAAAATACAGAAAAGGCAAGTTGTGCCTTAGTCTTGATATATAATGTCTTCTAACCGAAGAAAAAGGTAATACGCGGCTAGTAAGGAATGCTGGTTCGTCGATTGCAAAAACGGTAATGAAAAGGGCAATAAGTAATAAGGCAGCAATAATGCCTAACACCGGTATCAGCCAGAGATTGCCTTCGTTGACAAAATAGCGGTTGGCGAAATAAACAATCAGGTAAACCAGTCCAAAGCCGCCGAGGATTTCAAACAGCCCTTTAACACCTGAAGCAACACCGGTCTTGTCCTCCGGCACGAGGTCGGGGATAAACGCCTGATAGGGACCCTGCGCAGTATTGGCACATATCTGCATGAGGCAGTAGACCGCGAAAAGCGCCGCATAGCTTCCGGCTAAACTGATACCCGGCAAAAGAACGATGGCAGAGATGATTCCCGCGAGAATGAATGGCCGCCGCCGTCCCCATCTGAAATTAGAGCGGTCGCTGATAGCACCGGCAATCGGTTGAACAATCATCGCGAGGAGTAGTCCGGAGAGAGTCAGAAAGCCGAGGTAGGTATTTTTCTGGGTATCTGATACGAAATCGAGCAATCTCAGGGGCAGGACGATACTGTGGAGGCTGCCCCACAACGCTGACAGCGCCAGTCCCAAGATGGTGACTTTTACATAGTCAATGCGGCGGAAATTGCTTGAATCTACTGCCATTGCCTATCAGCATAGCAGAGCTATCCGGCGGAAACAACCGCAAGGAATACAATTAGATAGAGCGCACCTAGCTTGTCGAAGGGCTTCGTGGTTCGAAAACTTCAGTATTGAAAATTACTGCCAGAAATCAATCTGGTCGACTTGCTCGGTCTGCCGGATTGTCTTTTTAACCGCTTCCTGGGCGTCGTCGTCAGCTATCGGCTCGACTTCAGATACCGGTAATCCTTTGTCAGTGGTCTTGTTTTGCCACTTCACGATATAACCCGGTACCAGAGCGTAAGCACGGTTTTGGAACCCACAGCAGGAGGCTTCGACCACTGCCTGTCCAATCATGTAGAGGACTTCACGTCCTTTGTATTCCAGCCTGACTTCTTTCAGCGGGACATAATAACCCGCCAGGGAATCAATCTGTTCGTTTATCGGTAGATGTGTATAGTCAGCCATAAGCCTCCTTTTAGGGGAAGACCGCCAGAGCTTGCAGGCCGGTCGTTTCCGGCAGACCTAGCATCAGGTTCATGTTCTGGACTGCCTGTCCGGCCGCCCCTTTGACCAGATTGTCAATACAGCTTACAACTATCAGTCTTCCGGTACGATGGTCGATGGTCGGGTAAATGTAGCAATCGTTATTGCCCCAGGTATACTTGGTGTGCGGCGGGAACGAGACCACTTTGACGAACGGGGCAGCTTTATAGAAGTCAGCATAAATTTCCTGCAACTGCTTTTCGCCATCTTTGCCGGTTGCGATTTTGCCGGGCAGCAGCGTGGCATAAGCGGTGGTCAGGATGCCGCGGGTCATCGGTATCAGGTGAGGCACAAAAGTAACCGCCGGCGGTTTCTTAGGATTAAGCAGTGTCAGTTCCTGGGTAATCTCGGGGAAGTGACGGTGGCCCTCAAGTGAATAGGCAGTAACGTCTTCGTTGGCTTCCGAGAAGTGCACCTTTAAACTCAGGCTCCTGCCGGCGCCGGAGATGCCGGACTTGCTATCGATAATGATATTGGGCTCGATGATTTCCTTTTTGATTGCCGGCGCAAGCGCCAGTATGGCGCTGGTGGGATAACAGCCGGGATTGGCAATCAATCTGGCTATGGCAATCTTTTTGCTGTATAATTCCGGCAGTCCGTAGACTGCCTCCTTCAAAAGTTGCGGCGCCGGATGGGTGAACTGGTACCATTCCGGGTAGGCAGCAGGGTTACGCAGTCTGAAATCGGCGCTGATATCGACGACCTTGATACCCCGTTCCAGTAACGGAATTATCTCAGGAGCGCTGTCTTTGTGCGGCATCGCGGAAAATACAAAATCGACATCGCCGAGCTTATTTTCAATAGTAAGTCCGATGTTAGTTAAATGCGGGAAAAAGGCATTGAGCTTTTGCCCCGCGGCGCTTCGCCCGGTGACTGAAGTCAATTCCACTTCGGGATGTTGCACCAGTAGTCGCGCTAACTCGACACCGGCATAGCCGGTAACATTAATGATGCCTGCTCTGGTCTTTGCCATTTGTTGCTACCTTCCTTATGATTTACAGCTAAAGTATAGCATAAGGATATTTCAGTTGCTAACCCCTGATACGGAAGTTATAATCAAAGAGTGAAAGTGAACCGGTTGCATAGCTGGCAGCTGACTATCCGCGAAGCGATCGCGCTCCAGACGAAACTCGCGCAGCAGGTATCCTGTGCTGGCGATGTCGTCAATCCGCGCTTTATTGCCGGAGCCGATATCTCCGTGAACCGGTTTCAAAACACGGCGACTGCCGCGATAGTCGTCATGGATTTTCCGACGTTGGAACTCGTTGAAGTGAAAGTAGTCCGGGGTAAACCGGGCATGCCGTATATCCCGGGGCTATTATCTTTCCGTGAAGCACCGCTGCTGCTGGGGGCTTTCAGTCAATTAGAAATTACACCCGATTTGATTCTGATAGACGGACAAGGTATCGCTCACCCGCGACGGTTAGGAATCGCTTCTCATCTGGGCTTGTGGCTGGATGTCCCGGCTATCGGCTGCGCTAAATCTCGGCTTTGCGGAGACTGCGCCGAACCGCCCGCTGCCGCAGGCAGCTACACGGAAATCACGGATGATAATGAGGTTATCGGCGCGGTACTGCGCACACGCACCGTTGTGAAGCCGATGTACATTTCACCCGGACACAAAATCAGCCTGGAATCGGCAATTCAAATAGTTTTACAGTGTTGCCGCGGTTACCGCCTGCCGGAACCAACCCGTCTCGCCCACATGGCAGCCGGCGGCAATCTGAGAGCGGCACAACACGTTTTAGCGGAAGTAAAATAACAAGAACGGTGAGGTTATATGTCAGAGTTCAGTGACAAAGTAAAAGACCTGCAAGTCAGAATCTCCAATGCCCTGGAGCATCTTTGAGATAGGTAAAAAAGAGCAGGAAATAATACGCCTGGAAAAACTATCTGCAGCGCCGGATTTCTGGCAAGACCAGACGCGCGCTAAAGATACCATGCGTCAAGTCGCCGACCTCCGCAAAACGGTGCAGAAGTGGCGTGTGATGGAAAAGCAGGCAACCGATATTGCAGAACTGGTCATATTGGCGGAAAGGGACTCCGCTCTACAAGACGAGGTCCGGACTGAGGTAGAATCGACTTCCCGGCAGCTGGATGAACTGGAATTTCAGCTTATGCTCAGCGGCGAATATGATGCGCGGAATGCCATCATGACGATTCACGCCGGCGCGGGAGGTACGGAATCCCAGGACTGGGCGCAAATGCTGATGCGCATGTATTTGCGCTGGGCGGAACGGCGCCGCTACAAGACTGAGGTGCTGGATGTTTCGCCCGGAGAAGAAGCCGGTATTAAAAGCGCAGTCATCACCATTAATGGCGAATACGCCTGCGGCTATCTGAAATCAGAACACGGAGTACATCGATTGGTGCGGCTGTCTCCTTTCGATGCCGACCATGCCCGTCACACTTCATTCGCTTTAATCGAAGTCATGCCGGAAGCGGAGGCTGATGTCGATGTTAAAATCAATTCCAATGATTTAAAAATAGATACTTTCCGTTCCAGCGGGCCCGGCGGGCAGAATGTCCAGAAAACCAGCACCGCCGTCCGCATAACTCACCTGCCGACCGGGCTGGTGGTGGCTTCCCAAACGGAACGCTCTCAATATCAGAATAAAGAAATTGCCATGAAACTGCTCACATCACGCCTGCTGGATATGGAATTGGCGAAAAGAGCGGAGGAACGTGCTAAACTGAAAGGAGAGCGGATAGAGGCGGGTTGGGGCAACCAGATAAGAAGCTACGTGCTTCATCCCTATAAAATGGTCAAAGACCACCGCACCGGTCTGCAAACAGGTAATCCGGAATTAGTACTGGACGGCGAATTAGATGAATTTATCATGGCATACCTGAGATCAACATTGGGGAAAGAATCATGAAGAAGAAATTAGGTCTACTGACTCTAGTCATCTGCCTGATGCTGGTCTTAATCAGCCCGGCATCGGCGCAGACCGGCAACAGTATCACGGTAACCGGCAGCGTGGCGAAAGTCAATTTTCCGGCGACTATCGATTTTTCTCTTTCGGTAAAGAGCAATACCGATATTACCGACATCCGCCTGCAATATGTTGTCGAACGTATCAGCATCTCTAAAATAATCAGCGAGACCTATATAGATTTCAACCCCGCGAAAACAGTCGACGCCAGATGGACATGGGATATGCGGCGCACCGGCGGATTGCCGCCCGGCGCCATCTTGGAATACTGGTGGATGGTCAGGGATGCCAGCGGCGGGCAATTAGTTACTGACCGTATCAAGCTCAAGATTGATGACACCCGTTTTACCTGGCGCAGTAAAACTCAAGGCAAGGTTACAATTTACTGGTATCAGGGTGATGATGCCTTCTCCGGGCGATTGATGACCGCCACTCAGGATGCGCTGGCGCGTCTGACCAGAGATACCGGTGCGGAACTGGAGCTTCCGGTGCGGATATACGTCTACGGTAATTATGAAGACCTGCGCGGCTCGATGATATTCCCGCAGGAATGGACGGGCGGAGTTGCCTTTACTACTTTCGGCATTATTGCCATCGGTATCGCCCCCAATAACGTCGATTGGGGCACCGGGGCAATCGCCCACGAGCTTAGCCATCTGACCATCCACCAGATGACCTACAATCCTTACGGCGGCATGCCGACGTGGATGGACGAGGGTTTAGCCATGAACGCCGAGGGCGACCTGGATGCGAGCTTCGCGATTCTTCTGGTGGATGCGATCGCAAAAAAGAAACTGCTTACGGTGCGCAGTATCGCCAGTCCCTTTTCGGCTTACTCTGATGAATCACGTTTGGCTTATGCCGAAAGTTACAGTATTGTACGTTACCTGACGGACACTTACGGTGCGGACAAAATGTCTGAATTGCTCAGGACTTTCCGGCAGGGCAGCAGCTATGACGATGCACTCCTGAAAGTCTACGGATTCGATATGGACAAGCTGAATTCTTTGTGGCAGGACTATCTCATGAAGAAGGCAGCATAGAACACAGCCAAATATTTGCGACGTATGCTTTAAGCCAGGATTATCACACAGCGTCGATACCCGTTACCGCCGTTCTATTTTACTAAAACCGGTTCTTGCGCAAATACGGATTTCCTCTGTGGTGTTGGAGCGAAAGCCCTTCTGGTATCTGTCTCATTCCAGACTGCGCCGCACTGGATGCACTGGAAAAAGGTGCCATACTGGTCCTGTTCCAAAGACAGATCTCCGCCGCACTTACGGCATGCTTTAAAACGAATGTGGCAAAACATACTACCTCCTACCCATTACTAACGTCCTGCTTTATACCTATATGATAGACCTGCAAGCGCAGGTAATTAAGCTGGGAGACACCAGCTTTTGTAATGGTCTACCCCTGAAAACCGGTTGGAGGTTAATACCCAGCATTTCCACTTGTTTCTAACGGGCAAATGCAGTATGACAACTGCCGGCAGTGCTGCCAATATGATAGAATAGCGTTGTTTAATTAACATCAGGACGAAAAATAATATGGAAAAACCAGCATCCAAGCCAGCCGGTTCTATGACCATCCACGATCTGCCAATGGCGGAAAGGCCCCGGGAAAGATTGCAGCGGCTGGGCGTCGAAGCGCTTTCTGCCCAGGAAATACTGGCGCTGATTATGGGGCGTGGCATTTCCGGCGAATCGGTCATGGTGACGGCACAGCGCCTGCTCAGCCAGTTCGGTAATTTGAAGGGAATTGCCGGGGCATCGCTGGAGGAACTGGCACAGGTGCGCGGCATCGGCAACGCCAAGGCTTGCCAGCTTAAGGCCTCCTGCGAACTGGCGAACCGGCTGGATAACCGTGCGGAGTCAATGAACAAGATGGTAGTCAAGACTCCGGAAGATGTCGCCGGAGTAGTACAGGGGAAATTGAAAGGCAAGCAGAAAGAATACTTTTTAACCTTGTTGCTGGACACCCGCAGCCAGTTGATAAGAATCGCCGAGATTTCCGTGGGCAGCCTCGATAGCAGTATCGTTCATCCGCGGGAGGTCTTCAAAGAAGCGCTGGCAGCGAGCGCCGCATCGGTCATTTTCGTCCACAATCATCCTTCCGGCGACCCGCAGGCATCTGCTGACGATATCAAGCTGACGAAGGCGCTGGTTGAAGCCGGGCGTATCATGGGCATAGAAGTTCTCGACCATGTCATCATCGGCGACCATAAATTCATGAGTCTGAAAAGAGACGGACTGTTCTAGAATAAGGAGAGAAACATGTACGAGATGAAGCTACTCGGACTGGCAGAAGCCCAGGTTGCTGCAGCGGCAGTCCTTAAAGAAGCGTCGAAGGAAGCATCAAGACCGATTACGGTAGTCGTCACAGACCGGCGCGGCGACATTATTATTCTATGCAAGATGGATGGCGGTATCACGCTATTTAACACCTCGGCGATACTCAAGGCGCACAGCGCGTCAGCACAGGGTGTTGATACAAGACAGTTCTTTAAGAACCGGATGAACAAGGAACTCTCCGCAGAGTGGGGCGCCTATGAACCGCCCGGTGAAGGCAGGACATTTGTTCCCGGCGGAGTGACGATTGTCGAACCGGGAAAACCTACAGTCTACGGCGGCATCGGGGTCGGCGGTAGAAAAGCTGATGAAGATGAAGCCCTGGCAAAAGTGGGGCTGAAAGCCTTGCAGGACTATCTCTGGCCGGCTGTAAAATAGCCAGTCTTCTTAGCAGTTATCAGCTTTCACATCGCC
>JAQTVW010000103.1 GCA_028706655.1 Dehalococcoidales bacterium | reverse complement strand
CCGGCGGCTTCAAGGACCTCCTCGCCGCCATGAAGGAAACCATGAATCCCTATCGCAAGCCGGATGCGGACCGGGCAAAGTGGATGAAAGACCTGCCCGCTGACCTGGCGGGTGCCGCCCCCAAGGGGAAAGGCGCCAAGGCTGCCGCTTCCACCAAAACCAATTCCGTGCTGCTTTACGTAGGCTGCGGTGTCATGCGCGATGCCGCTGCCGAGCAAGCTCCAAAGACCGCCCTTAAACTCCTGGCCAAGGCCGGGGTTGATGTCGGCCTTCTTGGCGAGCGCGAACGCTGCTGCGGCAACCCCTCCCTCCGCCTGGGTGATGTAGATAATTTTGTCGCCTTCGCCAAAGAGAACATCAAGATGTTCAACGAGATGGGCGTCAAGAAACTGGTCACCCTCTGCCCGTTCTGCCACAGCACCTTCAAGCGCGATTACCCCGATGTGGGCGACAAGATGAATTTCGAAGTCGTACATATCCTTGAGTTCATCGACCAACTTATCAAGGAAGGCAAGCTCAAGCCCAAAAAGGCCAACAACGTTGAGCTTACCTACCACGATCCCTGCCACCTCGGCCGCATCAGCGGCTTCGGGGTCGCCGGATGCAACGATTTCCAGGGCATCTACGATGCTCCTCGCAATATCCTCAAGTCCATCCCGGGCATCAACTACCTGGAAATGGACCGCTGCAAGGACAATGCCTGGTGCTGCGGCGCAGGCTCCTGGATGCGTAATGGCTACCTTGATTTCGCCCGCTGGACCGCTGATGAACGTATCAAGGAAGTTAAAGGCACCGGCGCTACCACCCTCGCTTCATACTGCTATCATTGCGAAGAGAACCTCGGCGAAGCCGTGGCCCGCGATGGCGGCAAGCTGAAGATGGCGAACGTGCTCGACCTTCTCCTGGAATCACTCTAGGAAATCCAGCCACCTAGCGGCTGGGTCACAAGTCGGGTTGGAACATCAGGGAAGGCCCCGCTCTTGAAGAGCGGGGCCTTCCTGTTTACAGCAGGCTGCAATACCCCGGAACAGTCGTAGCCGGCACTCTTACTTCCTGTCATCAAGACACCTTTCCTGGCCATTTGCTTTATGGTGTTTCGTTAGATACCATATGCGGTTGACCATTTGCCGAAGGAGATAATTCCATCTCGCGTCTATCTTTTGCCGCCTTCTGTTTACTCCTGGTATCCATACTCTATCTGTTGCCGGCTTGTTCGACCGCGGATTTGCCCGATAAACAAGAACCGCTTGAAATAACCATGGTCTTCGATGCGTCAGGATATTCCGATGACTTTGCCCAACAGTGTCTGGCCGGCGGGAAGAAAGCCGCGCATGATTTTGGATTGAAGTTCACCGAGGTCAAGGGTGTGAGCCCGTTAGAAATCGAAGGTCTGCAGGCACGCATGGCCCGCAAAGGCGATAACCTGCTGGTCATCACCATCGGTGGCAACCAGGACGGCGCCCTTCGCCGCACCGCCGCCAGCTACCCCGGGCAGATGTTCGCCGGCATCGATAGCGCTATTTATGATATGCCGAATGTTGCCGCGATTGTTTTCCGTGACGATGAGAGTTCATTCCTGGCTGGCGCATTGTCCATCATGGTCAGCCGGACCGGCCGACTGGGTTTTATCGGCGGAATGGACATCGCGGCTATCCGCCGATTCTTCAACGGATTCAGTGCCGGTGCGCGCGCGATCAATCCGGCCGCACTGGTATCCGCATCCTGGGTTGGCTCATGGGATGACGCCACGCGTGGTCGCATCCTCGCCCAATCTGCATATGAATCAGGAGCGGATGTGATCTTCGCCGCCGCCGGCGCCAGTGGAGTGGGTGTCATCACCGCCGCACATGAACGCGGCAAATACGTTATCGGGGTAGATGTTGACCAGCGTCCGCTCGCCCCGGATAATGTGCTTATTTCAGTAATCAAGAATGTCGACGCTGGTGTCTACCGGATGATTGATGAAGCCAGACAAGGCAAACTGGCTTCCGGCGCCCAGTTCTTTGGTCTAAAAGACGGAGCGGTGGATATCACCCTTGATAATGCCCATTCCGCAGTTTCTCCGGAAATAAAAACACATCTGGCCACCCTGAAGGGAGATATTATTAACGGTAAAACCCGCATCGACGGGCGAGGAGTACGACCTTGATGGATAACGTTTTCGCACGATTGCGCGCCGCGCTCGACCGTTTACCCGGAGGGTTCCCGGCTACCAAATCCGGCGTGGAACTGGAAATATTACGCCGCATTTTCCCTGAAGCGGACGCCCGCCTGGCGGCAGCAATGACCGGAATGCCGGAATCCGCCACAGCTATCGCCACCCGCGCGGGTACCGAACCTGATGCCGCTTTGACCGCACTCAAGGCAATGGCTCGCCGGGGTCTTGTCTGGCCATCCCGCAAGGATGGCGACATGCGTTTCCGCCTGGCTCCATGGGTGATCGGTATTTACGAGGAACAGTGGGACAAGATGGACCACGAACTCGCCCACCTCTGCGACCACTACTGGCAGGAAGGCGGTATGGAAGGCATCATGAAGCTTCAGCCCGCCTTGCACCGCGTCATCCCGCACCATGGGTCGGTAAAAACGGAGGAAATCCTGCCATACGACGACGTCCGGTCGCTCCTTCTTCAGTCAAAATCGTTCGGTGTACGGGAGTGTATTTGCCGCAAGCAACACAACCTCACACACACCGAGAAGTGTAAGTTCCCCACCAACAACTGCCTGAATTTTTCCGCTTCTGAACGTCTGAACGACCCTCACGCCATAACCCAGACAGATGCACTACGCATACTGGACGAGGCTGAGAAGGTAGGTCTGGTTCATACCGTAAGCAACAACCAAAGGGGCGTAGGCTATGTCTGTAACTGCTGCGGTTGCTGCTGCAACATCCTGGGAGGCATCACCAAACTGGGTATCGCAAAATCGGTGGCTGTAGCTAATTACCTAGCAGTGGTCAGCATCGATAGTTGCACCTCCTGCGGCATTTGCGCGGAACGCTGCCAGGTAGCGGCAGTCAAAGTAGATAACACGGCTTCGGTTGACCGTGCCCGGTGTATCGGCTGTGGGCTCTGCGTCACCGGCTGCCCTTCGGATGCCATCCATCTCCAGCGCAAACCCGAAGCGGAAATAGTCCATCCGCCGGACAACTATAGGGCATGGGAAGAAGCTCGGCTCAAGGGACGCGGACTGGCCTGACAAACCGGAATATTAACCCCCATTTCCTCGGCAATTCCGCCGGCTATCTTGTATTCGCAAGAGACTTTTGATACAATCGCCGCGTTCTACGAAGACGGAATGCGGTTTCCTACTTCCGTCAAATAAGCTTAAGCAAGGGAGACGCTGTGCTATTCAACGGCCAGGAAGTCGAGCGAAAATTACTCACCATCCTGCAGATTCTCCGTGATACCCAGGAGCCAGTGGGGGCGCGCGTCATAGGTCGTCATCTCAAGGAACACGGCGTTGAGCTTACGGAACGTGCGGTGCGTTATCACCTTAAGGCGATGGACCAGCGGGGATTGACCGAACTAGTCGGGCGCGACGGGCGACTTATCACCGAAAAAGGGATCGCCGAGCTTGGATCGGCCCTGGTGCGCGACAAAGTTGGCCTGGCCTTTCATAAGATAGAGGTCCTCGCTTTCCGCACCAACTTCAATTTCGATCTCCGCAGCGGTCTTATTCCGGTAAATATCTCCCTTTTCCCAGTGGATTCATTCGATAAAGCCCTACAGTTGATGAAGCCGATATTTCGCTCCGATTTCTGTGTGAGCGACCTGGTAGCTGTGGCTAAGGAGGGTGAAACACTTGGGGAATTAGTGATACCTCCCGGCATGATCGGCCTTGCCACCGTCTGTAGTATCGTCATCAACGGTTCCCTGCTTAAGGCCGGTGTACCGATGGGTTCCCGCTTCGGCGGCATTCTTCAGATGCAAAAACACCGCCCTTACCGTTTCGCGGAACTCATCTATTACTCCGGTTCCTCCATCGACCCTTCCGAAGTATTTATTAAAGCTCGCATGACTTCGGTACACGAAGCCGTCAAATACGGCGAAGGACGCATCCTGGCCAATTTCCGGGAAATCCCGGCTGCTTGCCGAAGCCTTACTGAAGATATCATTAACAAGCTGCGAGAAGCCCGTATGGGTGGGATATTATTGATGGGCAATACCAGTGAACCGGTGTGCGAGATTCAGGTTGACCTTAACCGTATCGGCATAGTCGTGCTGGGAGGGCTTAACCCCGTGGCGGCGGTGGCCGAAGGAGGTATCGAAGTAACCAATCACGCCATGAGCACAGTCATGGAATACCAGAAACTTACCCGTTTTCAGGACACATTGTCTTTAACCCATGTTTAGAGAGATGCGATAACCTTAGTTAGAAACCTGGTGTTGCAACCATGTGGAATTGAATTCCAGTGGAAATATACAAAACAAGAAGGAGCAGCAAATGGCATCCGAGAACCCGTTTGATATCGTCAAGCAGCAGATTGATAAGTGTGCCAAAGTCCTAAAGCTTGAACCGAGTGTAACCAGCCTGTTGAAGAGTCCGCTGCGGGAATTGCATGTCACTCTTCCAGTCCGTATGGATAACGGCTCAGTGAAAATATTCCAGGGTTTCAGGGTTCAATACAATGACGCCCGGGGCCCCGCAAAGGGCGGTATCCGTTTTCATCCGGACGAAACCATTGACACAGTCAGGGCCCTCGGTGCCTGGATGACTTGGAAATGCTCTCTCCTTGACCTCCCCCTGGGTGGAGGCAAAGGCGGTATCATATGTAATCCTAAGACCCTGTCACCGGGCGAAACTGAACGTTTAAGCCGCGCTTATATCAGAAGTATCGCACCTTTTATCGGACCGGAAAAAGATGTGCCCGCACCCGATGTCTATACCACTCCCCAAATCATGGCATGGATGATGGACGAATACTCGGTCATAACGGGCAAACCGCAGTTCGGTGTCATCACCGGCAAGCCCCTCCCGATAGGTGGTTCACCGGGTCGCGGTGATGCGACAGCCCGCGGCGGCATGTTCACCATCCGTGAAGCTGCAAAAGCCCTTAAGATGGACCTTAGTAAAGCTACGATAGCGGTGCAAGGCTACGGCAACGCCGGTTCCCATGCCGCCCGTCTGTGTGCTGAGTTGTTTGGTTCCAAAATTGTAGCTGTCTGTGATAGTAAAGGCGGCGTGTGCAATAAAGCCGGCATCAATTACGATAAAGCCAGTGCCTGCAAGGCAAAAACCGGTTCCGTCTGCAATCTCAGTGAAGGGGACAAGATAACCGGCGCAGAACTGCTGGAAATGGACGTCGACATCCTGATTCCCGCTGCTATTGAGAATGTCATTACTATCAAAAACGCATCCAAGATCAAGGCAAAGGTCGTCGCTGAATTAGCCAACGGCCCTACTACCCCTGAAGCTGATGAGGTCCTGTACAAGAAAGGCATTCATGTGATACCTGACTTCCTCTGCAATGCGCGTGGAGTCACCGTTTCATATTTGGAAATGGTCCAGAACTTCTACCACTTCACCTGGGATGAGGAAGAAGTCCGCCAGA
>JAQTVW010000018.1 GCA_028706655.1 Dehalococcoidales bacterium | reverse complement strand
CCGATAAGCACGAGAAGTTCACCGTCGCCGCATCCATGGCGAAACTGATGGCGAGCGAGCTGTGCATGCAGGCTTCCATCAAGGGCGTGCAGATTCACGGCGGCTACGGCTACATGATGGACTCCCCGATGCAGAGATATATGCGCGATGCCAAACTCACCGAGATTTACGAGGGCACCTCGGAAGTCCAGCGCATGATTATCTCCCGCGAGTGGCTTAAGTAGAAGAAGACTTCTAAAAAACCGAAGGGGGGCGAAAGCCCCCCTTTTTGTTTAAGAAGAGTAAAAACACGCGGAGCTGAAGCTTCTTTAAATACCGATATCTAGCGATGTCGTCCCGAGAAAACAATGATAGCCCCAAGTACAAATAGTCCAACTGGTAAAATGTAACTGAATATTGACCCTGAAAGCGAGCCAAGTCTCATTAGTAATAAAATGATACCAACAAATACAAGCATAATACCCATGAACAAACCGACCGGACTAAAAGAACCAATCTTACTACTACTTCTTTCTTTGACATTTACGTCAGACCCACGTTGGTACTTCGCCTTCGCAGCTTCAAGTCGCGCCATTTCTGTACTGTTCAGAGGCACGGAACGCATTGTACGCGCCTTTTTATTTTTATAGGATACTTGTGGTGCTATTGGACATTCTGACAAATTTGCGCAATTCCTCTTGGTTGCACAAATTTTCCAGTCATCAATATTTCGAAAATGTCTACCGGATTTAGCACATATATAGTCGTTATAAGGCATAACAAGCTACCTTTTGCTTTAAACTAAAGGGTGCTAGTCAATTGTTGCTGATGTTCCATCATTCCACGATATTTTAATTTCAACAACGATACTTTCTTCCGGTACGCCTTTGAGCTGTGCTGAGTAGCGTCTCCCTACTATAACATCTTCTTCATCACCTGATTGTGGTTCGAAGAATTTTAAACCATAGTCTGTATTAAAAGCTACAATCGCGTGACCAATCTCGCTTTTCTCAAACCTTATAACTGTGTAGCCGCACCTCATACCTCGACTTATAGCAGCGTCATACACCTCTTGAGCAAAGTCAGAACAAACATACTCACCTTCCTTATATTGACGCCTCCAAGACCTAATATCTGCTAAAAACATTTTGACACTAAGCAACATCGGGTTGCTCAGGTCCCCAGTACCACCAGATAACTGTTCATCCAAATGCCCATGCATAAAGTAGCCTGTTAAAAAGTCACTTAAACTACTTTTTGAGGATTCCTTAGCATCATTTGCATTCGTATTTACTTCTTTACCAGATAGCTCAATTCCAAGGTATTGAATAATAGAATCGTATTCTGGCGTGTTACACGAAATCGTCGTATGGTATTGACACCCATGATTCATACACTCAAATGTATCGTTTATTGTAAAATAAGCAAGCGCACGTTTATGGCAATATGGGCAATCGTTTAGTTGCGGAATCAACTCAGCTTTACGTTTTTTAAGCAGAAGGCGCGCTAACTCAAATGGATTTACTTGCTCAAATGCACCTTTTGGAATATGAGTTACGAATTCACAGCCTTCGCAATTAACACAATATGTTTGCTTGAGACTATTCGTAATATCAAATTCGTATTTATGGCATCTCATCTGATGAATCTCTTATGTCAATCCGAATCATACTAACGGATACTCTAGAACTTATAATTGACAAAGTCAATAGTTATTACCGTTCTATTAACGATAAACTTCTTTGCGCTGACCAACTTTCACTATCCAGACGGTAAGTTCCTTATCCTGTATTGAGTACAAAATACGATAGCGCCCTTGGCGGATGCGGTAACGTTCCTGTCCGGTCAATTTTTCACAACCGGCAGGTCGCGGTTCTACCGACAGTAATTCGATGCAGCTGAGAATTTTTCTGGCGTCTGCTTTCGGAATTCCCCGGAAGTCTTTGGCAACCGATTCCCGGAAGTAGACTCTATATTCTGCCATCTTGCTTCAGCCGTTTTACCATTTCATCATAGCTGACTAATGGCTCGCTGACCCTGCTCTCAAAAGCCGCAATATCCTCGGCATCCTCTGACAGGGCTTCTCTAATGGCGCTATTCACCAGTTCCGATACCGTCTTGGATACTGACACTGCCTTCAAGCGGAGCGCCTTGTGCAAATCAGGGTCTAAATAAACGGTAGTACGTTTGGTTGGCGCGGGCATATTTCACCTCCAGATGGATGATAGTGACATTATAACACCAAAACGTCTTAATGTCTAAATGCTACGAGAACACTACTTTTGCAGAAGCTGCACAAATAATTAAAAGGGGAGACTTTCGCCTCCCCCTTTTTTATTTTACTCTGAAGATGCTCTATTTTTTGACGTCCCACTTGTTAAGATAGGCGGTCTTGCCCAGTGTTGAGCCGCGCTGGATTTCTTCGCGGATGCGGTTTTCCCGCTCCAGCACGTCAATCGCCCGGTTCGCCATTTCCATCGCGCTGTGGCGCGGCACGACCACTACGCCGCTCTCGTCGCCGATAATCCAGTCGCCCGGCTCGACGGTGCGGTTGCAAACGACGATGGGCGCGTTGATTTCTCCGAAGCCCTTCGGCTCGCCGGCGGTGGGCGTAAAATGGCGCGCGAACAGGGGAAACTTGAGCTTGCGGATGTCATCGATGTCCCTTACCGCACCATCAATGACCACGCCGACGACGCCCTGCGTGACGCAGCTATGGGTCGCCAATTCGCCCCAGACGGCGATTTCACCCTGGCAGGCATCTATCACGAGGACATCGCCCGGTTTCGCCTGGTCGATTGCCTTTACCGGCGCGCTCCAGTCGCCGTTGTAAGTGCGTACCGTCACCGCCGGGCCGGCAAACTTTAGTTCGCCGGGGGCGCCGACCCACACCGGCTTAAGCCCGCGCAGCTCTCCCGTCCGGTGCATGGCATCGCTGATATTGGCGGTACTGACCTTCTTGAACGCCTCGGCAAGGTGCGCGGCGTCAAACTTGACGAACTCCTTGCTGGCAATCGGCTTGCCCGATTTCAAAGATTTAATAATCTGCCGCACGGATTCCTCCGGGCTGCGGGCTTTATATAATGACCCGCCGACAATGAGGATATCAGCGCCGGCTTCCCATGCCTGCACCGCGGTCTCGCTATTCAAGCCGCCCGCCGCGGATATCATCGCTTTGTGAGTAATCGCCCCGGAAATCTTCCGCACCAAATCGACAGGATTGATACCGAGAACCTGCTGGTCTAAGCCGACATGGATATTGATGATATCCACGCCCATCGCTTCCAGTTCGACGGCACGTTTGACCGGGTCGGTGACGGAGATAAGGTCGGCAGCCAGCTTCACGCCGTATTTTTTAGCGGCGAGGACGGCTTCGCTGATGCAGGAGTCCGGCGAGGTGCCCAGAACAAACACGATATTGGCGCCCGCTTTCGCCGCCATTTCCACTTCAGTGGCGCCGGCGTCCATCGTTTTCATATCGGCGCAGATGGTCAACTGGGGAAACTTGCGACGCATCTCGCGCACGGCATTCATGCCCTCGGATTTAATCAGCGGTGTGCCGATTTCCACCCAGGCTTTGGAGTTATCATTGGTCTCGGCGAGGATTCCTTTGACCGCTTCCTCGGCAATCTGGAGGGCGCGCGGCAGGTCCAGCAGGTCCAGCGCTACCTGGATGGGCGGGAGGTTGACGGTCTTTTCTTTTTTTACGGTTGCCATATTGAATAAAGCCTCCTTCTTCAATACTGCGCCCGGAAAAACAAAAGCCTTCTCGGGAAAATTCCGGAGAAGGCAAGTAAACAATTTTCCTGCCGTCTCGGTCGTCTCCGATCCAAGCGACTTTTGTCAGGGCGCTGTTTAATCTTTGGGCTCACCGCCCCATTGGGGTCGATGGCTCTCAATCCAATATTAATACCGGGACGGGGTGTTGTCAATCCGCAGTGAGCTATTTACCTTCAAAGAAATTACGCGGACCTTCCACACAGAGGCGGCTCAGGTCTTCCTCGGAAGCACCCAGCTCGCAGAGCTGTTTGAAGACGACATTCTTCATATAGAGAATCCCGTGGGGATTCGCCTGCATGCCCTTCTCTTCCGCAATTTCCGGCTCGTCAGGCTGCATGTAGGACATCAGGTTGTCATGCGAAGGACAGAGCTTTCCGGCGTAGCCTGCGTCCATGAGGGCTTTCATCGTGATAGTACGCTCACGCGGGCGCACGCCTTCGCCCGGATAGCGGTCGAGACCAAGATAGCAGCCCTGCTGCATCAGCCATATCAGGTAGCCTACATCCGTAGTGTCGTTGGAATGATCGAACTTAATTTGCCGTGGGTCGACGCCCTCTTCCTTCAGGATAGCCAGTTGATCCCTGCCGACCTGCCCGCGCGGGAAAGAGTGCAAAACTATGGGCACGCCGGTCTTGAGATTCGCCCGCGCTACAGCCCGCAGCACTACCGATCCTTCCGGAGTTACGCCGTCCATATCGGCGGCGGACTTGAGCACTCCCGCCTTAACGCCGGTGCCGCCGATACCCTGCTCAATCTCACGGATGAACCATTCGGCGATGCGGTCCGGCGAGATGTTGGCAAAAAATGAAGGCGCGTTCAGCCACCAGCCGGTGCAGGCGATGATGTTGACCCCGCTGCGGCGGGAAACTTCGACCAGCAGATTGACGTCCCGCCCCAGGTCGATGGTAGTACAATCAACAATAGTATCCACGCCCGCCTGTTTCGCTTTCGTCAGCTTGCCGACGAGGCGTTCCACCACGTTGCTGCCGAACAGTTCGGGGTAATCACGGAAAAAGCCGGCCGGCGCCACCATGATATGTTCATGGCTGAGCGTGAAGCCGAGGTCTTTCGTATTCAGTGCCCCGAGTACGGTATTGACAGTCGCCATATCAGATTTGCCAGCGAATCTGGTACTCGCTGGGACGAGCAAAGACTTTCTGGATATCGGGGTGCAGGTCGGGACCTATCTTTTCCACCGCCTCGTACCGTACACGGTTCAATTCCTTCTGTTTCTGCTCGAACTCCTCGCGGGTATAGAGCTTCTCCGGATGTACCGTGATGTCATCGACGGCACGGATAGCTGCGGGGACTTTGAAGCCGGACGGCGAGTCCACCCAGTCTTCCAGTCCGCCGCGGAAGAGCGAGTCCAGTATCGCCAGTGTATGCGCTACCGGAATGACTTTGAAGTGTTCATCTTCGCCGACGCCGCGGGTATTGATGAGATAGAAATTCAAATGCGGCAGTCCCTTGATGATTTCATAGAAGATATTGGCATGCTTGGCTTTATCGCCCGCCATGAACGGGTCGTAGAAGAATTCACTGCGGATTTTGCCCGCCTGTGTGGGGTCGCCCGCCGAGGATTCCATCGCCTGACCCAGCACCATCAACGCCGCTGCCTGCTCGGGAGTCAGCTTGGAAATTGCCGGAATCAGCGGACCGCGGGTAATCAGCACGATGTTGTCAACCTGGTCGACGTCAATATACGGGCTGGCATGCATGAAGTCCACTCGGCGCACCACGGCTCGACCGTTGGAGGTGCGGGAGAAGTTTTCAAAATCGAAATCGCCGTCTTCGGTCACGAAGACGTTTTCGCAGACAGTCTCCCGTTTCAGCAGACCGTAATAAATTTCTACCTGCTCGCCGGGGTTCACGCCTTCTGTCTTTACAAAGATGCCTCCTGCTTCAAAGCCGTGGAACGAACCATCAGCCATCAGGGTACCGCCGTCATCCTGTACCAGCCAGGACTTCTCCTTGCCCTTACGCGCGATAACCCGGCAGGTGGTCGTGGTCTTACCGTTGGCGGTGAGTGCAATGAGCAGCGTCCGCACTGACCTGTAATTTCCGTGTGCCATCTGTAAGACATCCTCGCGGCAGCCGGCATGCAGGAAGATGCCGCCTTTCTTGGTCTTGGCGACCCAGTCCTCAGCGGCGAAGACGCCTTTTTTGTATTCCCCGATGTAGTTGCTGTTGCGGATAATCTTGACGATACGCCCGCCATCGAGGACTGCCAGGCGGATGGTAATATCTTTCTGCGGCAGCGGCTTGGTCTTGTTGGTTTCCCAGGCTTCATCGCCGAAGAAGATTATCTGGTAATCCGGCTGGTAGTTGGTTTTCTTGACCGGCGCGAAGAGGTTTTTCCCGCCATAAGCGATATGGGCGAACTTCTCCGGGACAATCAGGCGAACGATGGTATCGCTGTCCAGGCTGCCCACCGTGCGGTCGATACAGATAAGTTTTTCTTTGGCAAGCGCCTGCTCGCACTTTGCCAGCAGTTCCCGCTCCGCCTCGCCGAACTCTTCGTCGATACTGTTCTTGGTGAACATCTGCGAACGCGAAGTCGGTTCGCTTTCCGCGACGAAGTTATCGTAGATGGTCTTGCGAACGCCCTGCTCTTTCTCCACCAGGACCCGCATTGCTTCATCCGGCGGATTTTCCAGGAGACGCCCGTCCGTCTTGGCTTTAGCTCTGATTCTTTCGGCAACCCGGGCAAACTCTTCGAGGTCAAACCTTGCGCTCATCTGTATCCTCCTAAAAATTCAACATGGTGAGTACGGTCAACCCTATTTAAACAAACAGTCCCCCGGCACTTACGAAAACAGGATAATTGCGGGAGAGCGGAGATTTAAGAAAAGAAGTACGCTACTAATATTTTTATCATAGCATATTCTTTCCGCATAATAAAGGTAAAAGAAGGCGTTCCCTCAGGCGCTTGCGAAAAATCAGGCAAAGTGTATAATGTATGTGTTTGTCCGATGATAGAACAATCGAAGCCGGATTCAGCCCGGTTCCTCATAGATTCCATCAAAGCCTTCGTCCGCGACAGCCCTCTGAACCGGCTGCCGCCGGAACTGAGCGAGCCTATGTTCGAAGAGCCGCTGGTGCAATTTGCCGATGGCGACGACCCGCTCTTCACCGAATACAAGAAGATAATCGGCACGGCTCACCTCACTCCGCGGGAAGCGCTCGCCAAAGCTTACAGCAAGACCCCGCGCGGCATCGCGAAGAATATTTCGGTCATCAGCTGGATTCTCCCTATTACCGGCAAGACCCGCCAGACTAACCGAAGGCATATCCTCACGCCGTCCCGCCCGTGGGCTTATACCCGGTGGTACGGGGAAATATTCAATGACGCGCTCAGAAAGAACACCGTCGAATTACTCATTGCACTGGGGCACAAAGCGACGGCACCCATGATGCAGCCTTATTTCAAAGTATTGTCTAACGAAAAAGGGCGATACTCCAACTGGTCGGAACGTCACATCGCCTACGCCGCCGGGCTGGGCACCTTCAGCCTTTCCGATGGCTTCATCACCGAAGCCGGCATCGCGCACCGCTGCGGGAGTATCGTGACCAGCCTCGCGCTGCCCGCCAGCCCTCGCGTAGCTAAACGTCCTTACGAAAACTGTCTTTTCCACGCGAACGGGAAATGTACGGCTTGTATCGCCCGCTGCCCGGCGGGAGCTATCACCAAAGACGGGCACGACAAGATAAAATGCTACCAGTACGGGCGGGAAAAACTAGGCTACCTGGTGGAAAAATACCAGGTGAAAGTCGTCGGCTGCGGACTGTGCCAGACCAAAGTCCCCTGCGAGTCACAGAACCCGACGCGCAGGCTCAACCGCAAGAGCAGCAGCTAGTTATCTGCCGTTCTTTATCTGGTAGTATTTGTGCAGAGCGCCCAGCGCCCGCACCGCACGCTCCCCGGAAGAAAAGACCGGTACTCCTGCCGCTTCGAGGTTTTCCCCGAGCTCTTTCCCGCTGAGCGGATCGGCTATCCACGCTGCCACCGGCTTATATTTATTGAATGCCGTCAGCGCTTTAACGGCGTGTTCGTGTTCATGCGGGGAAAAGCCCCAGGCTTGCACCACCAGACAGTCCACATTGGGGTCGTCCAGCAAGGCGGTGTATAGACCATCTGCCGATTCGACAAAACTGTGAAACTGCATGCTCACGTTGAAATCGAAGGGGTTGTAAGAACTTTCCCAGGGTGGAAAAATCTTGCGCAGCGAATGCTGCACGGACGGACTGAGTTCCGCCGGCACCAGTCCCGCTCCCTGGCAGGCGTCGATGGCAAGCACGCCCTCGCCGCCGGAGAACACCGATATCGCAAGGCGGTTGCCCTTTAGCGGCGGGAGATAATTGAAGACCTTGGTAAAATCGAAAAACTCTTCGAGGTCGCGCGCCCGGATAGCGCCGCCCTGTTTCAGCGCCGTATCGAAAGCGATATCGCCGGATTTAATAATTGCCCCGGTATGGGAAGACGCCGCCTTCGCGCCCGCTTCTGTCCGTCCCGATTTGAGGACAACCACCGGCTTCTGTGCGGTGGTCTGCTTCAGGAGTTTCAAAAAGCGGCGGGCGTCACCGGCGATGCTCTCCATGTGGATGCCGATAGCCTTGGTCTCGTCGTCCTGCGCCAGATATTCCAGGGCATCAACCTCTTTGATATCCATCTTGTTGCCCAGGTCGATGAGCTTGCTCATGCGCAGCTTGAAGTGGGAATATAACCAGTTAATGCGAGTCTGGTACAGACCGGACTGGAAGATAAAGCCGAGATTGCCCCGCGCCAGTATTTTCATGGGACCGAAACCCACTGCCAGGTTGTTAGCGGTATTGATAGGACTGAGCGCGTTAGGTCCCACGACACGGATACCCGCTTCTCCGGTAAGACGGAGCATTTCCCGCTCGATGTTTTTGCCTTCGGCGCCGCCTTCCGAAAAGCCGCCGGCGGTGATGGATATCGCCTTGACTCTCTTGGCAACACAATCGCGTACGACATCGAGGGTCTTGCCGGCACCAACCGAAATCACGACCAAATCGACTTCATCTTCGATGCTGGACACGCTGGGGTATACTTTGAGTCCTAACAGCTCTTTCAGCCTCGGATGGACGGGGTAAATCTTACCGGTGTATTTCAAACCAACCAGGTTGGACACCAGGTAATAATTGACGCTTTCCTTTTTATCGGTCGCACCCACCACCGCAACGCTCCGCGGATTAAAAACATAGTCCAGAAAATGGCGCTTCTCTTCAGTCATCAAAATCCTCAATTCTATTTTTGTTTATGTCAATTGCACCGGCACCAACTGATTAGCTAAATCTTCACTGCTTTTGAAATAGACCTTCAAATAATTGTCGGTAAATCCGGACCAGACCCCTGCCGCCGAACGCTGTTCCCACAACACCATCATCGTCTTGCCGGAGAATTTCTGGCGGAAAGCCGCCGCACCCGCCGCTCCCAGCGCCAGCATCTTATCGTTGCGCTGCTTCTTAGTACGTTCGGACACCATGTCCGGCATCTGCGCCGCCGCAGTGCCCACCCGGGGCGAAAATGGGAAAACATGGATGCGGGCGAATCCGATTTTCTCGCAAAAGCGATAACTTTCGGCAAACTCGACTTCCGTCTCACCGGGAAAGCCCACGATGACATCGGTAGTGATGGCGGCATTAGGCACAATTGAACTGATAAACGTAACTGCCTTCTCGTAGTCTGCTGTATTGTATCGCCGCTTCATGCGCTGCAGCACGCTGTCGCTGCCGCTCTGGAGCGCCAGGTGGAAGTGCGGGCATAACCGTTTGTCCTGCCAGAGGGCAATAAGCTCCGGAGTAATTTCCGGCGGCTGGAGAGAGGACAGGCGCAACCGCGGCACTTCCGTTTCATCCAGGATAAGCTGCAGCAATTCCGTCACTGTCGTGCAGCCGTCACGATAAGAACCGACCTCCGTGCCGGTTAAAATTACCTCTTTATATCCATCGGCGACCAGCCGCCTGACCTCGGTGATAACTTCATCCGCCGGCAGGCTGCTTTTGCCGCGCCGTACCAGCGGTACGATGCAGTAAGCGCAGAAATTAGCGCAGCCTTCCTGTATTTTGAGCATGGCGCGGGTACGGCTGAGAGCGCCGCATTCGACCGATTCGTCTGATTTGTGCAGGTAAACCGACGCTTCCAGCAACTGCAACAATTTTGATTTATCTTCGTTACCTACCACCAGGCTAACACCATCGATGGCTTCGAGTTCGGCGGCGGCTCTTTCGGCATAACAACCGGTGACCACCAGCTTCGCCGCGGGATTCCGGCGGTGCGCCATACGCAACCAGTGCCGCGATTTCCGGTCGGCGATGTGAGTTACGGAGCAGGTATTCAATATATAGATGTCTGCCGGCTCAGACGGTGCGACCAGCTGATATCCGGCGGCGGTAATCTGCCGGGCGAGCGATTCCATTTCAGCCAGGTTCAGCTTGCAGCCGAGGCTGTCTATCGCAATACGCGTGTGGCTATCTTCTTGATTCATCTCGTTTTAAGGAAAGGGAGATTCTGATAGAATTATACGTTGATTCTCATTCACGGGTCAAAACGTTTGACAATAATGGGGCTAATATTGTAACCTCAAAGTTGGAATGCAAAATCAGATTTCCACCTTCCTTGGACTTCAGAGAACAACACCGAATTCACCCGAGTTTTGTATTTTATAGAGGAGGATAAACATGAGAAAAGTGGCTGTGGTGGGTGTGGGGGAAACCAAGTTCAGCGGGCCCCAGACCAAGACCGAAGTCGAGCTGTTTGCCGAAGCCGCAACTGACGCCTTCAAAGATGCCAACGTGAAAGCGAAGGACATCCAGGCGCTGTTCGTCGGAAACTGCCTGGGCGACTTCTCCGAGGGTCAGGGCATGGTGCAGGCATTCGCCGCCGAGAATATCGGCTGCTTCAACGTGCCGGCAAACCGCTACGAAGGCGCCTGCGCATCAGGCAGCATGGCAGTCCGTGACGCTGCGATGTGGGTCGCCTCCGGTACCTACGACATCGTCCTGGCGGGCGGTGTGGAACGCGCGGCAACCCTGGGCACTCCCCTGGCAACCCGCACCTTCGCCATGTTCAGCGATGCCCGTTACGAATTCCCCGCCGGCATTACCTTCCCGGGCGTCTTCGCGATGCTCGCTCACCTGTATGCCGCCACCTATAACATCCCCATCCAGAAGCTCCGCGAGCAGATGGCTGCCGTCTCCGTGCAGTCCTGTAAATACGGCGCAAACAACCCCAAGGGACAGTTCTTCGGGAAATACGGCGACCTGACGGTAGAGAAAGTCCTCTCCAGCTTCATGGTCGCTTCTCCGCTCACCCTGCATGATTGCTGCCCGTTCTCCGATGGCGCCGCCGCTGTCGTGCTCGCTTCGGAAGAAGTGGCGAAGAAATTGACCAAGAAACCGGTCTATATCCTCGGCGCGGGTCAGGCTTCCTCGGGACCGCTAATCAGCCAGTACGACCACCTGCCGAAGATTTATGCCCGCGAACTTGCCTCCAAGCAGGCTTACAAACAGGCAGGATTGACGCCCAAAGACATCAACCTCGTCGAACTGCATGACTGTTTCAGCATCGCCAGCCTGATTTCTGCCGAGAGCATGGGCTTGTTCGAATACGGCAAGTCCGGCGAAGCCTGGCAGAAGGGCGAAGCCGCCATCGGCGGCAGGGTCGCCATCAATCCCTCCGGCGGGCTCAAGTCCAAGGGGCATCCCATCGGCGCTACAGGTGCAGGACAGGTCTATGAAGTGACCAAGCAGCTGCGCGGCGAAGCTATCCCGGCGCTGCAGGTGGCTAATGCCAAGACCGCGATGACCGATACCCTGGGCGGCGATGGCGGTACCGTGGTCAACATGATTCTCCAGCGCGGCTGGTAACACCACTATTGAGATAGAGGGAGACGAAGATGGAATATAAACTGACTTTCAAAGAATACAATGAAGCACTCAAGACCGGTAAACTGCTGGGCTTGAAATGTAAGGACTGCGGCTCCATCACCGCCCCGCCCAAGATGGTCTGCCGCAAGTGCGGCAGCGCCGAGCTGGAAATCGTCCCGCTCAAGGGCGCCGGTAAGATCCGCACCTTCAGCACGATTAACGTCGCCGCGGAAGGCCGCGAAGCGGAATGCCCTTACGTCATCGTCATGGTTGAGATGGAAGAGGGACCGTGGCTGCTCGGCAGCATCGCCGGTGTGGAACCGCTCAAAGCGACCATGGACATCATCGGCAAGAAGGTCAAAATGACCGGTGGCGCCATATTCGGTGGCGATAAGTACTCTGCCGGTGAAAGCGCCCGACCGCTCTTTGCCCTGGCTTAAGTCCGAATCTACGAATCAGTTTGAAGGGGGATGCCTTTGCGGGCATCCCCCTTTTATCAAGCGGATTATTTATGAAGGAGCGTGACAATATGGCAGGCGAGATTTCTTTACTGGACAAATTCGGAATTGATATCGGCTACAAGACCACCGTCTCCAAGACTGTCACCGAGACGGATATCGCGATGTTTGCGGGTGTCTCCAGCGATTTTAATCCGGTGCACATGAACGAAGAGTATGCGAAAAAGACATTTTTCGGCACCAGGATTGCCCACGGCGTTATTTCGATGGGGCTGCTCTCCGCGGCAGGCACGCAGCTTCCCGGCGTGACCATCCTGCTTTCCATGTCCGCCAAATTTCTCAAGCCGACACACATCGGCGACACGATTACTGCCGTCGGAGAAATCGCCGCGGTGCGCAAAGACAAGAACATCGTTACCATGAAGACGAAGTGCACCAATCAGAAAGGCGAGGTCACTCTGGAAGGCGAGACGGTTTTAAAACTCTTTGAAGAACCGGAGCTGACCAAGTATTATCCCAAAAAGCAGTAACGTTCCGTGGCAGTGTGAACCTTTAGCGAAGCAATCTCGTATAAAATATTCAAGAGATTGCCACGTCGCAGAGTTTACACTGAGCGAAGCGAATGCGCTCCTCGCAATGACAGTAATGGAAACACTAAACAAATACGCAGGCATCATCTTGCAAATCCGCCTGCGTATTATTGTTTTACGGGAACTAAATTAGAATTCGATTTCTTTGAGTTCCGGGCTGATTATCAGTCTCGGCTCGGTGACCGACTGGATGTTCTCCGCAGTTAGTCCGGGGGCGACCTCGCGGAGCAGCAGTCCCTTCGGGGTGACTTCCATCACAGCGAGGTCGGTGAATATCAGGTTCACTTTAGCTTTGGTGGTCGCCGGGTAGGTCAATTCGTTCACAATCTTGGCTTCGCCGTCTTTGGTCGTGTGTTCCATCGCGAGGATAAGCTTACGTGCGCCGGCGCACAGGTCCATCGACCCGCCGACGTTGCCCACCTGTAAGCCCCTTGCCGGGTTCGCCCAGCCGGCGTAGTCACCGCGGGCATTGACCTGGAGCGCGCCCATGATGGCGATATCGATATGCCCGCCGCGTATCATGGTAAACGACTCCACGATATCAAAGAAAGATGAGCCCGGCAGCGCGCAGATAGGCTGGCAGCTGGCGTTGATCAGGTCCTGGTCAGCCTCATCACCGTCCACCAGCGGGCCTGTCTTGAGCATGCCAATCTCAGACTGCAGAACGATATCCCGCCCCTCAATCCAGTTGCTGATAAGCGTGGGAATGCCGATGCCCAGATTGACATAGGCGCCCTCCGGTATCTCCCGGCTCACGCGCAAGGCAATCATCTCGCGCGGTATTCCTTCTAAATGTACCTTAGCTCTCTTTGCCTCAACCATTTTATCGGCTCCTTTTCTGAAATCCTGTTAGTCAATTGTAATGGCAAATTGGGGTCGTTCAGCGTGGACGACACGCTTGACATAGACGCCCGGCGTCCGGACATTCATCGCATCCAGCGCTCCCGGTTCGACAATATTTTCGACTTCCGCAATGGTGACCTTAGCGGCAGTCGCCATGACGTGGTTAAAATTGAGCGCCGTCTTGTTGTAGCACAGGTTGCCTTCCGTATCTCCGATAAAGGCATGCACCAGCGCAAAATCCGGTTTGAGCGCATATTCTAGGACGTACTTGGTGCCGTCGATAATCCGGGTCTCTTTCTTACTACGATTAGCATCAATATTGGAAACTACTCCTTCTTCGACGACCGAACCGACACCGGTAGGCGTGTAGAATGCCGCAATGCCGGCGCCCGCGGCGCGGTATCTCTCGGCGAGGGTGCCCATCGGCGAAACTTCCAGTTCGATAGTGCCGGCGCGTACCGCCTGCTCGAAGGGGTCCTGCATACCTTTGCTCGCCGAGCGGAAGAGCCCGTAGGAATCGATGACTTTCTTCAACTGCCCGTTCTGCACCAGCGCCCGCAAAATGTCAGAAGCACCGACGAGCGGTCCGCAGCCGCAGGTCAGAGTGAGATTCCGGGTCCCCTTTTCCACCAGCGCCCAGAGCAGCGCCCGTGGCACGCCGCAAGTGAAGAAGCCCGGTACAGCGATGACCGCGCCGTCATGGATATCGGCGACCGCCTCCTGTACCGAGGATACTACTTTATTCATGAAATCAGAGCCTCCTTATTATTATGAACAGGATTCTACGCCCACAAAAAAAGAGCCCTACCCCAAATTTTTACCCGGAGGCAGAACTCATATCCTGAACATTATACTGAAAATGCACTAAGCAAGCAAATCTCATATTCGGATCCTTCACAGTCTTGATTTCAGCCGTGCGATTACTTCCTTCATCGTGCCTCCGGCTCCGGCGTGTATTACCACTGCAGCACGTCGGTCCAGCGGCGTTTCGCTGAGGTTGATGATGACCAGTTCCGCTCCGGCGTTATCCGCATAGACCGGCATATAGGCTGCCGGATACACCACCAGCGATGAGCCGATGACGATAAACATATCGCAGGCGGCGGAGCGCCCCGACGCCTCTTCCAGGACTGCTGAAGGCAGCATTTCCCCGAAAAAGACCGCATCCGGCTTCAGGACGCCGGAACAGTACGCGCAGCCGGGGTCAGGCTCGCCGGCATCGACTCGCGCATTGATTTCGGCAAAGGGATAATAGCGCCCGCAGCCCAGGCATTTGACTCGCTGCATATTACCGTGCAGCTCGAATACCTTATTCCCCGGTACACCCGCCTTCTGGTGGAGATTGTCTACATTCTGAGTAATGACGCAGTCCAGCTTGCCGAGCCGCTCCAGTTCTGCGATGGCGTAGTGGGCGGCGTTGGGTTCTGCGCCGGTATGCAGATTCCCTTCACGCAGCATCTGCCAGTGCAGGCGGCGCGATTCAGTGCTGCCGACGTATTTTTGATAGGTAAAATCCTCCGGATTGTAGCGCGTCCAGACACCTCCGGGACTGCGGAAGTCCGGGATGCCCGATTCGGTGCTGATGCCCGCGCCGGTAAAGATGACCAGCTTCCTGCTCCGGTGAATCATCTCGGCGATTTGGTCTGCCTGAGCCTGCCATTGCTCCCTATCCACTTCTTCTTCCTCCAATATAATTTTGTCAGGCGTGTAATTGTTGTCCCAAACGGCGCTCCAGCGCCAGTCCCTGTTCCAGTGTAAGGTCAAGCCCGCCGGTAACCGCCTGCTTTACGGCGCTCATTACCCGTGGGTCATTCACGGCGATTTCGCGGGCGAGCTTCCCGGCTGCTGTTATCAGGTCTGAACGGGGCACAACGCGATTGACCAGCTTCAGGCGCAGGGCTTCCGCGGCATTGATACGGCGGCATGTCAGCAGCAGGTCCAATGCCGCACTGGTTCCGATGACACGGGGCAGCGTCTGGCTGCCGCCTGCTGCCGGGATGATGCCCAGTCCCGCTTCCGGGAGAGCCATCTGAATATCATCGGCAGCGATTCTGATATCGCAGCACAGCGCAATCTCCACGCCGGAGCCGAAAACATATCCGTGCAGCGCGGCGATGAGTGGTTTATTAATGCCCAAAAATCTGCCCCATACGTCCCGCTCCCAGCGCACCCGGCGGGCAATCACCGGCGATGGCGCCGTAAGAAACTCGCTGAGGTCGGCGCCGGCGCAAAAGGCTTTATCACCCGCGCCTTTAAACACCGCTACACGCACTTCCAGGTCGTCCCTGATAGCACCGAGTACATCATAAAGCTCGTCGCGCATCCGCATATTATAGACATTCAAGACCTGCGGACGGTTAAGTGTCACCCAGGCAATAATATCCTGTTTTTCGTAAATCAAAGTGGCGAAACTGCTCAATGGTTACTTTCCTTGAAAATGCGGCGGTCTTTTTTCGAGAAACGCCCGGATGCCTTCTGTCCGGTCGGACGTAGTATGCAGGAGGAAATAGAGGTCAGCTTCCAGCCGCAGACCCTGCGCCAGCGGCAGGTCTATGCCGTCCCGTACCGCTTCCTTGATGTACCTCACTGCCAGCGGCGCTTTTCCCGCGATTTCTTCCGCCAGCGTCTCCGCTTCGCCCATTAGTTTCGGCGCAGGCACTACTCTGTTGACCAGTCCCATCGCGAGCGCTTCATCGGCGGCAATAATCCTGCCGGTGAGCAGCAATTCCAGAGCCTGGCTTTTGCCCACCAGACGCGCCAGCCGCTGGGTGCCGCCGTTTTGCGGGAGCCTGCCTTTTACCGGCTGGGGCAAGGCAAACCGGGCGGTCACCGCGGCAATCCGGATATCACAGGCGAGGGCTAATTCTAAACCTTCTGCCGCGGCATCGCCGTTAATCGCCGCGATGACCGGACAGCCGAGTTCGGCAACAGCAGTTACCGGACTCGCATCGCCAATATCCCACTCGCCGGCGGCGCAGAAAGTCTTACCTGCTCCGGTTATAACCACCGCATAAATGTCCCTGTCCCGGGCAACCTGCGCACAGGCTTCAACAATCTGCCGTGCCATTTCAGCGTTGATAACGTTTTTTACTTTCCGACGATTCAAAGTTAAAAAAGCAACATGGTCTTTACTGGTAAAAATCAGCGCAGAATCATTTGCCATTTCCCTCTCCCATGATGCAAATCCGAATAATCTTAAACCGTCCGGGGAGCAGCGTCAAGCGCAGACTGTTGCCGCTCAATAATCGGTATGATATACTGATACGGATATAAAGGTTTTTTCTATTGAAGGGGGGAACTAAACACTTGCCAGATACAGCTACAATAAAACAGTTACTAGAGGCCGGGGCTCACTTTGGGCATCAAACGGGGCGCTGGCATCCCCGGATGAAGAATTTTATCTTCACCAAGCGCAACGGAATCCATATTATCGACCTGGAAAAGACTGCCGTGATGCTGGACAAAGCCTGTCAGTTCATCCGCGAAACTGTCGCGGAAGGCGGCACCCTGTTGTTTGTCGGCACCAAGAAACAGGCACAGGAATCGGTTTCCGAAGAAGCCAAACGGTGCGGCATGTTTTATGTCAACATCCGCTGGCTGGGCGGCATGCTCACCAACTTCTCCACTATCCAGTCCCGTATCGACCATTTTGTCAGACTGGAAGACCAGAAAACCAAGGGTGAGTTCGGCAATATTTCCAAGAAAGAAGTCAAGAAGATTGACGAAGAACTGGAGCGACTGAACCGCCAGATGGGCGGCTTCAAGGAAATGACACAGTTGCCCAGCGCCCTGTTCATCATCGACCCTGTCAAGGAAAGAATCGCCCTGATGGAAGCCAAGCGCATGAGCATCCCGGTGATTGCCATCTGCGATACTAACTGCAATCCGGATGAAATTGATTATCCCATTCCCGCCAATGACGATGCCATTCGCGCTGTCAAGCTGGTCTGCAGCAAGGTTGCGGAAGCCGTTCTCGAAGGCAAAGCAATGGGGCAGCCGGTAACCCAGGAGGCCCCGGCAGATGCAACGGCAGCGGCAGCTCCTGCGGCGGCAGCGGAAGGGACAGCGCCCGCGGCGGTTATCTTCACCCCTGATTCAAAGTAAGGAGGCAAATTGGAAATCTCAACCCAGGCAATCAAAGAGTTAAGGAGCAAGTCCGGCGCCGGAGTTATGGAGTGCCGCAGCGCCCTGGTGGTCTGCGAAGGCGATACTGAAAAAGCACTCGTGATACTCAAGGAAAAAGGACTGCTCAAGGCAGAAAAGAAATCACAGCGCACCACCGCCCAGGGACTGGTGGAAGCCTATATCCACACCGGCGGACGCGTTGGCGCGATGGTTGAATTGAACTGCGAGACGGACTTTGTCGCAAGAACTGACGAATTTAAAGTACTGGCGCACTTCCTCGCGATGCAGGTCGCGGCGCTGGACCCGAAATATATTGCAAAGGAAGATATCCCGGCGGATGCGACTGACATCGACCCACAGTCAGCTTGCCTCTTGCTGCAACCTTTCATAAAAGACCCGACCAAGACGGTCAAAGACCTCATAGTGGAAACGATTGCCCGCACCGGGGAGAATATTAAAGTCGGCAGATTTGCCAGATTCGAACTGGGCGCCTAGGAATTTCACTCATGCCTGAAGTCGAGTACAAGCGGGTACTGCTCAAGCTAAGCGGCGAGGCTCTGAGCGGTGAAGCTGGCTTCGGTATTGACAGTCCTACTCTCATTAAAATTGCCCGTCAGATTAAGCGCGTACGGTCATTGGGCGTTTCCCTGGCTATCGTAGTCGGCGGGGGCAATATCTGGAGAGGGGCAAAGGCAGAAGAAACCGGCATGGACCGGGTCACCGCTGATTACGCCGGCATGCTGGCGACCATCATCAATGCGCTTGCACTGCAGGACGCTCTGGAAAAAGAAGGCGTGGAAACCCGCACCCAATCAGCGATTGGCGTAAACCAGGTCGCCGAGCCTTATATCCGGCGCCGCGCCGTCCGCCATCTCGATAAAGGACGGGTGGTTATTTTCGCGGGGGGCACCGGTAATCCCTACATGACGACTGATACCGCCGCCGCCCTGCGCGCCATCGAAATCGATGCTGATGTCCTGCTGATGAGCAAGAACAATGTCGACGGCGTTTACAGCGCCGACCCCCGTAAAGTCGCTAACGCGAAGAAATTCGACCGTCTCACTTATTTACAGGCACTGAACCTGCGTCTGGCAGTCATGGACAGCACTGCCATTTCTTTATGTCTCGAAAACGAACTGCCTATCATCGTCTTCGACCTGCGGGCGCCGCACGGCATCGAGAAAGCAGTCAAAGGGACACCAATCGGCACTCTGATATCAAGCGAGGTGGAAAATGGTTAGTCAGGTATTCAAGACTACCGAGGAAAAGATGCACTCCTCCGTCAACGTGCTGAGAGAGCAACTGGCATCCATCCGTACCGGCCGCGCTTCCCCCGCTCTGGTCGAACACGTCAAAGTAGACTACGCCGGCACGCCCATGCCCCTGATCCAGCTTGCGGGTATTTCCGCTCCTGAAGCGTCGCTGCTGGTCATCAGCCCGTGGGACCGCTCCACTATCAGCATTATCGAAAAAGCCATCCTGAAATCAGACCTCGGTTTGAATCCGTCTACGGATGGGAACGTCATCCGCATCCGGATACCGTCTCTGAGCGAAGAGCGCCGCCAGGAGCTGATCAAGGTGGTGCATAAGAGAATCGAGGAGCGCAAGATTATTATCCGCAATCTCCGCCACGAGGCAGTGAACGAGGTCAAAACCCTGGAGAAAAACAAGGAAATCTCCCAGGATGACAGCAAGCGGGCGCAGGACCAGCTCCAGAAGCTGACCGACCGCTACATCATGGAAACCGATAAAGTCGGCAAGGACAAGGAAACCGAACTGATGGAGGTCTAACCTCCTCATTTAAACGCATGCTCAAGAAAAGAATCCTCACTTCAGTCGTCGGGCTGCCTGTCCTGATTGCTGCGGTCTGGTTTGACACTCCTCTCCCCTGGTTCACTGTGATGCTGGCAATCTGGGGGTTGCTGGCGGTTCAGGAATTTTACCGCCTTACCGGTGTACTTAAGAGCATCTCCCTCGCCGTTTTCGGAATGGTCTGGGCGCTTCTGTTTATCATCGGTCCCCATTTCGGCTCAGTGCTAACGGTGCCGCGCGTGCTGAGCTCCGCCATAATCTTCTCACTGATAATGCTGCTGTTCGTCCGTCGGAAAGAAGGCGCGTGGGCGGACTGGTCGTGGATGCTGGCGGGGATGCTCTACCCGGGCTGGCTGTTGAGCTACTGGGTAGCATTACGCATGGATGGCGGCAGGGAATGGGTCTTCCTGGCGCTTTTCACGACCTTCGCCTCAGACACCGCCGCCTATTTTGTGGGGCGGGCGCGGGGTAAGCACAAGCTGGCGCCGGTCATCAGCCCCGCCAAAAGCTGGGAAGGCGCCGTTGCCGGCGTGTTCGGGGCTATCATCGCAGTTGTTTTGCTTGAAATGTGGCTGGGGCTGGGACTGAGCTACGGACAGCAAGTGTTTATCGGAGTGATTCTCAGCGTTATGGGGCAGTTCGGCGATCTCGCCAAGTCCCTGCTGAAACGCAATGTAGGGGTCAAGGAATCGGGTAATCTCCTGCCGGGGCATGGCGGAGCGCTCGACCGCACGGACAGCGCCCTTTTTGCCGGTGTGACCGCCTATTACCTGTACCTGGCATTCATCAGCGGCTGGCTGTCCTGGCTCTAAAGCCACCTCGTCCGCTTGCTCTGGCTTTTTGCGGAATTGACCAGCGTCACGTGCTCGTCTATCAGCGAAGCTTCGACTAACTGCCAGAATTCCGCCTTGTCCGCCGCCGTCACTACCGCCTGCTCGTGGGATTCGCTCAAAGCCACCGGATAACCCTGACCGCGCCGGCACTGGTCTAAAATCAGGCTGTGCACCAGCTCTAATTTACTCGTGTCTGTCGCCACCCAGCGGGGAATCTCCACGCGGGCGATTTCTTCTTCGGACTTCAAATAGAAAAAGTAGACCTGGTGCTCGCCGTAGTGTTTTTCGACGACCTTGGAACGGCTGACAAACAGTGCCGACCGCTCACCCGGGGCGAGCAGATCGAGGAACAGTTCCCGGTCCTGCACGCCGGATACCGCCTGGCATTCCCGCGTCCGGCAGCGGTCGCAGTCCACCGGCTCATGGGGACAGATGGCGACCCGCAGCGCATTGACGACATCGGAACTGCGCGGGAAGCTGATATAGCTGGCGACGGGCTTGCCCGCCCGGCGCATCGCTTCCAGGCAGGCGAGAAAACCGCGCTGGAGCATTTCTTCCGTCACAAAATCGGGATAGCCTTCCAGGTTCCATAATATCAGCGAGCCGTCCATCAGTGAGAGTCCGGGGATTTCCGGCGGCATCGCCTCAGTCAGTTTTGCCAGGCTGCGGCATTCCTCAACACTCCGCTTGATGTTGAACAAATTGCCCTCAATAAATTGCTCGCGACCGCTGTTGCCGAGCGGCACAATGACCAGGTCTTTATCGTCCGAGTAAAGCTGCGGACTGCTTTGCAGAGTTGCGCCGGGACTCGTCCCGTAGCGGATCATTGCCGAACCGATATTCAAGAGGTAGCAGCGCATCGAGCGGTGGCGGTCGACTTCAATCTGTGAGCCGTCGGTCGCGAGGACGGCATAATCCGGCGGCACCGGAGGCGCGGGATAGCGTTTGTCCAGCGGTTCCACCGGGTCGGCGACGAGATAGGTGGTCTTGCTGCCGGCTATCTTCCTCCCCAGTTCTTCATACGCAGAGGCATGCTTTTGCAGCGTCTCGAAGGCATGATGAAAGCGCTGCTGTCTGTCGCCGGCGCTGTCCCGCAGGCGGGTGACCATGCTGCTGACCTGATTGACGACTTTGCTTAAATCCAGAGACATCCCGTCCACCCTTCACAATTAGCTTATTCGTTTCGGCTAAAGTATAATTTATTAAGCTGGTGAACTCAAGCGGAGCAGAATGCTGGCGATATTATCCTCAGTAATCGTGATTTCATTCTCCGGCGTCATGATGCCGGGTCCCATGTTCGCCGTCACCCTGGCGAAGAGCTACCGCTCGCCCTGGGCGGGGGCGCAGATAGCGCTGGGACACGCCGTCATCGAAGTACCGCTTATCCTGCTGATATACTTCGGCTTCGCCCGCTTCTTCCAGAATAATACCGTCCAACTCTTGCTGAGCCTGCTCGGCGGCGGCATGATAGTCTGGATGGGAGTCGGCATGTTCCGCGCCCGCCGGGACGTAGTGCAGGGCAGCAAAGACCTGCCCTATAATGCGGTAGTCGCCGGAATTGTGATGAGCAGCATCAATCCGTTTTTCCTGCTCTGGTGGGCGACTATCGGCAGCATGCTGATTATGAAATTCTATGATTTCGGCGTCACCGGGCTGGCAGCTTTCACCGTGACGCACTGGCTCTGCGATTTAATCTGGCTTTCTTTTGTATCTTTCACTTTTTACAAGACACACTCACTCGCGGCGAAAGGCTGGCAGGAGGCACTGTTCATTGCATGCAGCCTGCTGCTGGTGGGTTTCGGAGGCTGGTTCATCATCTCGGGTGTCCGGATGATAGCCTGACTTTTTCCAATCCGGGCGTCTTTGATGTACTTTATGTCAATCTTTTATATTATTTCCTGCCGGTAAGCTCTCATATAATTCATACAAAAATCGTCTGTGCCCAGCAGGGCTTTCGTGGCAATCACCGCTGCCATCGTGTCTTTATCACGGACATCGATGATGAAAGCATCCGCTCCGGCTCCCGCCAGCATGGGAATAAAGGTGCGGTTGAGCAGTTTGCGCCGCGGCAGTCCGAAGCTGACGTTACTCACCGCGCAAACGGTGTTTACCTTCGGCTGATGAGCTTTAATCAGGCGTATGGAGTCCAGCACCTTGATGGCAGCTCCAGTATTAGCGGCAATCGCCATGACCGCCACATCGATATATAGGTCTTCCGGTTTTAATCCGACCGCTCCGGTTTTCTCGATAAGAATCTTTGCCATCTCAAAGACTTCCGGTGCTGTCCTGGGCATCCTGCCGCCGCCCAGGCACATCCCCAGCACCGAGCAATCATGCTCCTTGATGAAGGGCAGCAGCACTTCCATACTGTGCGGTTCCAGCGTCAGCGAACTGAGCATGGGTCGCTGTTTGCATTCCGGATAGACCGCTACCAGAACATCAGGATTACTGCTGTCCAGCACCAGCGGTATCTCGACGGCGCTCTGCACCGTATCCACCAGCCAGCCAAGATCGTGAGCTTCATCACGCATACCGGAGCCGGCGTTGATGTCCAGCATATCGGCGCCCGCCTCCGCCTGTTTCTTCGCCAGATCAGCGATGAATTTGTCATCTCTCTTGCTGATGGCTTCCGCCACTGACTTGATAGACGCGTTGATGCTTTCTCCGATGATTAGCAATTTGTGTCTCCTCTCTATTTGTGTGAATACGTTTCCGCTATTTCCGGCGAATAAGGCGCGCGTCTCCCGATGCACTTTTCTCTCGGGCAAAGCTGGCAGCTTTCAAAACGGGCTTCGGTGGGGAAGTATATCCCGGAGACAGATTTCAACGGGCGCATGACACAACTTTCAGAAAGAAGGACACCAATCTGTCCTTCGATATCTTCAAAGAGAGCGAAAAGCTGCTTTTGCTGGGTTATCGGCCAGTCCGTCAGCGAGCCGGGATTCATATGTGACATCTGCCCCAGCTCGTGTCTTTGTTTCATCCGGGCGGTGAGGAAATCCACCGCCGACAGGACGACCAGGCGCTTCATCAGGTCCAGGCAAAAAGACTTCATGACATCGGAATCATCCGGTTTGAAGGCGTCCAACTCTTTTCCGCAGGTCGCCACGTAGGGAAAGACCCGCTCGACCTTGTCCAGGTTAAGCCGGAGGACATGACTGGTGAAGGTAATTCCGCCGATTTCCACCGAATCATCCTTCTTGTTTTCGATATAAGCCACCCGGTAAATCGCCTTGGGTCGGGCAATCCGGCTCACATCGTCAACCAGCTCTTTTACCATATCCTCAATTTGGACATTCTGATTATGAAGGTGCAACTTCTTGATGACCTCCTCCGCATTCAATTTTACAGGGATATCAGTAAATACTATCGGTTGTTCCATAGCTACCTCACATTACAAGACGTTCCCTATTCATCTTCCCTTCAAACGATCTTTATCGGCTGATATTCTCCCAACAGGCTTGCCCCGATTAATATCTCCATGAAGTCCGGGGTCCGGGCAAGCTCGAGATATTTTACTTTACGGGCGATTTTCTGCGCCAGTGTTCGCTGACTCGAAGAGATTAACGCCAGTCGCGCGCCGGTGCCGGCGGCATTCCCGACCTGCCGGAACCGGTCGAGAGGCAGCGCAGGCAACATCCCCACCGCGATGGCACTGGCAACATCGATATAATTGCCAAAGGCACCGGCGATGATTACCTGCTGCAGGTCTTGAGCAACGCAATGGTTCACATTCATCAACGCCTCGATGCCGGCGCGGATTGCCGCCTTCGCCATTTGTAATTCGCGGATATCATGCTGTGTGACCACTATTTCAGAACGCTCTCCCTGCCTGTCAACCAGCACGAACTCTTTTTGTCCCTCATTCTGACGTATCCGGGGATGGTTTCCGTTGATTTTGCCGCCCTTATCGATTACCCCGGAGATGTAGAGTTGCGCCATCGCATCCAGAATCCCCGACCCGCAGATGCCCGCCGGTGGAGCGTTATCAATCGTCTGGCAGCAGACAGTATCTCCCGATATCCTTATTTTTTCGATAGCGCCGCTGGCAGCTCTCATGCCATGCTTGATATGTCCGCCTTCAAAGGCGGGACCTGAGGCACAGGAAGCGGCGGTTATCCTGCCGTTTCGAATCAGGGAAATTTCCGTGTTCGTGCCGATATCGACGAGCAGAACAGTCTCTTTTGTTTCCCAGATTCCGGTCGCCAGCAGGTCGGCGACATGGTCGGCGCCGACGAACCCGGCAATATTGGGCAACAGGTGAACATA
>JAQTVW010000017.1 GCA_028706655.1 Dehalococcoidales bacterium | reverse complement strand
GTAAGCAGGATGCTATAACCATCATTAAACAGAACCCTTCCGCTCTCCAGCTTGATTTGCCATGCCTGATTGTGCTATAAATTTTTATGTAAAAGGCGTTGACGGAGCAGAGTAGGAGAGGCAAAAACCCTCAGCGAGCCCGGTACAGTGTGAGCGGGCGTGTCCCCTCTCCGAAAATCCCTCCCGAGCTGCTAATCGAACGGTATTGCCCAGTAGAATTAGCCGGTCTCGTCAGCCGTTAACTGACGAGGACATGGATTCGTGTCCGGTGAGTGTCTCCGCCTCTGGCGGGGGAAACAGGGTGGTACCACGGGTTAAGTCTCGTCCCTGAGCGGACGGGACTTTTTTATTTTAGGAGACAGGATATGTTTAAGCCAGTCGGCAGCCGGGTGAACTTCCCGCAGCAGGAAGAAAAAACACTGGAATGGTGGAAAGGTCAGGACATTTTCCGCAAGAGCATCGAGGCGCGCAAGGGCAAGCCGCGCTTCACCCTCTATGAGGGTCCTCCCACCGCCAACGGTAATCCCGGCATTCACCACGTGCTGGCGCGCGTTTTCAAGGATATTATCCCCCGCTACAAGGTGATGAAAGGCTACTACGCCCCGCGCATCGCCGGGTGGGACACGCACGGTCTGCCCGTGGAACTGGAAGTAGAGAAGGAACTCGGTTTTTCCGGCAAGACGCAAATCGAGCAGTACGGCATCGCCAAATTCAACGAGCGCTGCCGCGCCAGCGTTTTCCGCTATCTCAAACAGTGGAACGCCATGACCGAGCGCATCGGCTACTGGGTCGACCAGGAGCACCCCTATATCACGATGGACAACAGCTACATCGAGAGCGTCTGGTGGGCGCTCAAGCAGATGTGGGACAAAGGACTGATTTACCAGGGCTACCGGGTGACCCCCCACTGCCCCCGCTGCGGTACGTCCCTGAGCTCGCATGAGGTCGCCCTGGGCTATCAGGACGGTACGGAAGACCCATCGGTATTCATCAAGTTTAAAATAGACCTGGCGTCGCTCAAGGGCTCTCCGGCAAGAGACAGGCTGCGCCAGCTTGTGACTGCATCAGGCAAACCCGCCTACCTGCTGGCATGGACGACCACGCCCTGGACGCGGCCGGGCAACACCGCTCTGGCAGTCGCTCCGGATGCCGAGTATGCCGCCGTGGAGCTGGACAACGAATACCTGGTATTTGCTTCCGCCCGCATCCTGCCCACCGGACTGGAAAATCAAAAGGTCGCCGAACGGCTCAAGGGCAGCGATTTAGTTAACGTGGAATACGAACCTCTCTTTAATCCCCACCAGTTCGGCATTGAGCGGATGCGCTTCAACTCGTCCGGCGGCACGATGCTGGCACAACCGGCGGACCACAATCTCCGGTATCATGTCATCGGTACGGATTTCGTCTCGATGGAAGACGGCACGGGCATCGTGCATATCGCCCCGGCTTACGGCGAGGTCGACTACCAGGCGGGCGAAGCCAACGGGCTGGATTTCGTCCACACTGTCGATTTACAGGGTAAAATCACGGGCACCTATTCCTTCGCCGGGAAGTTCGTCAAGAAAGCCGACCCGCTGGTGCTGGAAGATTTGCAGAAGCGCAGCCTGCTCTTCCGCGCCGAGAAGATTTCCCACACCTATCCCTTCTGCTGGCGCTGCAGCACTCCCCTGCTCTACTACGCCAAGCAGAGCTGGTACATCAAGACCACCGCCGTCAAAGAGCGCCTGATTTCCGGCAACGAAGCCATCAACTGGTACCCGGAGCACATCAAGTACGGGCGCTTCGGCGACTGGCTCAACAATAACGTGGACTGGGCGTTCTCCCGCGAACGTTACTGGGGCACGCCGCTACCGGTCTGGCATTGCGAGTCCTGCGGCGGCTACGAATGCATCGGCAGCGTCGAGGAATTGAAAAAGAAGCCCGGCGTCAGCGGCGTTAAGGAACCGCTCGACCTGCACCGCCCGTTCGTCGACGAGGTAAGTTTCAACTGCGGCAAGTGCAGCGGCAAAATGGTGCGCCAGCCGGAGGTCATCGACTGCTGGTTCGATTCGGGAGCGATGCCTTTCGCCCAGAGCCACTATCCCTTTGAAAATGAATCCATGCTCAATGATGGACGCTTCCCCGCGGACTTCATCTGCGAGGCGGTCGATCAGACCCGCGGCTGGTTCTATAGCTTACACGCCATTTCCACCCTGCTTTTCGATAAGCCGAGCTACCGGAACGTCATCTGCCTGGGGCATATTCTGGACGCCAAGGGCGAAAAGATGAGCAAGACACGCGGCAACGTCGTCGAGCCGGGCAAGGTCATCAGCAAGTACGGCGCCGATGCCCTGCGCTGGTGTTTCTACACTTCGTCACCGCCCGGCAATGTACGCCGTTTCAGCGAAGAGATGGTCGGCGATTCCTCGCGCGTATTATCAACGCTGTGGAATGTCTATTCCTTTTTCGTAACTTACGCCAACATCGATAACTTCAAACCCGCCGCGAAACGTTCGGCAAAAGTAGAAGCCGAGCTCGACCGATGGATTCTCTCCGAACTGAACCAGTTGGTTGCCGATGTCGACAGCGGACTGGAGCACTACGACCCCACCGGCGCGGGCAGGAAAATCGAGGAGTTCGTGGACTATCTCTCCAACTGGTACGTAAGACGCAGCCGCCGCCGTTTCTGGAAGAGCGAGAGCGATACCGCTAAGCTTTCGGCTTACAATACCCTTTACGATTGCCTGGTCACCCTGGCGAAACTGATGGCGCCGTTCACGCCGTTCCTCGCCGAGGAATTGTATAACAACCTGGTCACGCCGGTCTTCCCGGATGCGCCGGAAAGCGTCCATTTATCGGACTTCCCGGTCGCAGACATGGGCAAGATTGACACAGACCTTGCCGAAGCCACGCGACTCGCCATGAAAGTATCCAGCCTGGGCAGAGCGGCGCGGGCAGAAGCTAAAGTTAAAGTACGCCAGCCGCTGCCCAAGCTTTATGTTAAGGTCACCGCCAGCCAGCAGCGCAGCCTGGAACACCTCGCCGCGCAGGTGGTGGAAGAAGTCAACGTCAAGGAGCTCGAAGCCGTGACGGAACTGCCCGCGGGCAACCTGCCCACAGCGACCGAGGGAGACCTGACCGTGATGCTGGACACAACACTCACTCCGGAGCTGGCTGACGAGGGCATGGCACGGGAAATCGTGCACCGCCTGCAGACCATGCGCCGCTCGGCTGGTTTTGAGATTGCCGATAACATCATCACCTATTATCAAGGCGATGAATACATAAACTTGATATTGACCAAGCCAGATACGGCAGACTACATCCGGCAGGAGACACTTTCTGGCGAACTAATGGGCGAGATGCCACCACCAGATAGTCACTCTGAAAGCTTCAAGCTGGGCGGGCATGAGGTGACGCTGGGCGTTAAGAAGATAATCTAATCCCGCTCACCCTGAGCCTGTCGAAAGGTAAAGTCTCGTAATTCTACAAGCTCACCATGAGCGGGAGTAATATCGTCTGTCGTTCAACAAAACAAAGAAGCCCCTCCGCAAAGGAAGGGGCTCGGTTTATTACACACTATTTCTTACTGCGGTCTCGGGTTCTCCGTCAGCGTCGCTTCCACGGTGGTCTTGGCAGTGCCGCGATAGTATGTTACGCTTATCTTCTGCCCTATCTGCGCCGCGTGCAGCGTCTTGGTGAAATCATCCAGCGAGATAATATCTTTGCCGTCCATTGCCACGATGACATCGTTGACCTTGAGCCCGGCTTTCTCCGCGGGACCGCCCTTGACCACCTCGGTAATCATGATACCCTGGTTTACCGGCAGCCGGTAGCGCAGCGCGATAAACTCATTGACCTCGTAAAGCCCTACCCCCAGCCACGGGCGGATGACGTAGCCGTTGTTCACCAGTTCCTGGATGATAGGCACGGCAGTCTCGGTGCTGATGGCGTAACCCATGCCTTCCACGCCGACCTCGGCAATTTTGGCGCTGGTGATGCCGATGACCTCGCCAGCCATGTTGACCAGCGGGCCGCCGCTGTTGCCGGGGTTAATGGCGGCGCTGGTCTCGATAAGATCGAACAGTGTCTGCCCTTGCGACTCGGATAATGAAACTCCTTTGCGGCTGACAATGCCTTCGGTCGCTCTGATGCCCTGTCCCAGTGCGTTGCCGATGGCGACCACCCATTCCCCGACGCGCATCTTTGCGGAGCTGCCTACCTTGAGCGCCGTCAGGTTCTGCGCTTCAATCTTGAGCACTGCCAGGTCGTTCAGGGCGTCGGTATAGATTTTGGTGATATCGACGTCGACCGTCCGCCCGTCGTCCAGAGTCACCGTGATAGTCTTGGCGCCCTCCACCACATGGTTATTGGTCACAATCAGACCGTTTTTATCGATAATCCAGCCGGAGCCGGCGCCTTTCTGCGAGAACGGACGGTTAAAGAAATCGACGGTCACCACTTCGGTGTTGATGGCAACTACGGAAGGCTTGACCAGCGCCACGACATCGGCGATGCTGGGCAGCTGTGTCGCCTGGCTGCTCATTGAAGGCGGCGTCCAGCCGGGATTGAGCGGTGTAACGGGAGTTGTCGGAGCCGGCTTGGCGGCGGGCGTCGTGACCGGCGCAGTGGTCGTCGGCTCGGCAGGCAGTACTTCGATAAAACCGCACGCCGAAGAGACGGACAAGATTAAAGCCAGTAATATAGAAACCAAAAGACTTTTAACGGATAATTTTTTCATGTCTACCTCTTTGACTGTCTGATAATTTAATTATGCTGAGATACGGCGGTGATTGTCAATAAACCCGCTACTTTTAATAACGTATATTATTAGGCTCCGATAGCAGGGGCTCTTCACTATTCCCCATCCGCGATGTTAGAATCTGGAAAGGCTGATGAAAAAATACCGGTTGATTGGACATACCGCCGATATCGGGCTCGAGGCTTACGGCAAGACCATGCCCGAGGCGTTCGCCAATGCCGCCTACGGTATGTTCGCCATCATGACCGACCTCCGTAAGGTCAGGGCGAAAACATCACGCCGCATCGAAATTAAAGAGTCCGATATTGAAACTCTGCTGGTGGAATGGCTGAACCGGTTAATCTACTACTTCGATGCCGAGATGCTGCTCTTTAAAAGGTTTGATATTGTTAAATTTGATGATACTCACCTGACCGCCGTTTGTTACGGCGAAAAGTTCGATGCTGCCCGCCACGAAATCAAGATTGGGGTAAAAGCCGCGACCTACTACTCGCTGGAGATAGACAAAGAGCGGAACCGGGTGCGCGTCATCTTCGATATTTAACAATTATTATCCGTTCATGCCGAGCTTGTCGAAGCATAGCTATTAAACTGAATACCCAGGAGGTCTCCCATGCCTAAATGGACTGGAACGCTGGAGCAGATGGACGAATACCGCTGGCGCATCCCGAAAAGCTATAAAACCGGCATGCGCGTCCCCGGGCTCATCTTTGCCGATAAGCAAATGCTGGCACACATCCTTGACGAGCAGGCGCCGGAGCAGGTGGCGAACGTGGCGACCCTGCCCGGCATTGTGAACTATTCCATGGCGATGCCGGATGTCCACTGGGGTTACGGCTTCCCTATCGGCGGAGTGGCGGCGATGCGCGTCGCAGACGGCGTGGTTTCTCCCGGCGGCGTCGGCTTCGATATCAATTGCGGCGTACGCATCCTGCGCACTAATGTCGTTATTGATGAAATCAAACCTCACATCAAAAAACTGGTAGATGCGCTGTATACTGCCGTGCCATCAGGACTGGGTTCCGCCGGTAAAATCAGGCTGCGCGGCAGGGAAATCGATGATGTGCTGGTCAAAGGCTCGCGCTGGGCGGTCAATAACGGCTATGGGCGCAAGGAAGACCTCGAAACCACCGAAGAGCACGGCGAAATGCCGGGCGCCGACCCCGACCGGGTGAGCGGTCGCGCGAAAGAGCGCGGTACTCCCCAGCTTGGCACACTCGGCTCGGGCAACCATTTCCTGGAGGTCGCTGCCGTGGATGAAATCTATGAGCCGGGGACTGCCGCCGCGATGGGCATTCAGCGTACCGGACAGGTCATGCTCCTTATCCACTGCGGCTCCCGCGGACTGGGACACCAGGTCGCCGATGATTACATCAAATTTATTATGGCCGCCATGACGAAATACGGCATTGACGTGCCCGACCGCCAGCTTGCCTGCTGCCCGGTCAAATCGCCGGAGGGACAGTCTTACCTTGCCGCCATGCGGGGCGCCGCCAACTTCGCCTGGGCGAACCGCCAGTGTATCACCCACTGGGTGAGAGATGCTTTCTGCCGCGTGCTGGAGCTAAGCGACCGCGATGCCGGTCTGGAGCTGATTTACGACGTTACCCACAACATGGCAAAGATAGAAGAACATACGGTTGACGGCAAAAAAGAAACACTCTGCGTTCACCGCAAGGGCGCTACCCGCGCCTTTCCGGCAGGTCATCCCATTTTGCCGCCGCAATACGCCAAAATCGGTCAGCCTGTGCTGGTACCGGGAGACATGGGACGGTACTCCTATATCATGGTCGGCACGGAGCAGGCAATGAAGGAGACCTTCGGCTCGACGTGTCATGGCGCGGGCAGGATGCAGAGCCGCACCGCCGCCAAGAAGCACCTCAGCGGCAGAGAGGTACTTAATGCACTGGAGGCGCGCGGCATCACGGTCAGAGCGGGCAGTCTGAGTGGACTCGCCGAAGAAGCCTCTGAGGCTTACAAGGATGTAACTTCGGTGGTGGGGGTGGCGCACGGCGCCGGCATTTCCCGCCGGGTCGCCCGCACGCGCCCGCTGGGCGTGGTCAAGGGATAACTTATTCACGTCATTGCTAATAGTTTGCGACGAAGCAATCCCACTGAGCTGTATCAGATTGCTGCCTGTCTATACAATAGCTTCGCCACTTCCTGTAGCTTTGCCATGCCTTTGATTTCGCAGGGAAATAACGGCAGTTCGGTGACCGGCAAGCGGATAAATTTGTCTTGGATAGCATCGAGGTACGGCTTTTGCTGTTCCGACTTGCTCCGCAGGAAAGCGGAATCCGGCTCTTTGATGACGTTGTTCACAATCAGCCGCCGTACTTTCAGCCCATAGCGGTCGAGTTCACTGAAAATGCCTTCCAGCTGCGCCACCGCCAGCGCTTCGGGAATAGTCACCAGCACGAAGTTGACATCATTCCTGAGAAAATCCATATCCTGCGCTGATAGCTTCTCCCAGCGCCGGAGAATATCCAGCACCGTCTCGCGGCTCTGTTTGCCAGACCTCAACTTAGAGTAAATCCGCGGCGCCAGTCGCAGGTGCTTCTCCAGCATTGCCGGCGTCTCTAATAGTGCCAGAGTTTGACCCAGGGGCGCGGTGTCCCAGACGATAGCTTGATATTCGCTATTGAGCCGCATTTCCCGGATATAGTCCACCATGAATTCGTCGCCCAGCCCCGGCAGCACGGAGGTCATAAATTCCAGAAACTCTTCGTAGCTGACGGCGACGAACGAGTTGAAGACCTCATATACTTCCCGCCCGAACTTCCGGTCCCACATCTGCCGTATTGCCGCCTCGCCGAGTTCATTCACATCCAGCGACGGCGTTACTGCGGCGTTCTTTGAATCCTCGGTGATTTCAAAGATATGGCACAGCGAAGGCGCGGCATCGGTCGTCAGCGCCAGCGTACGCGCCCCGGACGAGGCCAAGTGCACAGCGGTCGCCGCGGCGCAAGTGGTCTTACCCACCCCTCCCTTCCCCACGAACATGATAATCTTGCTGTCATTCATATCATGATTATACTTCAGTTTTGCCTGGAACATCATAATCCGTACAAATACGTATTGACACGCTGAAGCGTGTAAGATAGTAATTAGATATGGAAGACTTATCGCTATGATAATGCCGAGGAATACTTTTGGGAATCTTTCCGACCGTGAGCTTCAGGTGCTTTATCTTCTCGCGAACGGTAAAACGCTGCATGAAATTGCCGGCAACCTCGAATTGAGTGTCAATACGGTTGCCACGTACCGCTCCCGGGTGCTGCTCAAACTCAGCCTGCGCACCAACGAAGACCTCGCCCGCTTCGCCATGGAAAACCGTCTCCTCTAGCGTCTGCTGCGAATCACACTTTGTGCTATGATTCTGATATGCGGCGCATTGTGAAGGACGACCTTGACCGTGCCATGTCGACATGGGAAATCCCCGCTTTACCGTCTGAAATCACCGGCGAGACCGGGCAGGATATTGCGGGACTTACCCCGATTATCCGAAAATATCTTGCATCCGGCGCCGCCGACCTGAGCCAGAGACAAATTATCATCGCCGAATGGCTTTTTAAACTGGTACGCCGCAACATCAAGCGTGGGCGACTTTTCGAGCTGGATAAGGCGCTGGCAAACGGTCGCGCCGATTGCCTCGGTTACGTTCAATTATTTACCGCCCTCGGGGAAAAGTTCGGCTTGCCGCTGGGCATTGTCGAGGTGCTGGTCGACAACGCCGGCCGCCCCGTCCCGCATTACGTCAACCTGCTGAAATTAGCTGACGGCTCCCGCCGCTTTATCGACGCGTGGTACGGCTCGGCGGACATCCGCCACCGCCGCATGGCGGCAGTAGTTGACGGCGTGACACGCGACTTTGACTACGGGGAGTTAGAACATATCAATAATCTTGAGGGGTTACCCCCGTCTATCGTTGAAGCGCTGGTGCTTTATATCCGGGGCAACCGCCAACTGGCGCGCGGCGAGTACAATGAGGCAATCGCGGCATACACCAGGGCGATTGCGCTCTATCCGAATAACAGCCGCGCTTATTACAATCGCGCCGTTGCCTATGAAAAACAGGACGACCGGAACAGAGCCGATGCCGATTATGCCGAGGCGCTTAAAGATGAGTCCCGATTGATACGGGTGCAGGCTAATATCGGCGACCTGGAGCCGCTCATCAGGCTGGATGATGCCGGCATCAACGAAGAGCATCAGGAAATTTATTTGTGGTCTAAAGGCTACAAAACCGGTACGCCCGCTGCCGATGAGGAAATCAGCAAGGTATATAATTTACCTGTGGCGAAGGTCAGAGAAATTATTGACGAGGTGGAACGCCGATGCTTCAGCTAATTGATACCCACGCCCACATCGAGCAGCTTGCCGACCTGCCCGGTGCGCTGGAACAGGCAAAGGATAACGGCGTGGTCGCCATCATCGGCGTGGGCATGGATGAGGAATCCAACCGCAAGATTCTGCAAATCGCCGCGGAACATCCCGGTTTCATCTATCCTGCGTTCGGCTGGCACCCATGGGAGCTGCGTAAAGAGACCTTCGACCGCACGCTGAGTTTTATCGAGACGAATATTGGTCAGGCGGTGGCTATCGGAGAAATCGGCCTGGACTATCACAAGAAGGTCAAGGAGATTGCCCCCAAGGATTTTCAGCATATAGTACTAAAGGAGCTATTGAACCTGGCAAAAAAGTACGGTAAGCCGGTGTTGCTGCATTCCCGTTACGCCTGGCACGATGCCCTCGACCTCGTTACCGGAGCCGGCATTGAAAAGGCGGTTTTCCACTGGTACACGGGACCGTCCAGCGTCCTGCGCGGCATCGTCAATCAGGGTTATTACCTTTCGGCGACTCCCTCAATAGAGTACCATGAGGAACACCGACGCGCCGTGAAGGAAATCCCCCTGGACAAGCTGCTGCTGGAGACGGATTCCCCGGTGGTCTACGGCAGAGGGCGGGAATTCGAATTCGAGTCCCGTCCCGCCGATGTGCGGCGCAGCCTGAGCGGTGCCGCCATCCTGAAGGATTTACCGCCGGCGCAACTGGCGGCAATAACTACCACCAATGCCCGAAAGCTGTTTCCTCTGCCGGAAATTTAAGATTTTCCCGTCTGAGTACAGGTTATAGCTATTGACGTCTGCACGACAATGTGCTATCTTAGGTTCAACACACGTTGACGAGGAGGTGAATACATGCAGGCTTATTGCGTTAAATGTCGCAAGAAGGTTGAGATCAAGAACCCCAAGGCAATCACCATGAAGAATGGCCGACCGGCCACTCAGGGCGCTTGCCCGAATTGCGGCACCAAAGTATTCCGCATCGGCAAATAAGAGCTTAAACAGGCTCAGGAAAGAGGGTCACCAAAGTGGCCCTCTTTTTATTTGGGGGCAATACAGCGTTAACACAGGAGGCATACAACACCTCACCCCTTCTCAAGGCGAGCGGGATTAAAACAAAAAAACGAGCTTGTCTAAACACGGCGTCAATCCAGTTGGATAGCCCATAGCTGAAAGCCTGCGCCTCCTGTATAATAGTACTGCTATGCCAACCGCCGGGACCATCATGGTACAGGGCACTGCCTCTTCCGTGGGGAAGAGTATACTGGTGGCTGCCCTCTGCCGCATCTTCCGGCAGGACGGTTTGCGCGTCGCGCCGTTCAAATCGCAGAACATGGCGCTCAACTCCTTCATCACCGCCGGAGGCGGCGAGATGGGCCGCGCCCAGGTCGTCCAGGCGGAAGCCGCCGGCATCCTGCCCACGATCGATATGAACCCCGTGCTGCTCAAGCCCGAAGCGGACAGCCGCTGCCAGGTCATCGTCCGGGGCAAGGTGGCAAAAACTCTCTCCGCCGGCGATTATTATCTCTATACCCCCGAATTACTGAAAATAGTTGAAGACTCTCTGCAGCGTCTCCGCTCCGACTATGATATCGTCGTTATTGAAGGGGCGGGCAGCCCTGCGGAAATCAATCTCAAAGAGCGGGAAATCGTGAATATGCGCATCGCCCGCATGGCGGAATCGCCCGTGCTGCTGGTGGGCGATATCGACCGCGGCGGCGTCTTCGCCTCGCTTATCGGCACGCTGGCGCTGCTTGAAGAAGACGAGCGCAATTTCGTCAAGGGCTTAATTATCAACAAGTTCCGCGGCGATATCAAGCTGCTCCAGCCGGGACTGGCGATGCTGGCGCAGCGCGCCCAGAAACCGGTGCTGGGCGTTGTCCCCTACCTGCGCGAGATACAACAGATCGCCCAGGAAGACTCCGTCTATCTCGACGAGCGGCAGACCGGACAAGAGGGACACGACCTGGACATCGCGGTTATCCGTCTGCCGCACATTTCCAACTATGACGACTTCGACCCGCTGGAGAGTGAATGCCGCGTGCGCTATGTGTCCCGTCCCGGGGAACTGGGCAAGCCCCGCCTCATCATCCTCCCCGGCACCAAGAGCACCATCAACGACCTCAACTGGCTGCGGGAATCGGGGCTGGCAGACTTAATATTACATCAGGCGAAAACCGGGACGCCGGTCGCCGGTATCTGCGGCGGCTACCAGATGCTGGGTAAGACCATCCGCGACCCCGACCGCACGGAATCGACCGAGGGCGAAGCGGCAGGTCTGGGTTTGCTCGATGTGACCACCAGCTTCGCCGCGGATAAAGCGACCCGCCAGGTCACCGCGCAGGTCGCTGCCTCGCGTGGTTTATTCGACGGTTGTTCGGCACAGGAAGTGGCCGGCTACGAGATACACATGGGGCAGACTGAATCCGGCGAAAAAGTCTTCCATGTTACTGCCACTCCCGAAGGGCAAGCCGATTTTGGCGATGGCGCCATCGACGCCGCGGGCACGGTTTTCGGAACTTATCTGCACGGTCTATTCGCCAACGACCGCTTCCGGCAATCGTTTCTCGCAAACTTACGCCGCCACTGGGACCTGCCGGAAAAAACTGCGGCAGCGCCGCTCAGCAAGGAACAGCAGTACGATAAACTGGCAGAGGTCGTCCGCGGCAGCCTGGATATGGCGGCAGTCTACCGAATACTGGCGAGCGGCATAGGAATATAGTATAATCTGGACAGTTTTTAAACGTGGACGACCCTGTTCCGCAATGAAGAAAATGATGAAAAAAGTTGTTGTCACCGGCGGAGCCGGATTTATCGGTTCGCATCTCGCCCAAGCTCTTGCCGGGCGGGGCTATCATGTTATCATCATTGACGACCTGTCCACCGGGCGGAGGGACAATCTCGCCGGATTACTGGGCAGGGAGAATATTGATCTTATCGTGGGCAGCATCACCGACCTGCCGCTGTTGCAGGAACGCTTCGCGGGGATTGAATATGTTTTTCACCTTGCCGCCATCCCCAGCGTGCCGCGCAGTATCAAGGACCCCATGCTATCCAACGAGGTGAATATCACCGGCACGTTGAACGTGCTGCTCGCCGCGCGTGACTGCGGAGTTAAAAAGGTCATTTATTCGTCGTCGTCTTCCGTTTACGGCGATACTCCCACCCTGCCCAAACAGGAAGCGATGCCCCCCAACCCCCAGTCGCCATATGCCGTCGCCAAGATAACGGGAGAATATTACTGCCAGGTCTTCGCAAAAGTCTACGGGCTGGCTACCGTCGCCCTGCGCTATTTCAACGTCTACGGACCGCGCCAGGACCCGGACAGCCAGTACGCTGCCGTTATCCCCAGTTTCATCGTTAATGCCCTTCACGGCAAGCCGCCGGTCATTTTCGGAGACGGCGAACAGACCCGCGATTTCACTTTCGTCAAAGATGCCGTCGCCGCCAACCTGCTCGCCGCCGAAGGCGCTGCCGCCGGCGTGTTCAATGTCGGCACCGGCAGCCGGGTTTCCATCAACCAACTGGCGGAACTGGTTATCAATCTCAGCGGCAGCAATATCAAGCCGGACTACCGCGAAAAGCGCCCCGGCGATATTCTGCACAGCCTTGCCGATATTTCCCAACTCGGCAAATTCGGCTACAAACCGGGATACACTTTTGAAGAGGGACTTAAAGAGACTGTCAGGAGCTTTCAACATGCAGCATAATCTGGATAGCGCAATTGCCGCTGTAGCGGGGCTGGGTTATGTCGGGCAGCCGCTCGCCGAAGCCTTCGCCCGCACCATGAAGGTCATCGGCTTCGATATCAACGCCGCCAAGATTGAACGGCTGAAGCAGGGCAATCACAATCCCAACCTGACCCTGACCACCGATGCGAAAGAGCTGCGCACGGCCGACTTTGTTTCCATGTGCGTGCCCACGCCGGTGACCCGCCACAAAGAGCCCGACTTGACGGATGTCATCAGTGTAGCGCGCGTCGTCGGGCAGAACCTCAAGAAAGGCGCGGTAGCTATCCTGGAGTCTACCGTCTATCCCGGCGTCACGGAAGATATCGTCAAACCCATCCTGGAAGCGGAATCCGGGATGAAGTGCGGGACTGATTTTAAAATTGCCTACTCGCCGGAGCGCGTCAACCCCGGCGATGATGAACACACTATCGATAAAATTACTAAAATCGTCTCCGGCATGGACGAGGAAACGGCGGAACGGGTCGCCCACCTGTACCAGAGGGCTGCCGGCAAGATATTCGTCGCACGGAATATCAAGACCGCCGAAGCCGCCAAGCTCATCGAGAATATCCAGCGCGACCTTAACATCGCCCTGATGAATGAACTTTCGTTGATTTTTGAAAAACTGGGCTTGCGAACCGAAGACGTACTGGATGCCGCCGCGACCAAGTGGAACTTCCACCGCTACCTGCCGGGGCTGGTCGGCGGGCACTGCATCCCGGTCGTCCCCTATTATCTCGTCTACAAAGCGCGGGAACTCGGCTACCACTCGCAGGTTATCCTCGCCGGCCGCGCCATCAACGATTCCATGCCCAAGCACGTCGCGGAAATGGCAATCAAAGCTCTCAACGATGCCGATAAGGTTATCAAGCGGTCGCGGGTGCTCATCATGGGGCTGACTTATAAAGAAGATGTCCCCGATATCCGCGAGAGCCCGGTGCCGGAGATGGCGCGGGAGCTTAAGGATTACGGCGCCGAGGTGCTCGGTTTCGACCCGCTGCTCGACCCGGAAGGCTTCAAAGAACATTTCGCTATTAAACTGCTCAAGAGCCTGGATGAGGCCAGGAAAGATAAAGTGGATGCCATCATCCTCGCGGTGACGCACAGCGCCTTCCGCAACCTCGGGCTGAAAGACCTGAAAGCCCTGCAGAACAGCGCCCCGGTGCTGATTGATGTGCGCGGCATGTTCAACTACGACGAAGCACAAAAAGCCGGCTTCTACTACCGGACACTGTAAGGCAAATAAGTTAAATCTAAAAAGAAAGCGGGCAGCTTTTCGGCTGCCCGCTTCGTGTTTCTTTACAGGTAAGGTCTAGATAAAGGCGTGGGTCAGGCGGTTGAGTTCGCCCTTCGGGTCGTTGGCATCCGTCTTGATACCCGCGAGCCTCTTGGCGATGTTCTTGGAATGATCGAGGTTGAAGTCGCGATAGATACCGACTTTCTCGATGACCGGAGAACCGCCGCCATGGAGCGCATCGATGAGTTTATGGCCGCCCCAGTGGGACGCCATGATGTCCTGGAAGAGACGGAACGCGCGATGCGTGTCCTCGGTGGAGACATCCGGGTTGCGCATGATATAGCGGTTGAGCATATCTTTAGTTTTCGGGTTCTCGAAGTCGGCCTCGGGCGGCAGGGTGGCGGACAGACCGCCGGCAATTGCCGCCAGGTCCATGTACTCTTCGTAGATGCTCTCGCCGGCGAGCATACGGCCGACGTTGCAGTAGTTGGTATCCGGGACATAGGTGCCGGACGGGGCTACTGTGTGGTTGACGCCCGCGGCGATGCCCGCGGCGTAGATAAGCTCGACTACGGAAATCATGTCGGCCAGCTTGTGGCGGACATGCTGTGCGTTGGCGATGCCGTTGTAGTCCGCTGCCAGCGCGGTGGCGCCGAGCATAATCTCGGACAGGGCGGCTTTGCAGCCGGTGTAGCTGTGGCGATGGAACAGCGCGAAGAGCAGCGCGAGTTTACCGGCAAATTCCGGCTCGCCGCACATGAAGACGCGCTCCCACGGCACGAAGCACTTGTCGAATACCGTGATGGAGTGGGTCGCGCCCATTTTGGAGTATGGGGCCTGCAGCTTCTTGCGCTTGGGCGGCGAGAAGGCGGCGTTAATCAGGGTCATGCCCTCGGCATCGGCCGGGACGCTGAAAGCGACTGCCCAGTCCTTGTCTTCATCGGTCAGATGGCGGGTGGGAATGATGATGTCCTCATCGACGCAGGAGGAGAAGGAGTTGTGCGCCTTGGCGCCTTCCACGATGATGCCGTCCTTGGTCTTTTCGATGACGCGGACATACAGGGACGGGTCTTTCTGCTGATGGGGACGCCAGGGGCGGTTGCCCTTGACATCGGTCTGGCCGCAAACGCAGGCGACATCTTCTTTCTGGACGCGCTTCAGCCAGTTGAGGAACCTCTTGTTGTACTCGGTGCCGTACTTCTGGTCGGCTTCATAGGTGACGACGGAAAGGGCGTTGGTCGCATCTATGCCCATGCAGCGGGCGACGCAGCCGCCGAGTTCCTGGGAGAAAAGTCTCGTCATCTTCTGTTTGTTGAGCAGGTCCTCCATGCTGTGATGAATATGGGTAAATCTATTGACGGTCTCGCCGGTCAGGTGAGACTTGGCGGTGCCGATGCCTTTGAATTCCGGGTCCAGGGCATAATCAAAGGTGGCTGCCATGACATTGACCGCACCCTCCTGGACAGGGTCGTCGCGGCTGACAAGCTTACCATTCATGTAGACATTATCTTTTAGTTTGGCAAGCCCTTTGCGATATTGTTCACCAGTCCTCATTGTACCTCTTCGTACCTCCTTCTTCGGGTTTAATCTTTCCCCTTAGTTTAAGGATAATATATTCCTATCAGCCGTGTCAAAACACGCGGTTCTATTTGACAATAGCCCGATTTTCAGTTTAGTATGGGGACAAATTTCACTGTTGAAAATCAGCTCTCCCAGAGGTGAGAAATGGGTACCATCGTCACGTTGGGTAAAGTCGGAGAACTGGCGGACGGAGCCATGAAAAGGGTTTCTATCGCCAACCGCGAGATTCTCCTGGCAAGGGTAGGCGAAAAATATTACGCCACCGATAGTATCTGCGCTCACATGGGCGGCGACCTCTCGCGGGGGAAGCTCGAGGGCACCATCGTCACCTGCCCGCGGCACGGCTCCCAGTATGACATCACCGATGGGCACAATGTACGCTGGCTGACCGGTAAAGGGTTCGTCAGCGCGCTCGCCAGGTTCGTGAAGCCGCCCCGAGGCATCATATCTTACCCGGTGAACATCGAAAACGGCAACATTCTGATTGAAGTCTAACGCGATACAGGGAGGACGGCTTTGAATATTTTTACCTCGCTTATCGGGATAAGAATCGTCTTTATACTGGGCATTGTAAACGCACTGCTGTTCGTTTTCCTGCTCATCACCTGCCGCTGCCTGCCGATGTCTTCCATCGGCAAGAAGTGGCTGCAGAACGCTACCTATAAGCGTTTCTACGGCTATCATTGCTATCTCTGGTGGGTATTCGGAGCATCCGTTATAGTACACGTTATCTTTGCCATCGGGGCTTTCGGTATACCATTTTAATATTTATTCACAATAATAAGGAGGGCTGCACATGTCCATTACCTTTTCCGGCGGGGAGCTTATCAACATCGCGATTAATATTGAAAACTGCGGTATCGCCTTCTACGATACAATGACCCGCACGACCGAAAATACCGATGCCCGTGCGGTGTTCCGCTACCTGGCGGACATGGAAAAACAGCACGCCAAAACCTTCCGGGACATGGCAGGCAAAGCCGAACTGGCGAAGATTCCGGGTGCGGATAGTGAGGAATACCAGGGCTATCTGCAGGCGCTGGTCGACAGCGCCGTCTTTTCCGATGAACTGACCAGCAGCGAACTGGCAAGCCGAGTCGGCAGCGATATCGAAGCGCTGGAGCTGGGCATCGAAGCCGAAAAAGATTCCATCCTTTTTTACTACGAAATGCGGGGAATGGTGCCGGCACACACACAGACTGTTATCGACCGGATAATCGGAGAGGAAAAAGCACACCTGAAACAGCTCAGCGATATTAAAAAGAAACTGGCTGAATTGAAGTAGCAGCAGCGTTCAGCGCTGCACCGCCTTGCGCCCGGCGACTTCCTGCTTGACATACCAGGTCTGCACCGTATTGACCACTTCTTCCGGGCTGTCGCTGACGATCAGCAGGTTCAAATCTTCCGGTGAAATATACTGCTTCGCGAGTGACATTGACTTCATCCAGTCGATGAAGCCGTTCCAGTATTCACTGTCGAACAATATCACCGGGAAAGGTTTTATCTTGTGCGTCTGGATAAGGGTGAGCACTTCAGTCAACTCGTCCAAGGTACCCAGTCCGCCCGGCATGACGATGAAGGCGCTGGCGTATCTGACCAGCATCACCTTGCGGACGTAGAAATGATGGAAGGTGACTGATTTTGTCGCATAGGCATTGCAGACCTGTTCATCAGGCAGTTCAATATTCAGACCGACGGACGCCACGCCGGAGCGCGCCGCGCCCTTGTTCGCCGCTTCCATTACGCCGGGACCGCCGCCGGTGATAATTGAGAAACCCAGTTGCCCCAGCCGGAAGGCGACTTCCTCTACCCGGATATACAGCGGGTCTTCCGGCTTAAGCCGCGCCGACCCGTATATAGTTACCGCCGGTTCGATGTTGGACAAACGGTCAAAACCTTCGACGAATTCCCCCATGATGCGGAACATCCGCCACGATTCCGTCTTGCTCAGTTCATTTATCTCATATCCGTTCGCCATGTCACATCCTCCCGATTAGAGAAATTCTACCATATTCACGGCAGACCAGCCAGAAAATAAGGAGGAATATTCTTCGTTTCCAAGTTCATCTTCTGTTCATCTTGTTTAGATTATTATTAAGGCAATCAGCAGGATACCAGTTACCCGGCAACCAGCAGAATCCGGCTAATTTGGTAAAGAATCGCGGCTGTATGATACAATCAGAAATAGGGGAGGCGGAGGATGTGAAACATTCGGGCTTGACCTGGCTTTTCACAATGCCCTATAATACGTAGTTAAAATAACCCTTCAGCCTATCGGCTGGGGGATATTCAATATCTTTCACAGGAAAAGGAGATTTTCTATGAGCAGTTCCACAGTATTCAGGCGTGCCGTCGGTATGATGATGCTGGTGATCATGCTGGTCACCCTGGTTGTCAGCCCGGTGGCAGCGCAAACCACACCCACGACAACACCCAACACCCTTGAGCTTGTCACCAAATTCCCTATCTTCGAAGGCAGGTCCGGCGACGAGTTCGATTTTGAGGTCCTCCTCAGATGGTCGGGCCCCGGCTCCAAGAGCTTCGCTCTTGCCGTCAATGAAGACCTGCCGCAGTGGCAAGCGGTTGTCCTGGGCGGCTATCCCCAGAAGAACATCTCGGCAATCGGCGTAGAGCCAGAAGTTTCCGAGACGATTACCGTTAAAATGTCCCCTCTCATCGGAGAAATGCCGGAACCGGGCTTGTATAAAGCAACCCTGACGGCAACCTCTACTGATGGCACCATTAAAGCAAGCGTCGAACTTACCGCCAAGGTTATCGCCAAGTACCTGTTCGCGTTCTACACTACCTCCGGCAGGCTTGATATGGAAGCGACCGCCGGTAAGGAAAATCACCTCGCCACCCGTATCCAGAACACCGGCTCTACCTCGGTAACCAATGTTACTTTCCTGGCAACCAAACCGGAAGGCTGGGATGTCAAATTCGTACCGGAAGATGTTGCCCAGGTTGATACCGGCTACGCCAGCGAAATAGATGTCATCGTCATTCCGCCCCGGCAGGTTGTCCCCGGAGACTACATGCTCACTATCAGCAGCTTCGGCAAAGAGGTTGGCAAGCGGGACATCGAACTCAGAGTCACGGTACTCACGCCCACCGTATGGGGCTGGGTAGGTGTTATCATCGTCCTGCTGGTTATCGCAGGGCTGGTCTTCATGTTCCGGCAGTTAGGCAGGCGGTAGAAACGTGAATGCACCCATAATTGAGACCAAAAATCTCACCAAACAATACGGCGAAAAGGTTGTCGTCGATAAACTGAACCTGACAATCGCCGAAGGGGAGAGGTTTGGCTTCCTCGGTCCGAACGGCGCCGGCAAGACGACGACGATTCTGATGCTGCTCGGGCTGACGCAGCCGTCCTCAGGAACGGCGACTATCGGCGGTTTCAACTGCACCAGAGAGCCGCTCAAGGTCAAGCGCATAACCGGCTATGTCCCGGAAAGGCTCGGTTTTTACGAAGACCTTTCGGCGTTCTATAACCTCACGTACACTGCCCGTCTCAACGGGCTGCCGGAATCACAGGTTGATAAAAGAGTAACCGGAGCGCTTGAAGAAGTAGGGCTCAGCAAGGTTGCCTTGCAGCCGGTTGGCCAGTTCTCCGCAGGCATGAAACAGCGCCTCGGTATCGCCGATGTACTGGTAAAAGAGCCGAAGGTCGCCATTCTGGATGAGCCGACCAGCGGCATCGACCCCAAAGGCGTTCACCAGTTACTTGAACTTATCGATAAAATAGCAAAAGAGCGCAACATGACGATTATCATGTGCTCTCACCAGTTGCGGCAGGTGCAGCAGATCTGCACCCGCGTCGGCATCATGCAAAAAGGCAAAATCGTGGTTGAGGGTGGGGTGGAAGACCTGGGCCGACAGGCGTTCAGCGGCGGCAAGTTCCGCATTGAAGTCAAACTGACGGAAATCACGGCCGCTATCATAGAAGCCATCCGCAAGATTGCGGGGGTGACTAATGTGGAACGTACTGAAGACTCGCTGGTGGTCACAGCCCAGACCGACCTGCGCCCCCAGATTGCCCGGGCGGTTGTGGACAGCAACGGTTTACTCGTCCAGATGAATATTCAGAGTTATGCCCTGGAAGACATCTATCTGAAATATTCGGAGGAGCAATAATGCAAGGAATGATGGAAGTCTTCAGGAAGGAGCTGGCGGATGACTTCACCCGCTGGCGATTCTTAATCCTGTTTGCCATCGCTTTTGCGGTGGCCATTTTCGCAATCTACATGGACGCCCAGTACATCAAGCTCACGGTATCCGATACGCGTTTCGTCTTTCTCAAGCTCTATACCACTTCAGGTGACGAATCGCTGCCGTTGTTTATCATGTTCTTCGTTTTCTTCCTGCCGGTCATCGGCATCGCTCTGGGATTTGATGCCATCAACAGTGAAAAAAACAGCGGTACCCTTAGCCGCCTGATGTCCCAATCTATCTACCGCGATGCCGTGGTCAACGGCAAGTTCCTCGCCGGGATGGTGACCATTGCGGTGATGTTGTCTAGCGTAGTGCTGGTGGTCGGCGGCGTGGGACTGCGGCTCATCGGCATTCCGCCGAGTGCCGAAGAAGCGCTCCGGCTGATTTTCTTCGTCATCGTGGGTGTGGTCTACGGGTCTTTCTGGCTGGGTTTATCCATTCTATTCTCCATCTTCTTCACCAGAGTGGCAACCTCGGCGCTGGCTTCGATTGCCATGTGGATCTTCTTCATCTTCCTGTTCGCGATTCCGCTGTTCGCCAATCTCGGCGGTACGGCAGGATATATCGTGATGCAGGTATCGCCAATCTCCCTGTTCTGGGAATCCGCGACAGTGCTGCTGGTGCCCAGCGCGCGTACGATGGCGCAGATGTTGAACGTGACCATGAATACCAACGACCCATTCCTGCCGACAAGCGCTCTTTCCGTAGGGCAGAGCCTGCTGACAGTCTGGCCGCACATCGTAAGCCTCATCGCCCTGACGGCAATTTGCTTCGCTATCTCGTACATCAAGTTTATGCGTGAGGAAATCCGCTCGACCTAACAGGTAGTTCTCAGTTAAAACACGAGAGGGGGCTAAAAGCCCCCTCTTTTATTTATGTCTGATTCCTAAAAAGAGCCGTCAACTCCTTGTATCTTAATATAATTTATGTTAAATTATTGTTCACGACAGAAGGAGGAAAATTTGTTATGAATAATCCGATGACGGAGACAGTTGATGAACTAGCCTACTATAAAACATTTCAGAAATACCTCATGACACAAGTAGAAGTCGGTGAACCAGTACCTGTGATTGGAAAACCAAATATTTCGCACCATAAAATAAAGATTACAGCTAGTAATACCGCTCCTACGATAGGGTGGCCGAGAATAGTCTTTACGGGGGTTGGATTGAGTATCGCTAATCCAAACTCAATCTCACCTACCAGGCTCAATATGCAAATACGCAGACCTGAATCAACAATAAAATTTGATGATATCCCGTGGCACAGTGATGAAAAAGCCCAGCAGCTTTCAACAACCAGATATGAGCGCGTTAGCGGGCAGCAATTCTCCGAATTTACTGAGTCCGAACGTCAACAAGGAGAGATACTCTATCCTGGACAATCGGTCTGTTTCGAGTTGGAGGTATCTTCTAAAGTAATACCCTATTTGTCATTCCGTATTGATAGTACGATATCTCGCCGCAATCTGTTTCATCAAGAACACGTAATAGAAATACCCGATACTTACACGCAACCTCTTGTTGTAGAAGCTTTTCGCGCTTTCAATTCAATCGAATTTCATCAAACTCTACGTTCCATAATCACATCCATGCCAGCTTTTAATAACGAAACAACACTTGCAAATATTCAGACCTTTGCAGGCGAACTACCCCAAGCTATGGCAAATCTTAAGGGCATTCAAACAAATATCAATGAAATCTTCCACAAATACGAATTCCCATGGCTTCAAGCACATCTGAGAGCTGGCTTCGTATATCTTGACCAGATTCACAAAGCGCTTGCTAATATGCAAGAAGCCCTTGCTTCTAACAAACAGGAAAATATCATTGAACGCGCCAAAGCAATTAAAATGCTAGAAAAACTAGCATTGGTTTTAAATCAAGAGACTGAAGCACTCATGCTGAAATATAACATCTCTGACGAAAACGCAAACTACAGATATCGTAGCTATAGGCTTGTTTAGCAAATAACACGAGAGGGGGCTTAAAAAGCCCCCTCTTTTTTATACCCCTATTGAACTCTCCCTTAGTCTCTCTTTTTCAAAGAGGGAAACTTGATAGATTCTCCCTTTGTAAAAGAGAGACAGGAGAGGGATTTTTTTCTTACGGTCTGACGCTTCGCTTTTCCGCCACTTCTGCGTGTCTCTTCAACGTGGGCTGCATTGCTTTGATAAACCGGCAGATAATGGCTCGGGAATCGCGCGGGTCGATGATATCAATACAGTCACCGGCTTCCGCCGCGCGGAACGGCGAGCGTACGCCCACCAGTTTGCCTTCCAGCTCGCGCCGCTTCGCTTCCGGATCGGCGGCGGATTCAATCTCACGCCGGTAAGCCGCTGCCACACCGCCTTCCACCGGGATAGCGCCCCACTCCCCGCTCGGCCAGCCCAGCTTCAGGTCAAGCGCGATGTAGCAATCGAAGCTACACATCGCATCACCGCCAACGCCGTAGTTTTTACGCAGGGAGATTTGCACCTTCGGCACCGTGGCTTCCTGCGCCGCCATTAATGCGAGCATCCCGTAGCGCATGGTGCCTTCCTTCTCGGATTCGCTGCCGATCATGAAACCGGGCACGTCGGAAAGGACGACGACCGGGATATTGAACAGGGTACAGATATCAGCAAAGCGGGCCATTTTCTGCGAGGCCTTACCATCGAGAGCGCCGCCTAAGAAGTTGGGATTGCTGGCAAGAATACCGACGACGTACCCATCCATACGGGCAAATGCGGTGATAATCGCCCTTCCATAAAAACGCCGCATCTCGAAATACTTGCCCTTGTCGGCAAGCCGTTCGATGACCTTGTACATGTTGTATGGTTTCTTGCGATCAATGGGCACAATGCTCATGATGTCATCCAGCCGGCGGTTGGGGTCGTCGCCCAGGTCAACCCGGCCGGGCGCCTGCCACACGTTGTCCGGCATGTAGCTTAAGAAATCGCGGATCTGCCGGCAGCAATCGTCTTCGTCCTCAGCCTCGTTATCGATGACGCCGGTCTCGCGGGCGTGCATTCTGGCGCCGCCGAGGTCGTCCTTTTGGATATTCTCGCCAAGGGCGCGCGCGACTACCGGCGGTCCGGCCGGAAAGATCTGCCCGATGCCCTTGACCATCACGGAGAAATGGCTGAATATGGTACGCCCCGCTACATGCCCTGCCGTGGAGCCGACCACCGCCGAGACCATCGGCACCCGCTTGAGCAATTGCACGTCATACCACCACAAAGACCCGGGATTCAAAGCCATCCGGCCTTCTTCCTCATAGTTCGCGGCGCTCGCCCCCGCCCCGTCCGAAAACTGTACCAGGGGAATATTGTATTGATATGCCATCGGCTGCATGAACCAGTTGGAGTGCTTTTCGATCCCGGCCGGGCTGCCGCCGCTGATGGTGAAGTCGTTGCCGCCGACGGCGACCGTGCGCCCGTCTATCTGCGCGAAACCCTGGACATAAGCCGCCGGGGTAAAACCGACGAGATCGAAGTTCTTGTCATATTTGCCCTTGCCCATGAGAGAGCCAGCCTCGAAAAAGGTATCCTTGTCCACCAGGCGCTCGATACGCTCGCGGATGGTGAGCTTTCCCTGCTGATGATGGCGCTCGACACGCTCTGTGCCGCCCATTTGCCGGGCAATCTCGCGGCGCCGGTACAACTCCTGGATGGCGACTTCCCAACTCATGCCGGGTTTCCAGGTGGTCACTTTTTCAAACTCATCACTAACAAACTTGCTCATGTTCGCTCCTTTATTCAGCGGATTATTGCTCATGTGTATTCTACCCGCAACATGAGGTCAAGCGCAAACAGTCAGAAAATCTCTCTTAGTCCCAAATTTTCAAAAGGAAAGACACCTGTCATTGCGAGTAGTCCCAGCGATGAAGCAATCTCTTATCTGTCATTCTGAGCGCAAGCGAAGAATCCGTATTACTCGTGACAGGCACGGATTCCTCGTCATTCCACTCCTCAGAATGACAATCAATGCAACTCTATTCCTATGGCAAAGAAGATAGGAAGAGGTTATTCAATTGTCATTCTTGTCACTCGCAGCTATTGTTGTTATACTAAATGGGTTAGCCTTCAAGGAACAAGCTATGAACTACGAAACTGTCATCGGGCTGGAGGTCCACGCCCAGCTGCTGACGAAAAGCAAAATGTACTGCCGCTGCAGTTCCGATTACGCCAGCACGCCGCCCAATACTCACGTCTGCCCGGTGTGCTTGGGCATGCCCGGTGTTTTGCCCGTCATCAATAAACAGGCGGTCGAGTTCGTCATCATGACCGGACTGGCGCTCAACTGCACTATCTCGGAGCATACCAAGTTCGACCGCAAGAACTATCCCTATCCCGACCTGATGAAAGGATACCAGATTTCCCAATTCGATGAGCCCATCGCCAAAAAAGGCTGGCTCATGATTGAAGCCGACGGCGTTAAAAAGAAAATTGGTATCACCCGCGTGCACCTGGAAGAAGATGTCGCCAAGCTGCTGCACCGCGCCGGACCCGGCGGAGAAGATTACAGCCTGGTCGATGTCAACCGTTCAGGGGTGCCGCTGATGGAGATTGTCGGCGAACCCGACCTGCGCTCGCCGGAAGAAGCCCGCCAGTATCTTATCAAGCTGCGCAGCATCCTCCAGTATCTCGGCGTGTCTACCGGCAACATGGAGGAAGGCAGCTTCCGCTGCGATGCCAACATCAGCATCCGGCCGGAGAACACTACCGAGTTCCTCACCAAGGTAGAGGTGAAGAACATGAACAGCTTCAAGGCGGTCTACCAGGCGATGGAATACGAAGC